>NZ_QMEA01000002.1:148218-167861 GCF_012912105.1 Brasilonema sp. UFV-L1
CGATAATTTGCCCATCGGGGCTAAAACTGACGCCAGTAACCGGAGCGTTATGCCCAGTCAGGGTGGTGATTAAGCTACCATCCCGTCTCCAGAGTTTAACGGTTTTGTCAACACTTGCAGAAGCGATAATTTGCCCATCGGGGCTAAAACTGACGCCATTAACCTTATCGCTATGTCCAGTGTTAGCGTAGCGTTCCGCAGGAAGGGTGGTAACTAAGCTGCCATGCCATCTCCAGAGTTTAACAGTTTTGTCCGAACTTGCAGAAGCGATGGTCTGCCCATCGGGACTGAAACTGACACCATAAACCCCAGTGCTATGACCAATGAAGCGGTTTTGCTCTCTCACATCGTAAACAACTTGTAGCAACCCCGTCACGACCTGCATCTTGATCTCGGGTTCTGCTTCACCTGAGTGTATCAACTGGCGCAGTTTTTTCCCTGCCTTGATGTTCCCTATCAACCCATCAAGTTGCAAAATCCCACTGGCTGTTTTGCTCTCTGCCTGGAGTTTGGCATTTTTGTACTGCTTTTGCACTTCATTCCACTGGTGAAAAGCAAAAATAGCTGCTGCACTCACAAGTATGGTAGAAGCAATGGCGACACCAGTTCTTGTCTGAGCTGCTTTTCGCGCTTTCTTTTCCTGCTGTAGTTCTTTTTGTCTGCGTTCTTCCTCTTCTCGCCGCAGGCGATCGCGCAACCCCAAACTCAACTCAATAAATATCCTCTCAGGTGAACTAATCTCCTCTTGTCGCTGTTGCAACCAATCCCCAGCTTCTACTAAAGATGCACCATGCAACAAAGCTCCTTCATCATTATTGGTAACCTCCCATTGACGTATTGCTCCTCGTAATCGCTCTTGCCAAGTGCGAAAAGCGCGATCGCTCTTCATCCACTCCCTCAAGCGTCCCCAACCCAGAATCAAAGCCTCATGCACCACCTCCACTGTTTCTTCAGAGGTTGCTTCGTCATAACCAATCACCACCAGACGCATATCCTCACTGTTGAGGCGCGTCACCAACTCCCAGTTTTCTTCTCCTATCTCTTGGCGCGTTGCTAGACGGCGGGTATCTTCTGTTCCCGTTGTTTCCCCAGGACGCACCAGTTGTGTGAACACTCGCCGTATCTGTTTTGGTTGATACTCTTGAGCGATTTTGTCGTATACTTCCTCTGCGTATTTCCCTAACGCATCTTGGATCCCGCCAATTTCATCGTAAGCCTGATTCGTCAGTTGGCGATCTCTGTGTTTTGTTGCTTCTGTCCAAAGCTGTTTCAGGGCAAATTCCAGCAAAGGCAGTTTGTCTGGTGACGATTTGTGTTGCGAGTTTTCTGCTTCTCTGTGTGGTTTTTTACCAACATCATTGAGAATACGCTCTATCAGTCCTGTCTCTAGTGTGACACCGCAGGAGTGTGCAGGACGTGCGATCGCCTCCTGTAATTCCTGCTCATTCATCGGTCCCAGGTTCAAACAATTATTTTCTAAGGCATCATTAAAAGCACGATGAGATTGAGCATAGCCATAAAAGTCAGACCGCAGCGTCAGCACCAGTTTGAAACAAGGTGCATCGTACACAGCCGCCAATAAGCAATCTAGAAAACTCTCGCGTTCCTCAAAATCTGGGCAGAGGGTGTAGAGTTCCTCAAATTGGTCAGCCACTAACAAAATCGATTTAGGATTGGTTAATGATATCCTAGCTATAAATTGAGTTAAAGCATCTTTGTTTGAACGCAGTTCTGTTGCTAGTTGGTGAATTTGAAACAGGCGAGCAGCTTGGTTTGTCTGACGTTCTTCCTCATTCCCAGCATCCGCCTGAGTTGATTGCATAGTCACAAGTGCTGCAGCTAGGGCATCCAAGGGATGCTTTCCCGGACGGAAATCGGCAATTTGCCATTTGTCTGGTTCCTTAAGTAGATAAGGAATCAGTCCAGCAAACACCACCGAAGATTTACCCCTACCACTTGGTCCAATCACCCCCACTATCGGCTTATTTTTCACCGCTTCTAATAGCCGGTGTGTGAAAACTTCCCGTCCAAAAAACACCGATTTATCTTCTTCTCGGAAAGCAGATAACCCTTTGTAAGGGAAACGAGGAGTATCTCCCAAATCTATCCATTTTGGTGGTAATTCTGCGGGATTCTGGCAAATTACAGGCAACCAACTGGCATAGGGAAATAGATTTTCTAACCATTCTAGGCGTTCCCGTGCTTGTCGCACTGCTAGATACAGAGGTTTTCCACTGGAAAAAGCAGCCAAAAAATACTTTAAAAACTCCTGTGCAACTTTATCTGCAACGGGTTCCCGCATAACTATCACCTGCGGAAGTTGCAAAGATGCTAACTGTTGTGCTAATCCTAAGCCATCACAACAGTTGAAGATTGCCAAGCGTAAGCCTCGTTGTATGGCTGCGGTGACAGCGTAGTTTAATTCAGGAACGGTTAAACTTTCCAAGGAGTTGATATGAATCTTGCCTGTATCGTCTTCCGTTTCACCATGCCCAGCAAAAAACAGAATACTCCAACCTGAATTATCCCACAGTTTCTCGTTTAATTCTTGGCGAGATGGCTCAACCAGAAAGACGATTTCAGCACTGGCTAAATTTTTTTGTAGTAACTGGCGGTCTGTGTCGATATCAATTCCTGTGCGATCGCCTAAAATAGCTAAGATGCGGACTTTTTCTCTCGGAGTCGTATTTTTTACTGTAGCAGGTGCTTCAAAAGTCGTCGTACTTAGAGCAAGCTCAGCATTGGGGTAACGCTCAAAGAAGTCCCAGAGGTGCCAAGGAAGTTGTCGCAACTGTGAATTTTCTGTTTGTAAGAGTATCCTAATTGTGTCATCGCGGTGTAATATTTCTTTCAATCTTTCACGAATCAGGCGAAATTCCTCAGATTGATTGAACCAAGTATTGAGCTGATTTCGCAGAGCAACAGCTGCACCCACCGCCTGTTCTGTGTTGATGGAAGCATTGGTGACTCCAAATTTTGGTTTAATGGCTCGTGAAACTTGGTGGTGATGAGCCTGTTGCCATTTTTTATAAAATTGAGGCAAATTTGGGCATGGAGGTAATCCGCCGGAAGTTCCTGCTGATAAGGACGCACCTTCTTCACCTATTTGGAGGGTGACGGTGAAACCTCGCTGAAAATCTCCAACCACGAAGTTGAGGACAACAACTTTATCCATGACAGTGTTGGGTAGATGTAATGATTTTTCCGTGACAAGGAGAGGAACTGAGGCATGTTCATTAAATCACAAATTTTTCAGTAATGCTGTTTTTTTCTAAAGTCACTTTGACACAAAACTGATCTCCAGGGGAAGCCGTAAACTGTAGTTGTAGCCAGTTATCTACTTTTTTTGCTTCAGCTTCCAAGGTAGGAATTGGCTCACCAAATTCATCAAGTACAGTAAGTTTTACCCCATCTGCAAGATAAAGAGAATCATTTCCCGGATAAAGCCGCAGGCGAATATCGATTTCTTCCTCCGAGAGTTTTCGCTGCCTAACAATCAAGGTAACGTGGTGTTCGGGCATTTGCATCCCTAATCTAATCACCTTCGCAGCGTTGACTTCTAGTTCATCAGCACTGCGGACAGAACGAAAAGCACTAGCAAAGACTAATTTTTCCGGTTGCCATCCGCCATCAAACAAACCGTCAAACCATTGATTTAAGCGCACCAACCCCTGTTCTAGTTCCGAAATGATATTTTTAAAACTAGAAACTACTGGTACGGGTTCTAGAGTATCAAGTAAATCTTCTAAAGAATTCAACTGGTTCAGGGATAACTCTTCTTTTGTCACTTTTTCAACAAATCCTAATAATGTTGCCTCCCAAGCTTCTTCATCAATTTGCACCACCACATAACCAATACGGTTATTCCAAGCCTCAGATGATATATGACAAGTTCTAGTATTTGGCAACACAGGAAGACACTCTAATTTCCCTACATTTTTTATTTGTAAATCAGCGACATTCATCAACAGTCGTGAGGCAGAATTCCAACTATAACTTTTGTCTAATTCTGTTTCTATTTCCATACACTGGCAGTAGAAATTAACAGCATATACTGCCAGTGTATTGAGACGAATTTGTTGTGCTTTTTCGCTATCTTTTTGACCACGACTAAACTGTTCAGCTAGCCGATAAGCTTCCATCGTTATTGGAGCTGTAAATGTCACATTTTTAATTAGGGAACTCATAGTTGATTGTCTCCTATTTATCCAAGTATTCTTTAAAATGCGGAGTAAAATACTCTATCGATCTTTCATAAAAACTCGACAGTGTTGGCACAACAATACCCCATTCATCAGACATCTGTCGCCAGGATTGTGCCTGCAACCGGCGTAAAGCTATTTCTTGAAAATTAGCCTCTGGATGTTCTTTAATGTGCCTCTTTTTGAATTCACCATGAGTATCTTCTGCAATAAAATGTCGCACTTCTTCATATTCAAAAACGGCAGTTTCAGGCGACTCTAGAGTTTCTTTGAGAGTCAGATGATAATTATTAGTGGAATAGAAATTTTTCAGTGGAGTATCTAATGACTGTGTTTGCTGTTCATGACGGTAATTTTTAATTGCATCCTTAAATTTTTTGTCAAATATGAAATTAACCCAAGTTAGAAGCTTGCCTTTGACTGGATCATATTTATCGATATTTCGACAAATATACAACCAAGTTTCTTGAAGTGCTTCAGTGTAAACTTGGTGAGGGAAATCTGATTTCCCTTTACAAAACAACTTGCCAGATTGTTGAATGGTATGAATTAAGAGTGTTAATGCTTTGTCCCTGGCTCTTTTGCGAATTTTAACTTCCATAGTTTCTGTTTTATCTATGGTTTTTAGTGAATTCTGCTGAACGACTCGAACTAGTTCTAGCAGTTGCTTGTCAATTTCATCCATAAAGTGATTTGTTTTACTGATTGCTCATTGGTAATTACTAACTATGTTTGATACAATTAGCGATTAACGAATATCACGAATACAAAGTGTAAAACACGACAGCTAATCTTCACTCTTGGTTGTCTGAATACAGCTTTGATCAAGTAAAAAAGACAACCAATTGTGAACGACGCTCCACAGCATGAGAAATAGCCTGACTGCAATTTAGTATTGTTTTGTAACCGAACGGATGCTCGTCTACACAAAAGCCAGTACTACAGTAAGATATCCCTCCCAAGAGCACTGCCTAACCACTGTAAGTCTACGGACAATTCTTGACATGCAAGTGTCCTTAAAAAAATCACACATGTAATATGCTTATTTTAAATACACTACATTTCACCTTAAATCACCTCCTTGTGCTTTAAACTTTCTAATTGATATAACTCAGCACAAGGGGCAAGTTACGCACAAACTGAAATTTTTGTAGCTCGTCAGGTGTCTAAATGGCTAAAAGCCCGATGCTTAATACGTCTTGCCCGATCAAATCGTTTTGTTACCGAAATGTAGTGAGTTACCTCAGTAGATGCAATAATTTCAAATGAACGTTAACTGATTATTAGTAACAGGTACAAAGCAAGTTGTGTTGATAGAGGCAGATAAATGGTGGTGATTGTCACAACCAAGTATAAGAAGACATTTATGCTGATTCGTGGATGCTTGTAAGTGGCAAGATATTGAGTGAAATGGAAGTGAGTCCTTGCAAAGGATAGCTAGCCCCTTAGGGGGCCTGCGCTAACGCTGCTGCGCTGCAAAGCAGATCGCACCAGAGTGCCTCTATTTCCTGAAGTAGTAACAATCAATCTCCGAGAATTTGCTAGGTTATCATCAAATAACGATGTTCTTTAGCAAAATAAGACATATGGTGAGCTATGAATATAGACGAGATCGGGGTAATTTTAAAAAAATTTGCTAGTAACATGATAGGTTTTCAGGGTATAGCGCTCGTGAATTCTGGTGGTAAGCCGATCACAACAATTGGAATAGATGATAATTCCGCATTGATCATGGCGGGAACAATGATTTATTTGGCTAACCGCACCCGTAAGGAAGCGCAATGGGAGGGAGTTGAGCAGATTGAGGTTAAAGGTACAGACGGTTATGTTATTTTAACCACCTGTAGCCCTGATGTTTTCTTACTCGTCATAGCCAGTAAGGTTCCAGAAGGGATGCTACTTGTAGATATCAATCGCACTGTGGACAAATTGAAGGCTGTCCTCAAAGAAGAAGACTCTGACACAACAGACTCGAAGCAGACAAAATTGCAGGAATCTATATCAGAAATGACTAATTCAGAAATGACTAATAAAGATGGTAAAATTTCACGTGCTCTCATGTATAGAGGAAATAAGATACCTGAGTAACCAGTGAAGATTTATTACACCTGTTTCTTCTCAAACCCCCACCACAGAATAATTCCGGTTTTGGACCAGGCGCAAATAGCACAGGATGATTACGCAGTTTATCTTGTATACCAACGCTGAATAAGCCCAGAGCCAGTGTTCCCCAAATACCTTGACAAAGTGAACTGAGATAGCACCTACAGGGTCATCAATTTTTAACTTTGCATCTACAAAAAGTACCCAGAAGAACACAAGAATTCCAGCAATCAGACCGATCCAAAACGCACTGCGAATGCTGACGAAGGTAGAGAGAGTTTCATACATCATCCTTATCATCCTCATACATACGCGGTAAGCCGTAGTGCTCATACAATTCTTGATCTATCTCTCGCAGTTTGCTCACTATTTTGTTCGTTCCTCCCTTCAATGCTTCTTGAAATTCTGGTTCTCGTCGCTCTTTTTCTTGGACAAAAGCTTGCTGCGCTTGTTCCATAGTACTGTCTTGCTCGATAAAATAACGAATCGCCGCCTCACCAATTGCAAATGTCGTAGACAGAGGTGATTTCCTATCAGCTTGTTTAACGCCCAATTGTCTCAATAATTTTTCGGCTTCATTGCTCTGGTCTGCGTTAGTAGCAATTTGGGCTATCATACTGACCAAGCGACTTTGTATGGACAACACTCCCTTTGGATCACCAAAAGGAAACCAGCCAGTAAGAAATGCCAAACATGCTGCGACAAATGTATAGTCCCTAGCGACAGCTTTCTTGAGTGTAATAGCGGCGGTTGCTCCTCCAAAGCCCTGTTTACCGGCTTCGTCAGGAATGCATTTATATATTCGTAGAGCAAGTTCTTCTATGTTGTATCGTTTATCGTCGTATTCATCCCATAAAGTACAAACATAAACATAAATTGAACTCAGAGTTTTGTACTCAGTGATTCTCGCCATCACGCAATCACGAATGTTTGTTTCCTTTGCTTGAAGTCTTGCTGTTTTTAATTTGGCGTCAGGAGTCTGGGAGTCAAAAAGATTATAAGGCGGATTCCACTCCGAGGTGGGTTGAATTCGATCAATTTTGTTTAAAACTAAAATGACTGGTAGTTCAACTCCATGTCTTCGCTTATGCGCTGATTTCAGCTCAGTGAGAAAATCAATATCACTAGTCACATATGCTCGCTCATCAGCTGGAATAACGAATAACAGGATATCTACTTTATTTTGAACGATGTCGTTAATAGCTTGTTGAAAGGCTGCATGATCTCGTGAGTCACCGACTCCACGTGAGTCTACGAATCTTAATTTCCACCCGTTCCTCTCATAGTCGTATATTTCAGTGATTTGTGTTGTCGCTTTGGCTAGACCAATCTTAGTAACACACCGTCCCAAAATGGCATTAATTAGAGATGATTTGCCCGCACCAGAACGTCCGTAAAGAGCTATTTTAGGAATTCTGCTTTGCTTCGCCAACCGCTGAAGTTTATTTTTGAGAATTTGTTCAGCAAAAAATTTTAGCGGTTGAGGAAGTTGTGACAAGCTTGAATGAATTGACAACTCTATAGCTTGCATCAATTCATCAGTTTGGCGACTAATTTTTTCTAGTCTTTGCAAAATAACCCGCGTATTTTCAGGTCTGTGATTTGGAGATAAAGCCATCAGTGAATCAATGAAATCTGCCAATGGCTTCGAGACTTGAGGGGCGCTGTCTCGCCAAATCAATTGACCTGTTGTCGAGTCCTCAGAAAGTACACTTGGAGGGTAGCCCGTTAGTAAGTTGACAAATGTTCGCCCTAGTGCAAAAAAATCTGATTGCTTGACAGCTTTGCCTTGGATTTGTTCTGGGGGCGTATAACCAGATGAAACTACTTTAGTACCTTCAAAACCCTTATCTATACTAATTAAGTAAGTTTTTGTGGCATACTTAACAGCTCCAAAGTCAATTAACACAAGTTGACCATCAGGTTTGAGCATGATGTTAGATGGCTTGATATCCCGATGGTAAAGGTTGTTTTCATGCACTAGAGCTAAAATCTCTACAAGTTGTTGCAACCAGACTAGAGCTTGCTTTTGAGAAATTGGTTTATTCTGCTGTAACCATTGCCATAAGTTCTGCCCCTCAATTTTCTCAATCACTAGGCAGTGTAAGATCTTAGAACCGTAGCCGAGGGACAAGGTTATGGTAAAATATCCATCAGGTTCAATTCTGGGAATTCCTGGGTGTTTGAGAGCACTCAAGACGGTTGCTTCTCGCCTCAACATTTCAACCCACTTAGGACCATCTTGTTTCAGAACCTTCAGGACTTTTGATGTTCCTCGATCATCTACCTCAAAAACTTCGCTATTGTCTTGTTGATGCAGTTCGCGTAGGGGTCTAACTATCCAATACCGCTCATTTATAAACAAGCTATTCCCACAGGCTTGACAACGCTCCACGTGATTAGGATTTTGGCGCTGTTGACACCAGGGGTTGATGCAGTAGATCACAAGATTTTTTATTTAAGCAAAGATTTTAACCTATATCTTAAGTAGATATAGTATATTAGCTTAGCCTAGTCCAGATTCTCCCGTCCATAGACTAGCAGTGCGATTCCTTTTTCTTGTACAAGTGATCGCTTCTTTTATCATTGAGCTACCATAAGCCGATATTATACATCGCCACGATACTTAATAAACTGCTCGGTCACTTACAAAATTATTGCCCATAAAATAAAAATTATGTGATATTTTAAATTTTTGTATCAAATCATATTGTTTACTTATGATGCCTAAGCCTTATTTTTTACATATCCAAAAAATAATTTTCTTGTTTCTATCTACAATTGCGTTCTATTTTTTAGCAGGTTGTGAATATCTTGAATTCAATGAATCAAGCGAAGCCTCCCAAACTTGTCCAAGAGAAAATTCTAAATTCAGTCTTGCTTTCTTCAAAACCAATAACCAAGGCGATAAAGATGCAAAAGGTATTAACCATGTCATTATTTTTAACCCAAAATCAGAAGCATTAGACTTCAAAGTCAATGTGGGTTTGTCTCATAAGCTTTATGCAAAAGATAATCAAGGTAAAGTTCGTCAAGAGTATGTACCAAAATTCTTTTATGAACTTGTGAGTAATGAAAATGCAAAATTAAACGGACAACTACCAATTGCAGCCATTAATGCGGATTACATAGATACAAATAATAAACCTCAAGGGTTAAATATTTCTAGAGGAATAGAATATTCAGGAGATTTTAAAAATAAACGTTCTTCTTTTGGTATTTCAGCAGCTAAAGCAAAGCAACGTCAAGCAACTCTTCAAGTAGGAAGAAGAAAGGATAATATTTTGAACTATAATTTAGTAGGAGGAAATGGCAGATTTTATCGTAATGGCAAGTTTAAAGATATTTGTCAAGATTTAGGAGAACTTGCCTGCAAACAAGCAATCAATCGCTCGATGGTAGCTATAACTGATAAAGGTTATGTCATTTTACTCGTTAATGATATGAAGGCAAATTCCGAGATTCAAGTCTCTCAACTGAATCAAGAGCTTTTACCAGATATGTTTGATGATGTTCTTGAAGGAATTGCTCACAAGAACTGTTTAGGCAAGATTCAAGAAGGAATGTTATTTGATGGAGGAATGTCTCCAGGACTGTACTACGATAATAAAATGTATGTGGAAAATCCAGGACCAATTGGTTCAGTATTTTTAATATATAAGAAACCTTTGAAGAATTAATCTGAAAAAGGTAGGATATTAACAGAAGCTAAAAAAAAGGCTATGACACCTTCTGAAATTGCGGATACGCTCAAAGAATTATTTAGTGCAGCCTCTGTCAATGCTATTGCACCTGGTTCCTGGCAAATAGAAACTCCCAATTTTCGGCTGCTGGTTTTGCTGTCGGATGATGAAAGCTGGTTACGCATTTTATTACCTATCATGCCAGTATCTGAAGCTCAACCTTTTCTAGAACAGTTTTTAGAGGCAAATTTTGATGAAACTCAACAAGTACGTTATGCTTTGCAGCAAGAAGTTTTATGGGGAATCTTTCAGCACAACTGCAAGAGTTTAACGTCAGAAGATTTTGCAGAGGCGATCGCCCAGCTTATTTCTTTGTATGAAAATGGTTTAGATAATGTCTTTAACCGGCTGATTGAAAGACGCATTCGGCAGATTGTGATTGTGGCTAAACAGCAAAATCAGTCTTTGGAAGCCACGATGCAAAGTTTAGAACGCTTTTATGCAGAAGGATTGATGGGTGAACTAGATCAAAGTTCACAAGCAAGAGAAGAAGTTTTAGCCGCATGGCGGTATCAGTTAGAGCGCTTATGGAATGAAATGGATTCAAATTCTCTCTAATAATTTTAGAGACTTCATTTCATCAACATTGACACTTAGAAATAAATTTTAAAACGCCTCAACTTCTATTTTGGAACCCTCTGGAGACTTGCGAACCTTAACTTGTGTTGGCAATCGCTCTCCTAATGCTTTAACATGAGTAATGATTCCTATCAATTTGTCTTGTTGTCGTAAGGATTCCAGAATTTGAGTAACGCTTTCTAGGGTATCTGCATCCAGAGTTCCAAATCCTTCATCTAAAAACAAACTGCCTAATTCTGCACCCATCGAAAGTTTTTCTGACAATGCTAATGCCATTGATAAGGAAGTAGCAAATGTTTCACCACCAGAAAGGGTTTCTACACGCCTTGACTCACCGCCATTCCAATTATCTTCAACCCAGTAATCACCATCTTGAACTTTGAGTGCGTATCGAGAATCAGTCAATTCTTGCAATGTATTGGTAGCACGAGTGACTAAATCTGCTTCCAGATGTTCTAGGATGTACGCTTGAAATTCATCAGACTTGAGGTTCCGGGTCAGGGTAGAATAAGTTCGCGCTTGTTCTTTGACTTTGGATAAATCTGACTCTAGTTTCTCAGCTTGTTTTTGCTTAGATTCCGTCTCATGAACCCAAGCTTTTAAATTAGCACGTTGGTCTTGTGCTTGTTGGAATTGTTGGGAAGCTGTATTTTTCGCATCACGCCAAGAGTTGATAGTTGATTCATTGGTTGTGGAATTGCCTACTTGCAACTTCACTTCCTCAACTTGAGTTTCTAACTTTACTTTGGCATTATTGTAATTTGTAATTTCTTCTTGCCAATTTGTTTGCTGTGGAGACTCTGCTGATGCTTTTATAAAACTTTCTTCAGTAAAACCTGCGCCTTTGAGTGCAGCATCCCAGGTTGTTTGTAACTGTTCTTTTTGAATACGCGCCGCCTCTACATTATTACTAGCTTCTTTGTTTTCAGTTTCATATTGGATAAGCTTTTTATCTGCTGCTTGATATGACTCGGTAATTTGTTGCAGTTGTTGCTGTAGCGCCTGCTTTTCTTGTTCTAATGCTGCGTGCAACTCGGCGTACCATTTCCCGCCAGTCATTTCATGAAGTTTCATTTCAACTTCCTGTAACAATTGTTGCCAACGTTCTATGGACCAAGACTGAGCAACTCTTCCAGGCATCAAATTAGTAACTGACTTTTGCCAAAGAAGGGGGCGATTGCCTACGGCAGAGCTAGCGCCGATAGGCAAGAGCCGTGCCGCAGGCATAGGGCGCGCTACGCAAACGCTTAACGTTCACAACGAGCGAGCTAACCAAAGGAGGCGGTTTTATCAAGGCGTTGCCTTTGGCTCGTGCAGAATCCGCAAGTGGTCCAAGGATCCGCAGGCTTTGATTGGTTATGTAATATTTAACGGTTTGTAAAGATACTATCTTTGACAACTTTGTATAAATGCAAATAGCCAAAAATTGGGTTTAAAGCCCGTCCTTCGCTTGACGGCTTTTTCAAGGTATGCGCTTAACTGAAGCCCCAGTTAAGGGTTGGCTTGATTCCTGCTTTGTCAACTACGGCTACGTTGATATCGGTAAACGGAGAATTGGATAACTCAAAAATCCAATAATTGCTCGTACCAAACTTTTCACCTGTTTCGTCATACATCACTTGGCCTGCCCATTCATCAGACGAATCTTCTGGTTCAGTCTTCAAGGTGAGTTCGCACGCTCTTGAGCAATTCCCGCACTTTTTCACTAGCCGTTGGAGCATCTACATTATCGGGTAAACCATATTCTTTTGGTAATTCTTGCACTATCCAAAGAGGACTCTCACTCTTACTGCCGTCCGAGATAAAACTCTCGATAGCACTCCTGAGTGCCTCCAAGAAACTCAACTTTGTCTGTTGCTTCGTTAGAGCCTCAATATCAGCCGATTTGATATTAATTACCAAATCAGGAACACCTAGTTCACTTTTAAGATTATCAATCATCTCGTAGAATCCAAAACCACCTGCAACATTATCCCCTTTTGCTGGATCGCCTTACTCGTTATTTTCCAGGCATATCCCTTTTGCTTCAGTTGTCTTACAGTTGTCTTTCAAATTAATTTCGGCGATCGCAACTGATTGGAACCCAGGAGGCGATCGCGGCATAATTCTCTAATACTCCACAAGTAAACTGAAATATTATCAGCGCGTTGGTCTAAATGCGGGTCTACATCGTGACTGGTTCTCCTAGGTGCAGCACAAAAACGCACATCTTTAAAAGGTTCTGGGGGAATTCCCATTTTCTAGGGGACAATGCGTCGGCTGGCAAAATTTTAGGGGACAATGCGTCAGCCGCAAAAATACAAGGGTTGTCCATCCTTGTCGCTCTTCGTAGCGTTAACGAAGTGGACCGTAGGTCGCCGTAGGCTGGGTTTGCCCAACCGTGCAAATCGTGGTAACCTAAACTGACATCTTGCACCTGTGGGAAGGAAGCATGAATTGGCAAATACACTGGTGCAAATGACTTCATGTGTTGATGAGCAACAATTAGCCTTCACGCACCAATCGATTGGTGCGTGACGACGCATTCAGATTTTTCTTTCACGTGATGTGTACTTATGCGTCATAACACACCCTACAAGAATTTTATCTTTTTTTATAAACACGCTCTAAGATATCACTAGTAAGGTTTTTTCACTTTGTCTGTTGAATTATTTATTTAGATAATTTCATTATGGATATCATTGAAATTTTAAAACAAGACTATCAAAGATTTCCAAAGAATCAGACATATAGCATCTACGCTCAAGACGTTTATTTTCAAGACCCACTTAACAAATTTCGTGGTGTCGAACGCTACAAGTTGATGATTAAATTCATCGAGACTTGGTTTTTAAATACCAAAATGGACTTGCACAGCATGAGTCGTGCAGGAGACACAATCAAAACTGAGTGGACACTTAGCTGGAATACTCCCGTTCCTTGGAAACCACGTATTTCCATCCCAGGCTGGAGTGAATTACGCCTTAACACTCAAGAATTGATTGTGTCTCACATAGATTATTGGCATTGTTCGCGCTTAGATGTACTCAAACAGCATTTCTTTCCCTTAAAGAGTTCATAATGTAAATAAATGTAAATGCTTCTCATCTAGGAAAAAACTATCCATGCGTGTAATTTTAATGACAGGTAAAGGTGGTGTAGGAAAAACTTCCGTAGCCGCTGCAACTGGACTCCGTTGTGCAGAACTGGGTTATCGTACACTTGTTTTGAGTACAGATCCTGCTCACTCTCTGGCAGACAGTTTTGACCTAGAACTGGGACACGCACCGAAACAAATTCGCCCCAATTTGTGGGGTGCGGAACTGGATGCACTACTAGAACTAGAGGGAAACTGGGGTTCTGTGAAGCGCTATATTACTCAAGTTTTACAAGCGCGCGGTTTAGAGGGAGTGCAGGCGGAAGAATTGGCTATCTTACCAGGCATGGATGAGATTTTCAGCTTGGTCAGAATGAAACGCCATTACGATGAAGGTGAGTTTGAGGTTTTGATTATTGACTCAGCCCCTACTGGCACAGCACTGCGCCTTTTAAGTTTACCAGAAGTTGGTGGCTGGTATATGCGCCGTTTTTACAAACCTTTTCAAAACATTTCTGTAGCACTCAGACCGCTGGTAGAACCTATTTTTAAACCCATTGCTGGTTTCTCTTTACCAGACAAAGAGGTCATGGACGCACCTTATGAATTCTATCAACAAATAGAAGCTCTGGAAAAAGTCTTAACAGATAACACTCAAACCTCTGTGCGTCTTGTCACCAATCCTGAAAAAATGGTGATTAAAGAATCTCTTCGCGCGCATGCTTATTTGAGTTTATATAACGTTGCAACAGATTTAGTTGTCGCAAATCGTATTATTCCTGAATCAGTGCAAGATCCTTTTTTCCAGCGTTGGAAAGAGAATCAACAGCAGTATCGCCAGGAAATTCATGAAAACTTTCATCCATTACCTATCAAGGAAGTTCCGCTTTTCTCTGAAGAAATGTGTGGCTTGGATGCCTTAGAACGCCTGAAGGAAACACTCTACAAAGATGAAGATCCAACTCAGGTTTATTACAAAGAAACGACAATTAGAGTTCTTCTAGAAAATAATCAGTATAGCTTGGAATTGTATTTACCAGGCATTCCTAAGAATCAGGTTCAATTAAGTAAAAGTGGAGACGAATTAAACATTACCATTGGTAATCACCGCCGAAATTTAGTATTACCGCAAGCTTTAGCAGCACTGCAACCTGCTGGGGCAAAAATGGAGGAAGATTATCTCAAAATCCGTTTTGCTGCGGCGTAAAAATAAAGGCATCTTTATCTGTCGTAGTTTGTCGGAGGAATTGGGGATTATACAATTCAGATAAAAGTGACTCTCATCTGGTCCTCTGAAAAAGGGGAATTACCTATTGGTGTCAACTTAATATTCAAATTTTAATCCCACATTGATTTTACGCTCACGGCGAAAGAGTCTTCACAACTTTCGCCTGAAGCTCTTCGCCGCTTGCACGGGCTTTTTCTTTAATACGATTTAAAGAATTTGATACCACTTTTCATTTTTTGATTTACCAAATGCAAATTTTGAGACAGCTTAATATACTGCACCCAAGGCTGATCCGACAACTGAGAAATTGCATTTGGTGATAGGGTTGCGGTGAAAACATCCTTTTCAGGAGTCACATCTGCAACGCCTAAATTTTCTAACATAGCACTTTTATCAGTATATCTAACATTGATGTTTGTATGAATAAACACTTTTAAGATCGGCTCTTGTGAGTTACTAACATCATTGAGCGCTACTGCAAGGGCGGTATCTAGCTTTTGATAATTCATAAAATACCTTCCAGTAAGTCAACAAGGGCAAGCAAAATTGCTTACCCTATTATCAACTATCAACTTATCAAATTATTAGGTTGTCATTACCTATCGTTATAGAGATTTAATGCGTTTATTTTTTGACGTCCAACTTATCGTCCAACTATAGATTCAGCGCATCAATCAGCCCGTAACCCCATTTGTTATCAAAAGTTCCCGCTGGTTTTCCTGGTATGGAACTGTTTTTACGCAGCAGTTCTTTAAGAGCAGCCGGATCGAGTTTGGGGTTACGCTGCAATAGCAGTGCAACCAAGCCAGTGACAAACGGTGCAGCCATACTTGTACCAGCCAACGCCACGAACTTGGAATTAATGAGCATTGAGCGATCAAAATTAGCACTGGAGGAAAGAGCGGAAACAATCATTGCTCCTGGTGCTGTGACATCCGGTTTTTTAGCATCATTCCTCAGAGGTCCTTCGCTGCTAAAATCAGAAACTGTATTCAAGGGAAAACCAAACTCTTGCGTTTTGCTGTCTATATCAGCGTACTTCTCTCTGGTTGTATAAGCAGCAACTGTAATTGCACTGCTCGCACATCCAGGTGAACCAATTTTCACAGAGTCAGCTACACTCTTACCTGTAAATACCACAGAGCCATCTGGTGTCCAAACATCCAGCCGCACATTTTTGGATGAAGTGTTTTTGAATCGCAATTGCCAAATTCCACCAGGTACAGGCGCACTATAACTCTTCTTTCCTTGACCACGAATTTGTATCAAAACATTATAGTCGCCGTTGCCTGGATCGCGTCCTGGTGTTGCGATTTGCAACCGCGCATCTTGTAAGGTATGTTCTTTTATATAATTGCCATCAGTAATAACTCGTTGAAAGGGGGTGACAAAACCGTTGGGACTACGCAAGGACACTTCTAATTGACCTGCACTAGAGTACCAAGCGTTTAAGCATGCTAAGCTCGTTTGATTCAATGGTACGTTGAAACGCATGGTATGAGTTTTACCAGCAGGAACAATTGCTTGAGCGTGAATGTTATCGTTGCCCTCGTTACCTGCAGCACAGCAAACTATACGTCCAGGACCAGTTTCAGAGTCAATGATTTTTGACAGCGAGTCGCTTCCGTCGTGAGGGTCAAAGTGTCCACCCAAGCTCATATTAACCACAACTGGACGTTTCAATTCTCGCGCCACTCGGAAGATGTAACGGACAGCATCAGCAATATGACCTTCATCCAAGTCGCTCTTAACAATAATTAATTCTGCCTCTGGTGCAACACCACAATAAGTTGCATCAACACCAGCAGCAATTCCAGCCACGTGAGTCCCATGACCGTTCGTATCTTGGGAAACTGTCAGAAGCGAGTCAGCTAATTCTGCTCCATATTTACCCTCTGTCACTCCAGGACCAGACAGTGTTTGGTCCCAAATGCGTAAAATTCGTCCTGCAAAGGCAGGGTGCTTCGGATCAATGCCGCTGTCGATAATACCGATAATCACTCCCTTACCAGTAAGACCACCATTTTTTCTTGTAAACTCTGGTATGTGTACTGCAGCTTTGGAAACGTCCATCCGCAGTTGAAGTTTACGCGATGGCTTGATGCGCTCAATGGTAGGATCATCAGATAAGGCATCTAAACTGTGTATCGGTAAGAAGGCAGTCCGGACATGTCCTTTATTTTGGTTGACTTCAATACCATATTGTGATAGGTGACTCAGGTCCGCATTTTCATCACAGTAGATAAAAACTATGCTACGGGTTGGCTTGAGATTGTTTTTGGGGGGAACTATACTCAGCATTCTGATCTGTGGAACTAAAGCTTCTTGTCCCTCTCGTTCATAATCTTCAAATGCTAATAGCAGTCCCGGAGATAATTTTTGATGTTTCATTTGACCTTGATTAAATCTATTGAAGTTGAATTTCTGCAACATCTTAGCAGGATATATTGAAGAATCCTGAATAGTGAATAATTTTAGATTTCCCTATCTCAGAATGACTCTTATGAAAAGTTATCCTACTTGACTAAAATTAGGATTTCTCATTGCGCATCTAGAAAATCTCATTTCTTCATTCATAATGAATGATTCAAAAATTCTTCAATGACTCTCACTAAATACAGCAGTGAGGTAAATCTTTACGGAAAATCCAAAAGTTTTTTCTGTTTACGAGAATCAAGCAATAACTTCAGAACGGTGGAAACCGCTGCTCTGAAGTTCGGTGGAGAAGAACATACACTGAGGGCATTTGCCTCCCCTAGTTTAATTTAATGTTTACTTTATCAATGACCTCGACAAATTTGTCATGATGAATACTTACTTTTGGATTTTGTCGCTGCTACATTTACATTCCATACAACATCAACTATGAAAAATGAAACTATACCCTAGATGTAGGCTTGAGAAACAGCCAAGCCACAAAAAAGGTTGCAGCGGTGAACAGTTGCGTTATATCCGAAGCAGACAGATAGCCATCAGAAAATGAAGCAATACTGCGATCAGTTATACCAAATACCCACGACGAGATACCAAATACCCAAATTCCATTTTTGAGATTTCCTACAAATTGGTTACAGTCTGATGGTTGCCGATTATTCATGATTTTCTCCGTTGGTGAAAAATCTGACCCTTAGAGGATGCACCAGCCATTTGTACTGGGTTTCTGCCAGGATTTAGTACGAAATAATACATGTATTATTCCCTGACATGAAAGCTGTTGTGACTCTGGTTCGGTAAACTTTAAATTTCTTTCATGTATTTATATTAAAAAAGAAATAATAGACTTGACATATCTACCAAGTTATACATACGCAAGTTCTAGTGTTGTTCTTTTGGACTATTTAGTCTGAGGATTTTTTTGTCAAGTTATTCTAGATACTAAACTGAAGGTAATTTGTGACGCTTGTCACATTTAATTTAAGAATTGTTTAATTTTTATTATAAATCTTTTAAACTGTGCTTGGAGGGTGCCTTGATATGAACCGCCAAGGATTCCCCACTCTGTGGAGGGATGGGGAATCCTTGGCGAATTCGGTTAAATCAAAGAAGTGTTGTGTAGCGATATGTCATATGTCAGCAGTTCGGGAGTCTGAATCCCTATCAGGGGTTGTCATTAACAGTTCACCTCATGCACAGCAGTTGCAAAAAACTGCTTCACCGCAGTTGGGATTAGTTTGCATTACATTTTCCAAAGAGGTGCGCTTCCGGACAATAACGCGTACGCGCTACTTAGCACTCCCAGAAGAGCAACGTGAAACCGCCCTGAAAGTCATTTATCGCGAGAACTTACAGCGCTTGGATTTGGCGTTAACTTTCTGTGTGCGGAACTCAATACGGCTTTATCGAATGTCCTCTGCTTTATTTCCGATGAGTGACTGGGAGGATGAAGTCGGCGCAACTGTTTTAGAAAAGATGAGCGCAGATTTAGCCAAAATCGGACAAAGGGCTTCAAGATTAGGCATCCGAATGGTATTGCACCCAGATCAATATGTTGTGCTCAGTTCTGATTCACCGCAAGTGCTGGCATCAAGTGTTAAAATATTAAACAGACACGCTCGCACGCTAGATTTACTCGGTTTACCACGTTCTTGTTGGTCATTAATGAACATTCATGGTGGCAAATCTCAACGCGCAGATCAACTGGTGCGTGTTATTTCTGAATTACCAGAAAATATCAAAAGCCGCTTGACTTTGGAAAATGACGAATACGCTTACAGTGCCAGTGAAATTTTAGAAGTTTGTCAACAAACTGGGATACCATTGGTCTTTGATGCGCATCACCATATTTGCCATGAAAGTTTAGATAGTTATGACGATCCAAGTGTTGCTCAAATGTTTCATGCCGCACGGGAAACTTGGACTCAACCAGAGTGGCAGTTAGTGCATATTTCCAACGGTGAAGAAGCTTTTCAGGATAGGAAGCATAGTGACTTTATTAACGCTATGCCCAGTGTTTACCGAGAAGCGCCTTGGATAGAAGTTGAAGCGAAACACAAGGAAGAGGCGATCGCCCATTTGCGTTCTTGGTGGCTGCAAGACATTTCCTAATCTTGGCTGTCTGATTGAGTGTCTGAGTGCGGCTTGATTTTCTCTAGGCACTTTTTTGTTTTTTCCAAGATTTCTCTGGTTTCGTTTATATGCTCCTGAGAACCCTCTATATGCCAATACGGTTCAGTTAAGCTTCAAAGTGTTGTAAATTGAGCATTGACCTCAAA
>NZ_QMEA01000300.1 GCF_012912105.1 Brasilonema sp. UFV-L1
CCCCAGTCCCTGGGGACCCCTAGCCCCCCATCCCGACCTCATCATCCTCACTGGTCCAAATGCGAGTGGTAAGAGTTGTTATTTGCGTCAGGTGGGGTTAATTCAGTTGATGGCGCAAATCGGTAGTTTTGTCCCTGCTCGATCTGCTAGGTTGGGAGTGTGCGATCGCATTTTTACTCGTGTGGGTGCAGTAGATGACTTGGCGACGGGTCAATCGACTTTTATGGTAGAGATGAATGAGACGGCGAATATTCTCAATCATGCAACGTCGAGGTCACTCGTGTTGTTGGATGAAATTGGCAGGGGAACCGCGACGTTTGATGGTCTTTCTATTGCTTGGGCGGTGGCTGAGTATATAGCAACGGAGATTCGGGCGCGGACGATTTTTGCAACACATTATCATGAGTTAAATGAATTGGCATCGCTGTTGCCAAATGTTGCTAATTATCAGGTGACGGTGAAGGAGTTACCTGACCAAATTATCTTTTTGCACCAAGTTCAACCAGGAGGTGCTGATAAGTCTTACGGGATTGAAGCGGGAAGGTTGGCGGGTTTACCAAAGGTTGTGATTGCACGGGCGAAACAAGTGATGGGACAAATTGAAAAGCACAGCAAAATTGCAGTTGGTTTGCGTACAAGTCTTCAAGATGTCGATTAACGAATTAAATGTCGCTTTAACAACAAAATAATGTCGTTAAGCTTTTCAACGGTGTGTGAGGCTTATTTCGACCTCACCACATTATCGTCGCTTCGCTCCTGGGTGTGGGGTGTGGGGTGTGGGGGGGGAATCACATGTTTTGTACAT
>NZ_QMEA01000301.1 GCF_012912105.1 Brasilonema sp. UFV-L1
CATTGATGCCGCTCAACGATGGGGATGAGTGCGTCGAACCAACGGTCAACCGCTTCCAGATAGGCGGGGTTCATCGTCCGAAACGCAACATCGGGCAATGTTTGCAGCCATGCGGGAAAGCCACCATAGTCCCATTCGGCGCAGATATAGGGGCCGGGGCGCACAATCACATACATTCCCTGCCGTTCGCACTCAGCGAGGAACGCTTCAAAGTCTTTATCACCCGTGAACCCAAAGTGTCCGGGGGCAGGTTCATGGAAGTTCCACGCGACGTAAGTTTCTATAGTGTTCATCCCCCCGCGTTTGGCGCGGGCGATGCGGTCAGGCCAGAGCGCGGCGGGGACGCGGAAGTAGTGAATACCGGCGGACAGGAAGATTTCCGGCTGCCCGTTGACGGTAAACGCGCGTGAATTGTAAGAGACAGAAGAAGGGGTGTTGGGTGTTGGGTGTTGGGTGTTGGGTAGGGCGGTATCGGGCATGATTGCGTTCCTTTGTGATTAAGCGGCGACGCTGCCCTTGTCCGACAGTATAGCCCAATCGTGGCATGGTGGGCAAATGGTAACGCAAAGGAAAGGCTCATGTTTCTGTTGCCGTAACAAAAGGGTCGGGGGTTTTCCGGGTTGCATTTCGAGGCCGGATTCGGCTACGATGGAGGTATGAGTACCGCCGTTTACGCCGTGCAAAGTCACCTTGTCCCAATGCCGCTCGATTTTGTCCCGACCGCCGCGATTTTCGATTGTGACGGGACACTTGCCGACAC
>NZ_QMEA01000302.1 GCF_012912105.1 Brasilonema sp. UFV-L1
TTTGTTCCACTATAAACTAATTTATTCCATTATCTGGCTTTCTAGTCAATTGGCGGATGATCGATTAGTCGTCACCAGTCAAAATGCAGCTAACCAAGAAACAGTGGAAGTTGTTCATGAAGCGTTGATTCGTAATTGGGAAGAACTGGGAAAATGGATGAAAGCAGATCGTAGCTTTCGCGCTTGGCAAGAAAGGCTGCGGTTCGCAATGCTTCAATGGCAAAAAATGCAACGGGATGAAGGGGCATTGTTGCGCGGTGCAGTGTTAAAAGAAGCGGAAGAAAATCTGAAACAACGCCGAGAAGAACTGAGCAAAGGGGAGCAAGAATTTATTCAAGCAAGTGTAGCACTGCGTCAAGGTGGTAAGCAGCGAATTTACTTGAGTTTGGGGGGATTGGGAGTATCCTTATTGCTGGCGGTGGGGTTTTGGGGTTGGTTGAGTTATACAACTTTGGGGCAATTGACTCACATTCGCTGGAACTTGACTAATGTGAGTCACCGGGCGAGTTCTCAGTCTCAATCAGCAGCGGCTGTCGCCTTTGTTAAGGATGAAAATTTTGCTGAAGCGTTGAAACTTGCCAACAACATTCAGGATTCCAATCCCAAAGCCCATGCCTTAAGAGCGATTGCCGAAGCCATTGGCAAG
>NZ_QMEA01000303.1 GCF_012912105.1 Brasilonema sp. UFV-L1
TCCGAGGAACGAATAAAAACGAGCTAAGAGTCCTGGGAAGGTCGAACCCAAGGTAGGTATGACGAGATACGGAAATCTCTTAGTTCGGGTAGGATTCAGCGGCGCGACGTGAAGTTGTATGAGGTAGAAATACCGAATTGGATTGGAGAGCCGACTCTCCCCAAAGAGCAGTAACTTGGTTCCCACGTAAAAGGGTCACTGACCCCGGTCACGATAAAACTGGTAACGGTAATATCGGAATGCAGACCACGAAAGCCACACGGTGATTAATCACCTAACCGAAGTCACGGTAACCGAGTGTTGGCAAGGGAAAGATGTACTTGGGTTAGCGATAGCAAACCGTGACTGCTTCGTCATCCTACATACATGGGTGAAAATCGCACCATGCGATATATGGCTTGACTACACCCATAGCCAAAAGGCAAGGAGGCTGGGATATTATGACGCTTTGTGATATCCGACTGCCACTACACCTCCCGGAGTAACGACGGTTGGGCTAATAAAGCGCGAAAAACT
>NZ_QMEA01000304.1 GCF_012912105.1 Brasilonema sp. UFV-L1
GTCAGTTATTTTTGCCAGCTTGCACTAGGACTTACGCACGCTCACAAATTAACCATAATATGCATTATGCCAAATTAACGTTTCCGGCGCTGAACACAACCCTGATTTGGTCGCATATTGACTGTGTTGGGTGTTATGTATGGCTTAAAAGCCTAGATTTCGTATAGTACATATGTATGATGCGTAAGTCCTACTTTTAACTTTTTACAGGTTAACATTAATATGAAAACAATGGGGGACAACATGAAAGTTAAAAGATTAAATTGCAGAATAACAGACCGCAGGTATCATAAGCTGGTCTTATTATCTGCTCAGATGGATAGAACCATTAGCAGTCTTGTTGATGAATGGATTGATTCTTTACCAGAACCCAAAAAAGACAACATCACGGCAGGGTAAACCCTGCGTCGTGGCTTTCATCCGACGCAAAGTCAGCGGCAGCTTTCGGGTAAGAAGCTTCTTACCCGAAACGTGCCGCCCCTAAAAATTTAGCCAGCCCTCTAACATTAATAACTCGTTGGCAACACAGTGA
>NZ_QMEA01000305.1 GCF_012912105.1 Brasilonema sp. UFV-L1
TCATCTCATCGCTCCCCTTCGGGTGAGCGAGAGGCTTCTGCTGCTTAAGCTAAAGACAGAGGTAAGCGCGTACGCAAGTTTAAAATTTCCAGACTCTGAAGCAGTCCTTGTCGTAAAGCCTGGTTTGCAGCCGGATACTCAGTTTGATGGCATAAAAAAATTGTAGGTTCTAACTGCGCTAACACAGCCTGCTTCGTAAAATACATTTCATGAGTGATCAAGTCAATATTAGCGACGCAATAACCACCACTACCCTCAATGTAAAATTCAACATTTTCTCCTTCTAGATAGCGCCCAAACCACGTCGATTTCTTGACTTGTTCACTTTCTTCCAAGAAGTCTGCTCTTAATGCTGATTTCAGCAAGCTTTTTTTACTGAGGCGAATATCCGGCGGACGCTTTTCCACTTGGGGAATCGGCTCATAATTCTCTAGATACCATGCTCTTAGAGCAATTATTGACATAAGGCGCTATTTCAGGTGTCTCTATTCATCGAAAATTTGGGTAGAAACCCCG
>NZ_QMEA01000306.1 GCF_012912105.1 Brasilonema sp. UFV-L1
TAAACCCGTTACTTGTAATGAGGCACCGCAGTTTTTCCGGGTTTGATGAAACGGCAAAAGGGGACATTGAAGTTCACCATATTCGCGCCCTTAAAGACCTCAAAACTAAGGGTAGGAAGGAAAAACCTCAATGGATGCAAATTATGTCCGCACGTAAAAGGAAAACTCTCATGGTTTGCCCGAAATGCCATGATGTCATACACGCCGGTAAACCGACATCGAGACAAGTCTCGGGAATAAAAGTACTGGAGAGCCGTGTACCTGGAAACTCGTAAGCACGGTTCGGAGGGGGCTAGTTAGAAAAGGAGCCAAATCAGTGGAAACCTCGTTAGCTAGCTACCCACTTTCGACAGGATAAATCACAACACCATAATGGAGAATCTAATTGCCACAAAGGGTCTAAAAGTCGGCATATTCCGCTGCTTAAAGGCAGGAACTAACCCCGAATTCCCTGAACAAGGAACCCCGCAAGGTGGTGTGGGTGTGCTACGAAGCACTTAGTGGTATTGCTTACGGTCATTAGAAAATAGGA
>NZ_QMEA01000030.1 GCF_012912105.1 Brasilonema sp. UFV-L1
TGTACTCAGGTCGGTGTAGGTAGTTCACCGACGTTCTGTGACTAAAGTCAAGCTAACCCATTCGCCTTTATCGCTGTAGTTGCGAATCATCCGTTGTCGTAAATTCGGTTGGATAAGCCAACCAACCTCAAGAAAAAATGGTTGACGTAATTGCAGTTTGAGTGGAGAAGTCGCAGAAGCACCATCAGGGAGAAGTAGAACTTGTATCTGCTTTTGTGGATCTTGGTTAAAGTGGATGATAGAGTCTTTTACAATTGCTGTTGAAGTGATTGTGTGTTGGTCAAAGGTTAAACTTTGCGTTAATCGTCCAGCGCCATCAAGTTGTAGTTGCATTTTGGTGGAGTAACTTTGGGTAGAACGCCAATCTGGATATATTGTCACTGCTTCACCCTGCCATTCTCCCAGAAGGTCATCGACTTTTAAAGGTGGATTTTGTACTGGTTGAGTTCCAGCCAGATGTTCTCGAATCAGGGTAAATTGGTTTAGCTGGAGGTTTTTGTCAAACAACTGAACTAGGCGTAAGCGGCGATTTTCGGAAATGAAACCAAATTCTGCCCCAAATTCGGAAAATGGACCAAGTTGGATAGAACCTTGAGAAAACGCTCCATTCTCAAACAACAGAATACCGCGTCCTAAGGACGAATATTCTAAAATTTTTTCATTTCCCGCCAAGCGGATAGTTTGGCGGATAGTTTGGTTGTTGTTTAACCCTTGCAAGGAAACGACACTGGGAATATCTTCTAGAATTTCACCTTGAGGCGAGAAACGGGTAAATGAACTCTGCCATTCACCCAGGTTGTTTAGTAAAGCTTCCCACTGCGATCGCATAAGTTAGAGTTTTGAGCTATGGACGATATATTATAGCTTATAAAAAGTAAATTTTGTGATTATTCATCATTCATAAATCCTAGCTTTTTGCAAATCGCCACAAAGCAAAAAGACTCCCTAATAGTCCGACTACTGTTCCAAAAAAGAGGAGAATCAAAGGCAATAGTAAAGTTTGTAACAGACTGAGTTGCATACCGTTGCTCAGAAATCGAAGAAACTCAGGTTGATTGACTAACCACTTGTTAAGAAGCTGTTGAGTGCAGATGATGAAACCCGAAGCAGTCGCACCGCCAAGAAAGCCACAAGTCACTCCTTGTAAGATAAATGGCAGATAAATCCATGCTGAAGTTGCGCCCACAAGTTGCATAACTTCAATTTCCCGACGACGGGCTATGACAATGAGGCGAATGGTTGTTGAAGTCACACTAACTGCAGTTAAGGTAAAAACAATTGTAATCGTCAGTGACACCCAGTTTAAAGCTTTATGTAATTGGGCGATTTTTTTGACAGCTTGATCCACATACTGTACAGCGTCAACTCCTTGTAACTTTGCCAGTTGCTTTGCTAAAGTTGGCACAGCAGAAGAATTGCGTGCTTTGACTTTCAATTCATCTACTAAAGGATTATGACCAAGTTGCTCAGTTGCACCTTCAATATCAGAAATCCCTAATTCTTGGACTAATTTTTTCCAAGCTTGCTCTTTGGTAATTGTTTTAATATCTTCTACTTGTGGCATTGTTGCGACTTGTGGCAAAATCACTGCTGCCCTTGTATCTGGCTTAAGATAGACAGAGACTTCCAACTGGCTACCAAAATGATTGAGCAGTTTTTCTAATTGCCAAGAAGTTTGCAGGCTTATACCAAATAAGAATAGTAAAACAGTCACAGTACTGACAGCTGCCCAGTTCATCCATCCACCACGTTGCAAACCCAAGAAGGTTTCTTTGAGCAGATAGTCAAGTTTAGTGATCAACCTCGGCATTTGATACCTCAGTGTTTTTGAGAAAACAACAGTATCTTTTATACCCGAAAGCATGATAGATAGCCAGAGAAATATCTACATATCATGACTACGGGAATGAATATTGAAGTAAAAAAATAACTCAACGTGTTCTCCAAAGATACTGAGGCGCAGACTGCAAGTTCAGCACCTCCTTGTTTTAATCAATCACCAAAACTAACTCATGGTTTTCTTGCGGTTATAAGTGAATAGTAGCCATAGGTTGGGGTGACTGATATATCTTCAAATCCACATTCTGTCAGAATTTGCTCAAGTTCTCCTGCTGTGAATTGCTTACCTTCAGTCACCCAGATCATGCACATTGAAAATGAAGTAGCAACCACGGGGCTATCTTTCGTATCCGATAGTAATATTTCGTGAAGGTAAATGTGACCTCCTGATGGTAATGCTTCAAAGCTGCGTCGAGCCAAATACAGACACTTTTGCCAACCCCAATCATGAAAGATATTACTAAATAAAATTGCATCGTAACCATTCGGAAAAGGGTCTTTGAAAAAATCCAGAGCGTATGTGTCTACTTGGTCTTGCAATCCAGCTTGAGCAATGTATTCTTCTTCTGCAATCTGACATACTGTTGGCAATTCCAAAATAGTGCAACGTATTTGTGGGTAGCGTTGAGCCAAGGCAAAACAAAAGGCTCCAGAGCCACCTCCAATATCGAGAAGACGGTTTACACCTTCAAAGTTACCTCGCAATGCAGCGCCTAATGCGGGAGAGACTGTCTGGCTGTGCATATGTCGGGTAAAGACTCTAGCTTGTTCCAGTTCTACTTCGTGAGTTTCCCAGATATCTTTCTGTTCGTAGATAGTTGATTTGTCCTTGCGTAGAGCTTCTAGCAATGTTGAGTGCGATAGTGGAGTCGTTCGCATAAAATGCAATATACCACCCCAGTAGTAAGGACTGTTTGTAAGTAATAATTTTTACATGAATCGGGTAAGTGAAATTTGCCGTTGTGCTGCACGAGATAACCTAGTGATGCTAATACTCCCAAAAGCGCCTCAGTCGCACGTCCTCCTAAAGACAACTTTTTTGCTACATCTTCAGCTGTTGCTGGAGCTTCATCTAGAAAAGGAAATAGCCCGACTTCGTCTGCAACAGTCAGTGTAGGAAAATGGAACATAGACATCCATGTATCCCAAAGCAATCTATCATCACAAGTTTGTATAGCAAAATGTGTTATTTTATGGTAATTATACATTAATTACAAAGGAAGATGTAGATTCTACTTATTAATATCACAAAGTCCTTTATAACAGGACTTACGCAAAGAAACCCGGTTTATACGAAAAATCGTCTGTTTCGCAACCAAATACGAACGAAGAAACCGAGTTTCTAGCAGATGGTGCGTAAGTCCTTTACCAACGAACTCAGTCGAGATGAATTGGTGGCGATCGCCCGTAGTATGAAATAACCCTCTCCTCAAGAAGCACACACGCCGGTTTGAGTGTACCTCCGCCTGGAAGTTTGACTTTTTTCTGGCGTTTAAACTAGTGTTTCACCACAGGAACTTCGCCGGGTACACAAACCCGGTTTCGATAAAGTTACCGGGTTTCTCAACAGATCGTTCAGCCTGCACAGTTGCTTTGACAGGCTACCTACATCACCGATAAAAACACAAGAGAAAGTTTAGGTAGGTGTAGGCATTGCATTCGGTGATGATGGGTTTTACCCAATTTAGCTACGGGACTGGAATTGTTAAGATTAAAGAACTCAGAATATATTAAAACCTAGCCCACACACGTGAGTTACAGGACCATGCCCATAGAAATCGCTGTTGAAAAGAAAAAGTTACAAAAACCGCCATTAGAACTTCATTACTTAGGCGATCGCGTTCTTCGTCAAGGAGCAAAGCGCGTATCTAAAGTAGACGAAGAAATTCGTCAAACGATACGTGAAATGCTGCAAACTATGTACAGCAAGGATGGCATTGGTTTGGCTGCACCTCAAGTGGGAGTTCATAAACAACTGATTGTCATCGACTGCGAACCGGATAACCCAGCTAACCCACCACTGGTATTAATTAACCCCACTATCAAACAGTTCAGCCGTGAGATCTGCGTGGCGCAAGAAGGATGTTTGAGTATCCCAGGAGTCTACATGGATGTCAAGCGTCCGCAAGTTGTCGAAATTGCTTACAAAGACGAACATGGGCATCCCCGAACATTAAAAGCTGGAGATTTACTTGGACGTTGCATTCAGCACGAGATGGATCACCTCAACGGCGTGGTATTTGTAGATCGTGTAGAAAACTCTTTAGCTTTGACGCAAGAGCTCTCTAAGCATGGGTTTTCACATCAGGCTGTAAAACCAATAAAATGAGGTAGTTAGATAGTGAATATAATGACTCCAAAAAGCGGTTTATTCTTGGCTGGTTCTTGTATTACAGCTATAGCCGCAGTCGGTTCAATGTTTGAACTCGCTTCTGGACAACCAGACTTCGGTACTCAAACAACTGCAATCATTCTAGCAATAAGCATTCCACTGACAGGATTATTTTTCGTTGCTGCAGTTAGGGATGCTAGAGCTAATATTAAATAAGCATCAGGTATAAAGTAAGGAAAAGGAAAAAAGAAAAGAGAAAAAAGAAATCATTTGACTTTTTACCTTTTCCCTTTTACTAAAAGTTGATCATTTCGTTGGAATTGCTGATCAAAATTTGATCATAGAAACAGCATGAGGTAAGGATAAGTCCTTACGTCTTGAATTGCTCATCTACTGGAATTTGGTAACCGTTGGCAAGGCGATTGGTTGTATTGGCTGTAGCAATAATTCCCATCAGTTCGCCAAACATGACATCGCTCATCCCTTTTGCATGCGCTGCTGCTGTGTGTGAGGCGATACAGTACTCGCAACCATTTGTCACACTCACAGCAATGTAAATCAGTTCGCGCATCAGAGGATCGAGTTCGCCAGGGCTAGTCATCACTTCTTTGACTGTTTCCCACGTTCGCCGTAGAGTGGGAGGATGGTTCGCTATGGCTTTCCAGAAATTGTTAATGTAGTCAGTCTTACGAATCACGCGAATGTCATCGTAGACTAAACGAACTTCGTCATTAGCTTCTTCGTATTCAATCAGTTTGTTCATTGTTTAAGATGTTCCCCAACTGTATTGGCTTCATGAAATCTACATAAATTTGCCAATCGCCTGAGTAAGGTAGATTGAGTGTATATTTTTTTCTTTATAGTTGACTTCGTATTTACTAGTCATCAATATATTTTTATTCTTACTCGCTTCTTGCCAGAACATCATCTAAGAATTAACCCTAGAGAATGCAGAAGATGCGAAGGAAATAGACGTACGCAGGGTTATAGCTCATTTTAGACTACCGAAAGAAGTATTTGTATACAAAAGTTTTATACCCTTTGATGATTGCCAAAGTACTGGTAGTATTTCATACTTTTATTTGTCCAAAGACTTATATTTTTTTCATTTTATACACTGAAATACATAAAATTTTCATGAATTTTATCTTTTTTGTTAGGTTACTTAAGTACAAGCACTGAAATTATTAACAGTTTCAAATTCTCTGACAAACTAGACTGGAACAAATGCAATTTTTCATGCTTTTTTCACTTACTTGTAGTACTTTTCATACATTTTTTAACTTTTTGATGAAAATTATAGTAATCTAAATGTTAGTGAGTATGCTATTTACCATCTACCCACTCACTAAAACTTTCTATTTTCTCTGGTATGTACTCGACAAGTTGAGTACCACTGGACATTTCTGAATGTGGCACTCAAACCTCTCCAGGGTGACGATTCATTACAAAACAACGTCACATTGTGTTACCGCTACGTATGATGAAATTACCTTGTTATGAAACAGTGACCTTTGGCTCTCATGGCGTAACGTTGCTGTATGAGTTATTATTACAGTCATTATTACTATGAGTTTACCATTCTTGTCGTTCAAACAATCATCTACTTAGGTGAAAGAAAAGTTGGTGGACAGCCGTCTAATGGCAATGGTAGGTAAGATGAAAACATGCCTCTTGTTGTTGACAAAGATATCAGTAATTCCTTTTTTGGTTTTTAAAAATAGTTTATAAAGCTCTGTTTGAGAAATAGTTGTCCGCTTTGCAAACTTACTTTCATCCCTCATTATGCGGTAAACCTTATGACCAATTACCTTGTTAATTTTCAGTTATCAATTATCAATTATCGATTTTATAAATGCTCATTGTTCATTGTTGATTGATTCTGAAGTCGTGGGATCATTGATAATTGTTCATTGATTTTGACTGAATGTACTCCTCAGTATAACTCAGTACAATCGTTAGATAAGTAGCTTAAACTCTGGTGCGCAAGCCATCCGTTATTTCTCCCTGACTGTCATAAGAAGCAGCAGAACTGAGCAAAACTCAAAACCAGCAAAGCTACAAAATTTACCAGGAATTAAGCATCTCCAAACATCACTCTCCCTGACGGGGAGCACTCTTCGTTTTCAGCAATTGAGTACTATAGGCTTACTTGTGTACTTGCTTTTTATAAACAGGTATAAGTCATGCTGAAACGACTTCTTAATCAGAGAAAGTAAAGTTTGTGGCAACAATATAGAGACTAAGTTACTAGTTATCAATAGCATATTTTTTCTACTATACAGCCACAAGTACTTATCTTCATGTCCAAATCATTCTTTCTGTCGAAAATTATTGATTTATGAATATGACGACACTTCCTATTGGTAGATACAGATTTTTTCAAACATTACAGCCATTATCTCTACTAGGAAAAATGACCAGCAAACCTCTTACTGGTTGTTGGCAAGTTTTTAGTCCGTCAGTTTCTTGGTCAATCTATTTAGATGAAGGGAAACTGATTTATGCTTGCTATACAGATAAAATGTTTGATTTAATTGACAGACATTTAGAGCGTTTAAGTGAGCAATTTCCTACTATTAATCGTGGAATTTCTAAACAATTGCAGACAGTATTTAACGCAGGGCTTGACAATCAAGAAATACTAAATCCAGATTATTTAGCTATTTGCTGGTTAGTGAATCAAAAGTATATAACTCCTGCTCAAGCTGGAGTGTTGATAGAACAATTAGCAATAGAAGTGCTTGAGCCATTTCTGAAGATAAAAGAGGGAAGTTACGAATTTACCTCTGAGAGTTTCATAAATGATATGCCAAAGTTCTGTCATCTAGATTTATGCTTGATAGTCGAAAAATGTCAATATTACTCACAAAATCAAGGAAATACGAAATCACGAAGTAAACGACAGCGCTTTTACTCTTTTGCATCAAAAATCTGGCAGCCACAAAAAAAAACTGAGCAAAAGTTTACAAATACAAACAGTGCGCAGACGACAGAAGTTAAGAATAACGATGGTAAACAGCAGCAGAATTATCAAAAGTCATCTGAAGTAAAAGTTTATAAAATTGTTTGCATTGATGATAGTCCTGTCATCATCAATTCAATCAGTAATTTCTTAGATGACAAAATGTTTTCTGTGATTGCAATCAATGATTCTTTAAAAGCGTTAATGCAAATTATCCGTGTCAAACCTGACCTCATTTTACTAGACATTGAAATGCCAAGTTTAGATGGCTATGAACTGTGTTCTTTGTTACGAAAACATTCATATTTTCAAAATACGCCAGTGATTATGGTTACGGGTAGAACAGGAATAATAGACAGAGCAAAAGCAAAGATGGTTAGAGCGACAGGCTATCTAACCAAGCCTTTTACACAGGTAGATTTGCTAAAAGTTGTCTTTCATCATATCGAAGGTTTATAAGTCATGTAACACTTGTGCTAAACTTCGTCTGTTGTAGCTGGTTTTGGATTTCAATAGTTTAGTATGAATTGGGTTAATCCCTGCGATTCTATAAAATGATTTATCTAATTCATGTCTTCTCTTTGCGCACTATGGTGTGCCTCTGCTGACTTTAAAAATCAAACGAAAACTTGACAATTAGTTTTTAAAGAATGCTCATGATGAGCAGTTTTTCTTTTTATATTAGCTTCAAAATATATCAGGCTCATCAAAAGTTAAATATCTATTCTTTACAGTTAGAAGAATTCAAAAATTAACTGTTTGTAAAAGATAAAGCAGAGTACTGATGCCTATACAGCTAAAAGAATAGCTGCTTAATGAATGGCAATGTAAATTTGAATTTCTGTATGAATAGTTCAAATATTATACTTGTCGTAATACAAACCCTAAACAACTTGGAGATTACTCAATACCCCACTCATTGCATTCTGAATTCTGAATATGAGTTCTTATTTACAGGATTTTTCTAGCAAGATAAACAATTATTAATAGTCCAAAATAGGGAAAGTATTTTGTATTTTTTCATACTTTATACTATCTCACATTGCTTCAATCCCCTAAATTTATGATGGGGGAGGTTGATAATTTTGATCGCTCCTTTGTGGTACGAAGTGCCATATTTTGAATTTTTAACCCCTTGTAAGTGCAGAACACACGTCAAAGGTGTTCACTTTGCAAGGGAATTTATAACTATTGAAGAACAAATACTATGTTACAAGACAAAGAACTAGAAACCCAATTGCAATTTATAGAGTCAGCAATTGACTCTCTCAATACTTTGGAAGCTGTTTTATTAGAAGTCAAATTTAATCGTCAAATCGCTCTACAAAAAATTAATGCTGGAGTGAAAGCTGCTCATTCTATAAAAGGTGGAGCAGGAATGATGGGATTTCGGACTTTAAGTGCTTTAGCTCACCGTTTAGAAGATTCTTTTAAAGTGTTAACAACTCAGAAAGACTCTTTAGAACTTGATATTGATTTGCAAAGTTTACTTTTAGCTGGAGTCGATTGGCTGCGTCAGATACTGAAACTACATTTAGAAGGTTATACCATCGATGAACAATGGTTAGCCACTTTTTGTTATCCAGTTTTTGAAGAGTTACAAGAGCGTTTGGGCGATTTAGTTTCTGAGGAAAATCTCACGATTCTATCACCTGACAATGAACTGCAAGACATTATTTCTTTACTATTTCAAACAGAAGTCGAAGACTGTCTACAACGTCTAGAATCATTGATTTTAAATAGTGAAAAGTCTGTTTTACAGGACGAAGTGACTCTTATGGCAATAGAGTTGGGTGGTTTAGGGGAAATGCTTCAGCTACAACCTTTTACTCTGCTTTGTAAATCCATAACTGAACAATTAGAAGCAGCAGAAGAAGTTGAAGAAATTACGCAGTTAGCCTTACAAGCATGGCGACAGTCAAAAACCTTGATACTCACTCATCAGATTGATAGTTTACCAACAAAGATTACCCATAAGTTAGCAGATTCTCTCAATAGCTGCGTGTGAAGCCGCTAGTTTTGAACCGGAAATAAGCAAATATCCGGAAAGAACAATTCTTTGGATGTATAACAAAGGCTAGATACTAGCTGAAAAGTATGTCCGTGGCTACACACACTTGTCGAAATCTTTTCCGAAGGATTGGTTTAAGCGTCATCGCTTCTCAGATTGCAGTGACATTGCTATACGGTTCCGAAATCTTGCTTTTTAGCAGCACTTCTTGCACAGCGCAAACGTCCGCTGATACGAAAATAGCACCACTGATTGAGAAGTTAAAATTAGAAGGCGAAAAAAATAAGCAGATTCGCCGGGGCGCGGCTGATGCTATCACAAAAATAGGTTTACCAGCTATTCGTCCCCTCGTTCCCATGTTACGGGGTAACAGAAATGGACGAGTTCGCTGGTATATTGGTGAGAGTCTGGAGAATATAGCTGGTGAACTTCAGGACAAGGCAAAAATATTATCGGACTCACAGTTGCAACAAGCAATATCAGACTTGGAGGAAGCATTACGGGCTTTAGAATATAACAAAACCAAATTTCCTCATGATTCTTTCATAGACAAAAACATAGCACGTGTTCGTCGTCCTCTCAGTGCTTTGAAAGCTGAAAAAGAAATCCGTTCAATCTCACTGAGAAAAACATTTGAGTCAATTTTCAAAAATCAATGGCTATTAGGAACGGCGATTTACCTTGTCTTCTTTCCTTCTTTGTGGTTCCTCATTATCCGATTCCGTCCCCTATGGCTGCTACGAATTAACGATTTTCTCAAACCTTACGAATTTAAACTACCGGAAACATGGGGTGGTGCGCCTGTGCGAATTCGTGACTTACTGTTTTTCAGTCTTTTTAGTCACCGCCACAAAGTTCTAGATGCATGGGTAACTAAATATCTCACAACAGCTTATCAGCAGTTTCAGCAGAAAAATACAGTAGGCGAACGCGCTATCCACATTCCTGTTCTTGCGATTTTGAATGAGAAAAAAATAAATTTCCTCACCGGGAATTCTTTACAGTCAACTTTCAACAAAAATCGCGGTTGTTTACTCATCTGCGGTGAAGGGGGAACCGGAAAAACCAGCTTAGCTTGTCAGATAGCCAAGTGGGGAATCGAGGGAAGCCTTTGTGAACACAAGATGCTACCAGTTTTAATAGAGGAAGAACTGAACTTCAAACTTGAGACAGGGAAACAACCTTTACTGGAAGCAATTAGTGGGCAACTCCAAGACTTAATTGATGAAGCTACACCCATTTCTGAAGAATTGCTCAAACACCTTCTACAACAGCGTCGCATTTTGGTGATTATAGATCATTTCTCAGAAATGAGTGAGGCGACGCAACAGGAGATTAAGCCTCAGTCTCCAGATTTTCTAGTCAATAGTCTGGTGATAACCTCACGCCGCCGGGAAGATATCAAAGTCACCCATAGTATCCTCAAGCCATGCGGTATTGAGAGTTCTGGGCTAGTCAAGTTTATGGAAGACTACCTAGAAAAGCGAGAAAAACGTATTTTCTTCACTAATCCAGAACTTCTTGATGGCTGTAGCCACCTTTCGCGTCTGGTTGATAAGCGAGAAATCACCCTTCTACTGGCAAAATTATATGCTGAACAGATGATAGTCGCCTATGAAGATGGAAAACGCGATACTTTGCCTGAATCTATTCCCAATTTGATACTCGACTACATCAATAGGCTAAACGCCAGTGTGACAGAGGAGCAATTTGATGACGCCACCGTCCAACAAGATACCAAAATCCTTGGTTGGGAATCCCTTAAAGCAACCTATCGACCCGCAGATGTCAAAATTAAAGATGTGATGCAAAAATTGGGAGGTGACAATGCTAAAACTCGTCTTAAATATTTAGAAGAACGCCTGCATCTTATCCGCACTATCCCTCCAGCTAAAACTGAAATCCGCTTTTCCCTCGATCCCTTAGCTGAATATCTTGCTGCATTCCGCTTGTTAGATATTTATGGTACAGACGAAAATCATTGGATTAATTTCCTGACAGACGTAGAAGATAAAACCAAGAATAGACAGGAAATTAAAGGCTTTTTGATAGCAGTACGAGATTGCCACCAAGCTAAGATAAATCATACCCACATATCAAACTTCGTAGCAGACGAACTCAGTAGAATAATCCAACTTGTACCGTAAATAGTAAATAAATTAAGCTTCCTCACTCATCTTCTGCGCCTTTGCGCCTTGGCGTAATCTCTTAAACAGGACGACAACTAGATAACATTGCGTGCATCTTAACTACTGCACCAATCACAACAATTGCTGGCGCTTCAAACCCAGTTGCTTCGACTTGCTCTACAATTGTTCCTAGCTGACCAATCAATTCTTCCTGCTCTGGTCGTGTACCCCAACGTACCAAAGCAATAGGTGTTTCTAAACTCAACCCGGCTTCAGTTAACTGCTCCACAATATGAGATAGATTGTGAATACCCATGTATACCACTATTGTTTCTGAACCGTGGGCGATCGCATTCCAATTCACTGCCGGACGATACTTACCAGCAGACTCATGTCCAGTCACAAAAGTGACAGATGAACTATAAAACCGATGCGTCAAAGGTATACCTGCATAAGCTGGAGCAGCTATTCCCGATGTTACACCAGGCACAACTTCCACAGGAATACCAGCTTCTACCAATTCTTCCATCTCTTCGCCACCGCGACCAAATATAAACGGATCGCCCCCCTTGAGTCGCACAACGATCGCATTCTCCTGCGCCTTAGCAATCAGCAAGTGTGTTGTTTCTTCCTGTATAATAGAGTGACGTCCTCGCCGCTTACCAGCATTAATCTTCTCGGCTTCAGGATTTATCATTGCCAAAATTGCTGGACTGACCAAGGCATCATAGATGACCACATCTGCACACTCTAATAATCCCTTACCCTTGAGAGTCATTAACCCCGGATCTCCCGGTCCTGCGCCTACGAGGTAGACCTTACCCAAATTCCTCTTGCTCTCTTCGTTTTCTTCCTTCGCACCCTTTGTGTCTATGTCCTGCGGACACGCTAGCCCCGAAAGGGGCGCTTCGCAAACGCTAACGCGGTTCATTGTTCTAACAAATCCCAAATTAATTCTACTAATTCTGCACTTGCTCCTAAAGGCTCCGCAAGTTGGAAATTTACTTTAGGAAAATGTAATTTTAACTCTTGTTGTCTTCGAGCAACAGCATCCGTTATTCCACCTGAAAACAGAAAGTATGGTATTGTCAGTAAATTTTTATAGCCAGCAGTTACTAAATGTTGCACCTGCGCTTCTAAACTGGGAGATACACTCAAGTATGCAGCCACTGCTCCTATTCTCGCCGCCATTGCTTCCACTGGGGCGATCGCTTGAGGGCGACGACTACCATGAGCTAAAAGAATTTTTGCTTCTGCTTTTGTAGCTATCAATTGCTTCGCCAGCAAGCGTTCTAAAGCAGGGTGACAACCTAAGTATGGTTGCAAAAATATCTTGATATCTTGACTAAGAGCTTGGTCTGCCAGTGCGACTTGCTCTGGAATATCTTCCATCACATGAACTCCACTGAGCAGGAATAGTGGTATAATTTTAATGCTATGACATCCAGAATTTAAAGCATTCTTAGCAAATTTTATGATTTGCTGATGTAAAGGTTGAGGATTAAGTTCCAAGTACGCAGTACCGATCAAGGTTTCACATTTTCGTTGAGAAGTTATACGCCCAGTTGCAACAGCAGATAAATCTTTTCGTATCTTCTGACATAACAGTCCTACCAGATGTTGCATAGCAATTTCTGGACGCGGATCACGACTTCCGTGGGATACCAGCAGATATGCAGATGTCATTGGCAAGGATGTTACTCAAATGTTTTGTTTCATTATTACATATAACTATTAATTGGATTATATAGATAGTTATGAGCCAGGAACTGTCAATTCCTGGCTGTTGTAGAGCTTAATTGAGAATAATGTCAAATTGCGGCTGATTTCTCAACCTACTTTTCTGCAACGGGATCAGCAACGTAACGGAAAGTGGGTTCTGAATTCCAGGGACCACGCTCATCCTTACCATTAGTAGACAAGTTGTAGTAAATGTCTACAGTGTTATCGGGTTGGATATTACCAAAGAATGGCTCAGTTAACTTACCCAAAGAATCTAAAGCTTTCATAAACATTTGGGTATGAGAGACTTCCCGCGTCAGAAGATGAACAAGTGCCTGTTTGGTTCCATCATCAGGAGCTAGCTTAATCAAAGCTTCGTAAGTTTGACGTGCCCCAGCTTCAGCAGCAATGTCAGCACGCAAATCACGCACTACGTCACCACCTTCATTAATATAAGCTGCTGACCAAGCTTGACCTTGACTATCTAGTAAGTGAGGTCCCACACCCCGCACAGCAAACAAGGTACTTTTGTAAGCTTCGGTTTGGTCAGCATTTTTGGTGTGACTTTCGATCAGTCTACCCACCATTTCTAGATGGCTAAACTCTTCGAGAGCAATATCTTGCAACATATCCCGAATTCCAGGATTTTCGCAGTGTAAAGATTGCGTCCAGTACTGCAAAGCTGCTGTTAATTCACCTGTTGCACCACCAAATTGCTCTAGAAGTAGTTGAGCAAAACGTGGATTTGGATCAGCAATTTTAACAGGTTGAATTGTTTCTTTCTTATGAAAAAACACAATCCTTCTCCTTCTTTAATAAGTTTGTGTTCCAGTTTATTAAGAGTTCGTGAATAAAACTCTTGAAATCCGGAAATATTGTCCACCTATTAAAAAATGTTAATTGTAACAGCTTGCTGAAACCTTCATCCTGGGAAAGAGTTGCTCTGTGAGTAGCTCTATCCAAAGTTGTTATTATTTTTGGGTAAGCTATTGCTTTTGGGCACTGTATGTGTAGAAATTGTCAAATGCTCCTACCGTTTCAAATTGATAAGAAGGTATCAAATCATTAAGTTTTAAATCTGTACGGTAAATACTAAAAATAATAAAATCTTGTTTTTCTGTACTCAAGGAGATTATTTCCTTCATACGCGGATTCGCTGCTTCTAGTAGTTTATCGCAGTTCCAGTTTAGTAAATTTTCAAATAAATTTGGACTTTTCTTGCAGACATTGCTCTGCAAGTACTCGGTCAGCCTTTGTGCTGCATACTCTTCATATTTCGTTTGATTGGGATTTGTGTTCGCCATCGTCACACCCAAGATTGTTACTCCAACGACTCCTAGGCATGTCATGATAGTAAAAGCTTTCATTTGTTTCAATTGCTATTTGCCGTATATATTAGACTCTAGATGAACTAAGTCCGTTCCTCTTAAACATTTATAACTGTTAATTGATTTATTCGTTATAATCTTTAAAAGAAAAATCCCCTACGCTATCACCTAGGGGATGACACGACAGGTGCCGTGCAGTACAAGACCCAATAGCTAATTGATAAGAGGAGGTTTGGGTCTTGTGCTGTGTTATTTCTTGTGCAAGAACGTATTAACACCAACGATACTGCTCACAAAATTAGTGCAGTTGCCAAAATGCCGATTTAGTCATTAGTTTTGACATGTATTCAAGCGGTCACGCATTTGTCCCCTAAAAAATTGGCAGCCTTTGTTTGATTGATCGGTGGGACAAGACGGGTACTCGTAGTAGTAAGGCTGCCAATTTTTTTTCGTGTAAGACCTCGTCATTTGGCTAAATCTGAATCAAAGAAACCGAAGCTACACTTTTGCAGCAGGTAAAGATAACCTTCTGGATTGACCTAAATTACTATCTTCAACACTATTGACTTCTGTTGATACTAGTAGTTGGCGAATTAACCTTGCGACAGCTTTCTGCGCCAACTGGTTAGCAACTTGTTGACCCAAACGCTGTACTCCTGGATTGAATAATAACTGAGCAATTTGAGGTGCAAGTTGTGCAGGATCGAAACCACGAGTTTGTTGGAGAATGTTCAGAATACGTTGGATATGATCCAAGGTTTGTTGTTGTTCGATAGTCGCAGAAGGAGTCTCATTGACTGCTGTTATCCCAACTCTTTCGCGCAGTAAATAAGTAAAGTTATGCAAAACATTTTTTGTTAAAGCATCAAATCCTTTAACAATTTCATCTACCAATTTGTCGCGAATAAAAGCGCCGCGTTCGGAAGACAAAAAGTCTACTGTCTGATTTGCGACTAAGTTAAAGTCATAATCTTGACTATTACGAGCATTACGTAACAAATTTTCTAAACGATTCCAGCGAAATCTATTTTCTTTAAACAGCAAGTCTTGTAAGGATGCTCTTAACTCTGGTGCTGGGTCGGTTAATAGGCGTTTAGCAACATAAGGATAAGCTTCACTGAGAACTTTGAAATTCGGATCAATATAAATCGCAATTCCTTCTAAAGTCACCAAAGAACGAATAATCAGAGCATAGTATGGTGGTACGCGGAAGGGATATTCATACATTAAAGCTGAGAGGTCATCAGTGATGCTTTTAATGTTCAACTCAGCAACACTAGCTCCTTGAGCATCAGCAAATACGTTAGCAAAAGCTGGAATAATTGGTGTTAAATCTGTTTCTGGAGATAAGAAATCTAACTTGACGTAGTCTTTTGCCAAGCCGTCAAAATCGCGGTTGACAACGTGAACAATTGCTTCAATCAAACCATAACGCTGCTGTGGCTGAATCTCGCTCATCATCCCAAAATCGAGATAAGCTAATTGACCATCAAATGTTGCGAGTAAATTACCAGGATGAGGATCTGCGTGGAAAAATCCATGTTCCAGTAATTGGCGTAGCGAACACTGTACACCGACTTCAATCAAATAACGAGCATTTATGCCTAAGTCGCGAAGTTCTTCTGTCTGGGTTAACTTAACGCCATTAATCCACTCCATTGTTAAGACGCGACGATTGGTGTATTCCCAGTAGATTTTTGGCACGTAAACATCTTTCATGTGACCATAAAGCTGATAGAAGCGCTCAGCGTTTTGTCCCTCATGAATGTAATCCATCTCTTCAAAGATGCGATCGCCTAATTCATCTAGGATACCAACAAGATCACTCCGCACCCGTTTAAATTGTTTCTTCGCCCACGCAGCTAGTTTGCGTAGAATATACAAATCAATCGTAATCCGCTCTCTCAAGTCTGGACGTTGGACTTTAACAGCAACTTCTTCACCAGAACTCAGCTTTCCTTTATAAACTTGACCCAAGGAAGCTGCAGCAATTGGTTCAGTGGAGAGTTCAACGTAAATCTCCTGCGGAGGTAACCCTAACTCTTCCTTAATGAACTGATAAGCAATTTCGTTCGGAAAAGCTGGTAACTTGTCTTGCAGTTGAGTCAGTTCCTCCAGGTAAATAGGAGGAACAAGATCTGGTCGAGTGGACAAAGCTTGTCCAATTTTGATGTAAGCTGGTCCCAGTCTAGTTAACAGTTCTCGTAGTTGAACTGCTCGCTTTAAGTCATTTTTGACGACAACTCCCCGCTTACTATCCCACCATAACCCCAGTGCAAAAGTCATGGTTGGTATCAAAACTGTGATAATACGCCGCAAAACTTCCAGGGGTCTTTTTTGGTAATGCGCCTCTATCTCTTGGGGATTGTAATCTATGGCTACAGACTCAGTTTTTGTAGTAACCAGCACCTTACTTTCTTGCGTTTCCTCTGAGTCTGGTAAGCTACTAACAACTTGAACAAGCGCACGATTTTCTGGTACTCGCTCAGTCTTGGAAAGTTCGTGTGAATTGGCAAACTCACTTACATGAGTGTCTTGCTTCATTGGTTGGGAAGTTGGGGGAACTGTCTTAGCATTCATCTAGCTTTACCACAGCTTCAGAGTTTGTCTGTTAAATATTGTAACAATTTGTGTTCTTAATATGTAAATTTTATTAAGAGATTTAGAGACGGAGATTCTATACTGTAAAGTGCTTGCTCTGAATCCTCTTTTTGTGAGCGCAGCATGCACGTGGGGCATACTTTGAATTTTGAGAGAAGTCACCACCCGAGGCTTCCAAAGGCTGGTAAACTTCGATGATGCATGAATTTGTTAGCGCAGCGAAGGCAGGCAGCGCAGCAAGAAGCAGCACAATTTACATTCAAGTCGAACTAAACTAAATTTGGTACACTTCAAAAAGTCGTACTCATCCTATAGTATGAGCTATTACTATTTGTTTAAAGTTCATTTCTAGTGTCTCACAACTAAAAAGAATCCGGCGTCTATCCTCACGGAGAATTGAACTGAATGTTGTCTCTATTGCGAATAGAAAACTTTGCCCTTATTGACCAATTAGAACTGGAATTTGGTGCTGGGCTCAATGTTTTGACAGGGGAAACCGGCGCGGGAAAGTCAATTATCTTAGATGCGATTGATGCTGTATTGGGTGGAAAAGTCTCCAGTCGTGTCATTCGCACTGGGACAACTCGGGCTATGGTGGAAGCGACGTTTAGCTCTAACTCGGAATTAACCGCGACTTTGAGCGAACAAGAAATAGATTTAATCGAAGATAATTCTATAATTATTAGCCGAGAAATTGCAGTTACGACAAGTCAGATTCGTAGTCGATCGCGCGTTAATGGAGTGTTGGTTAATCGACAGGTGATGTCAGGACTGCGGGAACGCTTGGTAGAAATCACCGCTCAAGGACAAACTGTACAAGTGGGACAATCTGCTCAAGTCCGCGATTGGTTAGATATCTACGGTGGCGACTCCCGGATGCAGCAGCGACAGCTTGTCGCTTTTGCATTTGGAGAGTATCAAAAAGCACGACTTTTATTAGAAAAACGTCGAAGATCAGAACGCGATCGCCTGCAACAACTCGACTTACTCACATATCAAGTGCAGGAACTCAAAGCCGCAAATCTCGGCGAACCTGATGAATTAGAAAAACTTTTACAAGAACGAGAACGCCTCAATCATGTCGTCGAGCTTCAACAGATGAGTTACAAAGTATACCAAGCTTTGTACCAAAATCATGCTGAAACTCCAGCGGCAGCAGACTTACTAGGAGACAGTGAAACGACATTAAGCGACATGGTAGAATATGATACCCAACTGCAACCGCTGTTGGATATGGTCAGAGATGCTCAAGCAACATTAGCAGAAGTCGCACGACAAATTAATGCCTATGGGGAAAATTTGGAAGCTGATCCGCAACGCTTAGAGGAAGTAGAAGAGCGTATTCAGGAATTAAAGCCAATTTGTCGTAAGTATGGTCCGACACTGACAGAAGTCATCACTTATTACCAGCGCATTCAAGGAGAACTAGCAGAACTGAATGATAGCGACCAATTAATTGAAAGTCTCGAACAACAAGAAAAAGAATGTTTGGACAAGCTAACTCAAGTTTGTCAGGAGTTAACTCGTCTGCGACGCGCCACCGCTACTGCTTTAGAAGCAGAACTGATCAGAGAACTGAAACCTTTGGCAATGGAAAAAGTCAAGTTTCAAGTAGAGATTGTACCAACTTCCCCAACAGCAGCGGGAGCAGATAAAATTACCTTTTTGTTTAGTCCGAATCCAGGAGAACCACTCCAACCTCTAACAGAAATTGCTTCTGGGGGTGAAATGAGCCGCTTTTTATTAGCGCTGAAAGCTTGTTTTTCTCAAGCTGATGAAAGTACGACGCTGATATTTGACGAAATTGACGTCGGGGTTTCCGGACGTGTCGCGCAAGCAATTGCAGAAAAATTACATCAATTAGGTCAAAGTCATCAGGTATTATGTGTTACACACCAGCCTTTGGTTGCAGCGATGGCAGACCGACATTTCCGGGTTGATAAGCAAGTTATCACGACTGCTCAAAGTCATAAAGCAAACAATGGATATCCCGAACAACGTACAGTTGTGCGAGTCACAACCTTGGATAATTTAAACAAGCGTCGAGAAGAACTAGCACAGTTAGCTGGTGGGAAGTCGGCGCAGGAGGCGATCGCATTTGCTGAGTCTTTGTTAACGCAAGCAGCTGATCATCGACGAAAAAGTTAATTTCAAGCACAGATGCAGGCAATTCGGAATCAGGCAATGTATGCGAGACTTGCCAGTGGGGACGTAGACGCGGAGCGGCTTGTCGTCAGACATCGCTCAAGGTTTGCCTATGTCCATCGAGAATTATTTGAATAAGGCGATCGCACTAGATCTAAAAAGAGCGATCGCGCCCTTCGGTATTAGGGACTTCCAAAGAATAAATTAATCAAAAAATTTAAGACATCTACACCGGAGTAATAATGATAATTCTTAACAAGGTAGAGAAAGCAGTTGCCGACGGCAACTGCTGATGAGATGCACCATTATTGTGTAAACGCTCGTAATTAAATCAAATGCTCTTAATGGTACATTTGTTCCGTATATACTGCTCGTGGGTAAAATTTGAACTTATGTCATGCTGAACGTAACGCAGTGCAGTAAAGTATCTCGGAGATTCTTCGCTTCGCTCAGAATGACAGTTTTTAGCCGTTTTTAGTATAATTGAAGTAATTAGGGCATCTGTTAACTTTTAAAGAATTAATAAACTTTATGCGTATAAATAATTAAATTGCTAAAATTCTCATGTATCCAAAAATGCACTTTTAATATTGATATAATTATGAGTATTGCAAGAAAACTCTCCTCTTCAATATTATTCCTTGTCGTTACCATCTTAGTTCCTACTCTCTCTTCATGCAAAGGTGGTGAGGAGGTTGTAAAGATAGTAGGTGGTGCGGTCATAGGTTATGCTGTCACCGAAAGTCTGGATTGTGCAACGAAAGGAGAATGCCCAAATGCGAAAGCTACATCAATAGCCGAACCAGATAAGGCTATTCAAGATTATTATCAACTTGTCAACCAGCGACAGTACTCAGTGGCTTGGGGATATTTGAGTAGTAGGTTTCAGAATGTAAAACCAGATAATAATTACAACAACTATGAAGAATGGTGGAATCAGGTTAACTCAGTAACGATTGATTCTATAAATGTCATCGAAAAAAATAATAATACGGCTATCGTAGATGCATCTTTAAGCTATTTCATGAAAGATGGTCGGAAAATAGATGATCCATCGAGAATTACATTAGTTCTTAATTCAAATAGTAAATGGTTAATTGATGAAAAAATCAAAAAATGATATAGACGATATCCGCCACTTTTACCTTTTGAATATTGCTATTACGAAACTGGAATTTAAAAACTTAAAAACAGTATAGTTTGCCCTTGGATTTTATCTCCGGGTAATTTTTCTGCTTCGAGTTGACCGATTATCGATTGTATGTTGTGGCGAATACTGCTATATTTTTCAGCAAGGTACGTATATTTTGGTTAATTTAATAAAGTATCATATTCATCATGAGTACCGCTCCAAAAGCAGTAATAATCATCTTCCTTTTTTCAAACTAAAGCACGATATCCACCAGTTACACGCGCAGATCAAAGATTTTTGCCAACTTCTTAATCTGGCGATCGCAGTTTTGATGGTGGGTGGCACAGATTATACTTCCAAGAGTGAAATAACAATTAACTAAACAAGTTCCTAAGGCTAACCAGAAGCTTTAATACCACAGAATCTGCCCTATTTTATTCCTATGGCGACTTTCTGTAATAATGTCATAGGTCCAAGGTCTTTGAGAATCTGCATTTGTTGCTCGTTTCGCACGAAAAGCGAACCTGCAAATCCTAATGAGTTTACGGCAATGGACTCGAAAGATTCTTGCGATCGCATTACAATCAACATCCATTCCCTTGTCGCCAAAAGATTGTAAGGACCAGATTGCCTTCCACTCGCTGACTCACTGTTTCCTAAGCCGACGGCGTCTAGCAGAGTGCGATAGCACTCCAGTGTGACTTCAGCAGCTTTCAGTGGAGATTCAAACCCATCGGGATCTAGCTTTGTAAAGGCGTGTACAAAAGGAAACTGCGGTATAGTGCCAACACAGTCTTGAAATTGAGCAGACGCCAACAGAGGTTCAATCGGTACCTGCAACCCATCGGGTATGAGTGGAAGTGGAACCAGTTGCAAATGCTTGTGGCGCTGACTCGCACCCGCAGTTTTGCCACCGTTGTAAAATACTAAACCATCAACCTCCGCTAGACACGCCCACATTGCTGCAAAATCTTGCACAGTCAGTAGAGTTTCCTGTTCCTCAAACGCACGAGTAATGATCAGCAGGTGATGGTCAGTAACATTAAATTTATTTAAGATACATACGTGGGTGTGAGAAATATCTGCAACAAACAAATCTTCCTCGTAAGGAAGAAAAGGATTGAACTCTTGATTAGAAGAAGTTTTTGTCTGTTGTTTTTGCTTAACAGCGTCTTTACGAGCAAGGTTAGATAAAACTCGCACTAAGAAGCGAACATCACCTTGTTCTATGAACTCAAACTCTGTTGGTATTGTTAACAGCGCTCCACATCGCAGAGCATATTCAGTTTGTTCTTTGACACGTTTCCACAAAGAGCCTGGTTTGAGTAAAATTTCTTCATATATAGTTGGTTTTTCTTCTTGCATATTCGATTTTATTCCATAATAAAATTCTATTTTTTAAGAGCACGAATTTCTCTACAAAGTTTTTTAACAAACCGTTATGATGGTAGCTTCCTTATACACTTCACCGAATGCCTTGATTTCCATGCCTCAAAGAAGAGTGTTATAGATATTTTTGCAAGAAACCAATGACAACCTCTGGTCTTTCCAAATGAGGTAACACTCCTGCATCTGGAATTGCATAAAAATCACGAATTGAATTGCTATTTAACTTTATCAAACGCTGTCCCAGTTTAACACCAGTAAATTGTGCTTTTTCTCCCCACAGTATCACTGTAGGAATGGTCAATTGTTGAATATACAAACTCAAGTCAAAGTAAAGATTACCCTGTAAAAATGCCAAAGCTGCAAATTTCGCATTAGGCTGTTGTGCAGAGGTTAAGAAAGCTTTTACCATTTCCTCAGAAACTCGTTCTGGTTTAGCAAATAAAAAACTTTGCAAAAAGTTGCGTACCGCCAACTCATTTTTAGCGCCAAGAGTATAAATAAAATCGTCCAATAATGGTGTGTTGATGAGTTCAAGTGGAAGTCTGCGCCCTACACCTTGGCCAAAATCATCAAATCCAGAAGGACAAACCAAAAACAGTGCTTGAAATAAAAAAGGGTGAGCAATGGCGAGGCGAATCATCAAAGCAGCGGTTAATGAAGATGCCATCACCGTTACAGGTGGACGACAAGTATGTCTGATAAACTCTGTAATAGTCGTCAAATAATCGTTTATTTGATAATCCCGCACAGGATGTGCAGATTCACCCCAACCAATTAAGTCTGGGGCTATGATCTCGTGCGTAGCTGCAAAAGCAGGATAAACTTTAGACCATTCATAAGCGCAAGCCCCACCACCAAAGTTATGGAGAAAGACTAGGGGGGGTAAATTTTCTCTCTCAGCAATCAACCAGGGTGTAGTGGTTTGAGTATAGTAAACCATAAACCCTAAAGAGGTATGAACGACTTTTTGTCCAAAGCCAGGGGGTTGAAACTGGAGCATAATTTGCTACCCTCATAAATATGTGTTTGTAGTGGCAAAGCGAATCACAAGCGCGGTGGTATGTCGGTCAAGACTTCTAGCTGCAAATACAGAATTATGGCGTGTCACTTTTGTCATTGCTATTTTTTGTGTATGCTCCCAATAATTTCATAATATCAATATTGATACAGCAAACCTAAATTGTTTGTGAACATCTTCTCCCTTTTCTTCCTTTGTGTACTTCGCGCACTTTGCGGTTCGTTATCATAATTTTTTGTTCACGACCTATCTGGGATTGCTGTATCATTAATTATTAACTCTTTTTGGCGTAGGTAGCCCTACCAGATGATTTGTGAGAATTATTCAACCGCCTTAGCGAAGCGTGTCCGCAGGACATAGACGCCAAGGACGCCAAGAAGAAATAGAGGGAAAAATCTTACAAATGATTTAGGACTGCCATATACATAAATGAGGTAAAAAAATCAGTCTATATGATGTTGAACTGATGAAAAATTATCGTCATAATAATTTTGCAACAGAACAAGCGTGAGACATGAATCGTGACTAACAATAACCGCTCTCGATGGGATTTAGGCAGATTCATCCAAACCCTCACTTATTTTGAGGTCATCCCTTTTCTGAACTGGGTACAGGATTTGATTCAAGGTCGTCCTAATAGTAGCAAAAATATACCTGATGGAGCAAAACAAGTGGGTGTCATATTAGTAGCAGGCGCGACAGGTGGAGTTGGTAAGCGGGTGGTTAAGCAACTGCTGGAAAAAGGTTATAAAGTTCGTGCGCTCGTGCGAGACATCGATAAAGCACGGTCAATGCTGAGTGATGAAGTTGAATTAGTTGTCGCGGATATTACCAAGTCAGAAACTTTAACTCCCCTAATTTTGGCTAATACTCAAGCTGTGATATGCTGCACAGCAGTACGCGTGCAACCAGTAGAAGGAGATAATCCAGAACGCGCTAAATACTATCAAGGCATCAAATTTTATCAACCAGAAATTGTTGGTGACATCCCGGAAAATGTAGAATACCAAGGTGTGAAAAACTTGGTAGAATCGACTAAAAAATATTTGCATAAAGCTGGAGAAAAATTATTATTTGATTTTACAAAACCATCAACTGAATTAAAGAATACTTGGGGTGCAGTGGATGATGTTGTGATGGGTGGCGTCAGTCAAAGTAATATCCAACTCGTAGAAGAGACAGCTTTATTTGCTGGTAATGTCTCAACTGAAAACTCTGGAGGCTTTGCTTCTGTAAGAACGAAAAATTTCGCGCCTCCCTTCAATCTATCAGGTTACGAAGGTGTAGAATTGCTCTTAAGAGGTGATGGTAAGCGTTATAAATTCCTTCTGCGTACAGAAACACAATGGGATGGTGTTGCCTATAGCTATTCTTTTAACACAGAGGCGAATACCTGGATGAATGTTCGCATTCCCTTTGCTGAGATGATTGCAGTCTTTCGTGCCAAAACTCTAAAAGATTCCCCGCCAATTGATGCAAGCAAAATTTGCTCATTTCAACTCATGTTGAGCAAATTTGAATATGACGGCGAATTAAATCCTAAATTTTCTCCAGGTGGTTTTGCCTTACAAGTCGAATCAATGAAAGCTTATGGTGGGGCAAATTTACCACAGTTTGTCTTAGTCAGTTCAGCTGGTGTGACTCGTCCTGGTCGTCCTGGAATTAACTTAGATGAAGAACCACCAGCAGTCAAATTAAATGACCAGTTAGGAGGAATTTTAACATGGAAGTTAAAAGGAGAGGATAGTTTAAGAGAAAGTGGAATTTCTTACACAATTATTAGACCATGTGCTCTTACTGAGGAAGTAGGAGGCAAGGAATTTATTTTTGAACAAGGTGACAATATCAGAGGAAAAATCAGTCGCGAGGATGTCGCTAAGCTCTGTGTAGAAGCGCTACAACAAACGAAAGCATCTAACGTCACGTTTGAGGTGAAAGAGGGAGAAAAGACTGCTAGTTCTATTGATTGGGAAAAGTTATTTTCTCAATTGCAATCAAACTGACGGTAGAGTTTGCTAGGTGCGTTAATCTGGGTAATTTTTTATGCCATGTTAACGTGCTATCAGTCCAATATCATAAATTGGAGCAAAGTGATGAAACGTATTGGGCTGATAGCTTTAGCCCTGTTTTTGGTAATTATACTTTGGAGCGGAGTCTTTTCAAACACCGCCTCGTCTGGGCAAATAGAATCTCGCTTCTACAACTTAGAAGCGAACTTTAATCGTTTAGAGTCGCGGGTTAATCGGATTGAGTCGCAGTTAGGTCAAACAGGGCGATCGCCTCGCGGTGTCACAACTACACCGTCTACACGTTCTGGAAGAACTGTATCACCGCAAGAACGAGAAAAGATGTTTGATAGACTAGCAACTTTGGTGGTAGAACTCAAGCAACAAGTCAACGCACTAGAAGGACGAGTTGCTAAATTGGAGAAACGCTAGCACTGGTGAATCTCAGCTATTCGAGTTTTGGAACCCAGAATCAGGATAATAAGCCGAGTTTTGCATGAGAACTGCATAAGTTGATTTTGCTGACAACTATAAGGTTTGAAAAGGGGAAGGCAATGACTTTCTCCTTCAAAGCAACCTCAACAAAGGAGAATCATGTCTACTCAAACTCGTCCTCAACTGCAAAAAGGTAGCAAAGATGAATCAGTCAAGCATTTGCAAGACTTACTGAATCGAGCTGATCGCAAACAAAACTTCGGAAATCCTCCTCCTCTAAAAGTTGACGGAGATTTTGGATACAATACAGAAACGGCTGTTAAGCTCTTTCAAAAATATTATGGACTATCTATCGATGGAATTGCTGGTCCTAAAACCTGGGAGAAATTGCAGCAAGTCGTAGGTTAGTGTCCTAGCTTTATGTACCTACGCCCAGATCTTTAATTATGGGCGTAGTGCCATACCCCCACTTAATTTCCTTTAGTTGTGTTGGGTTTCGCTTTAGCTTAAACAACCACGCCACCACACCAAAAACGAAGGTAGCCACAGCACTCAACAGAAAGAATAATACTAGGGGATGATGAACTAGGCACTTGAAATTTATCTATGCGAACGGTTTATCTATATGTTGGGTGGTGACGCTTCATCTTGTCTTGAGGAACAAACTCATCAAACACCCAATCAATTTACAGCAGTTTTGAGTTGGTTGAACCACAATCTTTATCTGAGATACGGTAATACCGTTCTTCTACGAGTAATTGTGGTCGATTTATTTGAAAATAGCTGTTAATTCCATATTTTTGGTCTAATATGTCCAAAATTTTATCCCGCAGGCAATTACTCAATTATGGTACGAAGGCTTTAATCGGTCTTTCAACTTTGAGTTTGATTAGTTTACACCGTAACCGTTCCCTTTTGGCGACAGACAAAATCATTGCCAATTTAGAAACGCAAGTTCCTGTGTGGATGCAAGCTGCATTAATTCCTGGTTTAGAGTTAGCAATTATTCGAGATGGAAAACTGTTTTGGAGTCGCGGCTTTGGGCTGAAGAATAGAGATACGAAACAACCTGTGACCAATGATACTGTATTTGCAGCGGCTTCTTTAAGTAAGCCTTTATTTGCTTATGCGGTGTTGAAAATGGTGGAACAGGGGAAACTCGATTTAGATACTCCACTGACAGAATATACAGCAAAACCTTATATTTCCGATCCAAGAATTAAACTCATCACTGCCCGCATGGCACTATCTCACACCACAGGTTTTCCAAATTGGAGTGGTGAAAACCCTCTCAAGATTGAGTATCCCCCAGGTAAAAGATTTAGTTATTCAGGAGAAGGCTATCTCTACTTACAGAAAGTCGTAGAAGAGATTACACAACAACCTCTGAACGAGTATTTACACCAGCAGATTTTAGAGCCCTTGGGAATGAACAGCAGTAGCTTCATCTGGCAACCAGCTTACCAAACAACCGCGAGTCACGGACACAACCGCCAGGGGAAACCCACACCTATAAGTAAACCGAAGCGAGCAAATGCAGCTGGAAGTTTACGGACGACTGCCACTGATTATGCCCAATTTCTCAGTGTCATGATGAAGCCAGGTAACACTGATAGTTCTAGACTAACAGAAGCTAGTTTAAATGAAATGTTGCGATCGCAGATTCAAATTAATCAGTTTCTAGCTTGGGGCTTAGGTTGGGGATTAGAAAGAATAAAGGATGATCGTTTCTTTTGGCATTGGGGCGATCTCAATACATTTAAGAGTTTTACAGTTGCTTCCAAAGAATCAGGTACAGGAATTGTCATTTTCACTAACAGTCAAAATGGTTTAAAAATATGCCAAAAAATCGTCTACCAAGCAATTGGTGGACAACATCCTGCTTTCAATTTTAAGATGTTTAATGACTCTCTCACACATTAAAATTGCATTGAATGATAGCGGTTACATCTGATGAATCCAAGTTTATCTGTCTACATCTGTGCTCTTGTGCAGTTTCTTAAATGTTTTTACCTCTGCTAACATTAAATTTGAATCATTAACTCCAAATTTATAACCAACACCAAAATTCAAGGGCTTAATACTCTTATTTTTCAAATAAATTTTCCTCAAATCTGATTGATAGCGGTTTGCAAACAAACCAATAGGAGTGGTATAATTACCATAAAACTTTAAATCCCATTTAGAGTTCTCAAAAGCTTTGAAAGGCATACCAGAATCATCTTGTAATACACAGTGACTTTGAGTCAAAATCAGCTTTTTAATCTCGGAAAAATTCTCGTAGTACATTAAATACGATGCGGCTTTCAGATAAGTAAGCTTCTTGTCTAATTGACTGATAAATTTATAAAACTCTGGTCGTTTTTTCAGCCCACCATCTGATAAATCAGTTGAGAAATAATACAGATTACGGGGTTGAGATTCTCCTTTTGGCAGAAACGTCATCTTGACTCCGGAAACCATACCTTTTTGGAATGGTTGGATTTTAGCATTTCGGTCTAACCCAATCTGTTGCACGTCAAGGATACGATTTTCAGTACGTGCCAAAAATACATACAAAATCGGTAAAACTCCTTGTTTTTGCAAATCCACCTTCATTTCATTAGTGAGAAAAAAGCTAAATTGCAGAATTGCATAAAGAGAACCTCTGACTTCCTGCAACTTCAAATCGCGCTTGTTCTCTGAGAGACTAGCCAAATCAGGAATACTACCCACTGGTTCTAAACCCACTAGTACATATTCCTTCCCTTTGGGGAAAAAAGAATAAGCATATAAAAAATCAGGTCCGCTGAAGGGATAAAATACAGACTGAGAATGAATTTGCTTGAGTTCTTGCTGCGACCATTGTCTGACTTTTGTTAATTGTGAAGTTTCTAATTTTGACCAAGCATTCTCAAAAAATCGGTGATGAAGTAGCCAACTCTTATTATTTTGCAATTGAGATAAAGAACTATTACTATCTACACTTATACCAGCAAGGAATTTTGCTGTATTTGTCAACTGTTCAGATTTGGCTTGATCGAATGTCGCGCTTGGTTGTGGTGAAGCTTGAGGAGTTGATTTGAGCGATACTGATTGCTGATTTTCTAACTCAGCAGCTGTATTTTTTTTGTTAATTTTATTTCCATCAGAACAGTTTGCAAGCAGAAATATAACACTCATACAAATGCTTGAAACTAATATTTTTTTAAAAAATGTCATGGTCGAGAATCTTTTGGCAAAAGCTTACACTCAATTATCTTTCTTCTGATCGTTAAAAAGATGAATAATTAAGATAAATTCACTTTATTTCTATGAGCTAAGAAGTAGACGAGTATACCGATAGCCAAAGTTACAAAACCTGCTAAAGATTCAGCAGGTTTATCACGAAAAATAAACACCAACATCCACAAACTGATTGCTAAAAAGATCATGGGTGTAATGGGATAGCCCCAAGTACGATAAGGTCGGGGTATTTCAGGATATCTCATTCTAGCAACGAATACCCCTAAAACAGTGAGAAACGAAGACAAAGTTAAGGTAAATCCTAAATAAGTAATGACTGCTTCAAAGCTAGAAGTAATCAGTAAAATGGTCACCAAAAAGAGTTGGAGAAAAATTGCATAGTTAGGAATACCCTGAGCATTCTTTTTAGCAAGTACTCTAAATAGCGGGATATCTTCGCCAATAACTTGGGTCACTCTAGGTCCAGCTAACACCATTGAACTTATTGAAGAAATGAGTCCTACAGAAATGAGCAACCCCATTATCTTTGCCCCATTGACGCTGAAAAACTGATTAGCGGCTATGTAACCCACCTCAAGTTGTCCTGCTAATTTCTCCAGAGGAGTCGTATACAAAAACATCAAATTGAGTAGCAAGTATAATCCTGTAACAATCAGAGTTCCAACAACAAGAGCGCGCGGTAAATTTTTTTCTGGTTGTTCGACCTCATTGGCTAAATAAATAGCTGCATTCCAACCTGAATAAGAATAGATGACATAGACAAGAGAAATCGCAAAAGGAGCACTGAAAATCGCTCCGACATCTGCTGTTGTAGGTAAAAAGCTCAATGGTTGCGGTTTTGCCAACAGAAAACCACAAACAATTAGCACAACTATTAATATAACTTTGAGCACAGTAAAAATGAGTTGAAAGTTGCTACCAAATTGCAGATTACGGGTGTGAATTAAGGAAACTCCAACCACGACTAATAAAGCTATTGGGATTGAGGGAAGGATGGGAAACACACTTTTTAAATACTGTCCTAAAGCCATTGCAGCAGCAGCAATTGGTGCTGCAAAGCCTACTGTCACCGATACCCAGCCCGATAAAAATCCGACTATGGGATGATAAATACGAGATAAATAATAGTACTCACCACCGTTGCGTGGCATTGCTGCTCCTAGTTCACTATAAGACAAAGCACCGCATAAGGCGAAAATGCCTCCTAGTAACCACAGAAATAAGAGCGCGAAAACAGATTTGATATTTACAACTTGGAAACCTAAGCTAGTAAATACGCCTGTACCAATCATATTCGCGACTACAATACAGATTGCAGTCAGCAGGTTGATCTTGTTAAAGTTTTGTTGCTGATTTAACGACATTCTTTTACTTCTTCTTTTGATTTTGGAGTTTGGATAAAATCATTTAGGAATTATCCAGTGACAGCAGTTAGATTATCTGTACAAATCTCTAGAGTCTTTCTTGAATGCGTGAATGAGTGAATGAGTGAATTGCTCCTTTGGGGGTTGAGTTTGAATGGCGAGAAGTCATGCGGTTGTAGACAAGACGAGATATCTGTGGAAAAATTTTTGTCTCATCAGCGTATGCCGAATCTTCAGCAAAAATCGCCAAAATATAAGTAACTCCATTATTTCCTGTAGAAATCATTGCAGTCTCTGCACGGGAACGAGAAACCCAGCCAGCTTTAGAATAAAATCGGGCATTAGTATCAGACAAAGATTCACCTAAAAACGTTTGTACAGGGTTGAACCCGTCAGAATCTGGAGATTTTTTTTGCCAGACTTTAGGATTTAAATCCCTTTTTAGCCAAGTACACATTTTTTTGCTAGCTTGTGGAGAAACAGCCTGACCAGCGTAACAAGTTTCGTACAATAGTCTAGCTCCCTGTTTGGTTGTTATTTTATTCCAATTCCAAATTGGATTGCCTAACATCTGCAATTCACTACCTTTGGGTTCTGGAAGATTGAGGTAGTCAATGGGAAATGTTTTTTGGCTAATATTAATATCTTTGTAACCTGCTTGTTGGAAAAATCGGTTAACTTGTTGGCGTTTGTTTTTCCAACTTTTAAATTTTTCACTTTCTAGTTCTGGTTCAGAGTGTGTCTGTGTGACTTTATCAAGAATAAAGCTAGCAGCTTCATTATCAGACTCCTTAATCATCTTTGCCACATAAGGAGTAAAATCCTTTTCATTTTTCCATATACCGCTCTCTATTTGGGCATATAAAACCACCATCCAAAACAACTTGACTACGCTGGCGGGATATCTCGGTGTGTCTTGCTGATATCCCGCAGTTTCTCCAGTTTTGGTATCTATCAAAGTAATAGATAAAGCTTTTTTAGGAAGACCTTGAGCAATGGTAAGATTAATAACATCGTCCACAATAGCTTGCAACTCCTGACTCTGCTTAAAATTTGGAGGCGTTTTGAGATTGTAAACAATTTCTGAATCTTTTTGTCTAGCTTGACGAGACGGAATGGGTAGTGACTTGGTAATAGCCCAATCAGGAAGTACCTCCACAGGTGAATTTAACACTTGTTTTGGAGATGGAGTTGTAGATGAATTTAACGCTTGTTTGGGAGATGATGTGGCAATAACCTGGACAGGAAGTACTGGAGGAGTCGTAGGTGAATTGAACACTTGTTTGGGAGATGATGTGGCAAAGTGTTCTGTCTGAGATTTAGTTATTAAGGTGGCTATCAGGACACCCACAATTGTCAATGTCACTGTCAGTTTATTTATTTTTCCAACAAAACGTCGTTTTGAGAGTTGGTTAAGAAAAATCTTTCTACACCATTGTTGCATTTTTTTCTAACTTTTGATAGATGAAAAGCGTATCATGCACTGTTTTCTTTTACTAATAAAACAGTACGTATAGTCATCCTAAATCATAAGTCCTACGTACATGCTACCCATGAACATGAAATATTCTATCTCGCTTGTCATTGGTCAGTGGAGCGATAGTACAGACAATCACAAGATTAAGAAGCATCGCGAATGATACCCTGCTTGATCAAAAATCTTTTGATAGTGGTATAAATTTCTTGTTTTTGATGCTTGCTATAACCACCATGAGCAGCTCCAGAAACTGTGTAAAGTTGATTTGGTACACCAGCTTGAGCAAGGGCCTGATGTAGTCGGATTGCATGATTGTAATGAACAAATTTATCTTTATCACCATGTATGGTAAGGATGGGGGGGGGGTAACCCAGAGGATACATAATTAATCGGAGAAAGCTTTTTCGCGAGTTCGATTTCATTCGCACCAATTTTGTTACCAAACCATGAAATTCATTTCAAAAATTTATAGTGATCAACTATAACTATTTCAATTTTGCACTGCCAAACTGGTAAGTGACTATTGTATAGTCACTAAAAAAATTGTCATTTCAAGCACCTTTGCATAAAGCTGAATTGTTTGCAAATTTGCTGTTTTGAGTACTAGATATATAGAACAATAACTGAGATACCCAAATTGTGTGTACTACACATATACGATGCGTAAGTTCTAAAGGGTGTCTTGTTAACTGCTGTTATTTTCGTTCGGCTCTTCACTAGAACCGATAAACCCCTAATTAATTAGCTAATTCTTACATAAAAATATGAAAAAAAATCTCTGGCTTGCCATAGGTATTTCTATGGCAATTATAGGAGCATACTTTTTAGTTGAAAAAACCCTGTTGAAGTACAATAAAGCTCTTGAAGTCATTTCTGAGTCTAAAGAGTTTGACAAGGCAAATCAGCTAGCCAAGTTAGCAGTCGAACTAGGAAAATCTGCTCAATCCAAGGTTGAATGGCGCACTGTTGCTCATACTTGGTCTGAAGCAATTGCTCTCATGAAATCGGTTCCTATAAACAGTACCAATTATGAACAAGCTCAAGAAAAAATTATAGAGTATCAGAACTATTTTAACAACACTAAAGATAGAGTCAAAAACACTCCTTCCAAGATGAGCCTGATACAAACTATCCGTGGCGATATTAGTCCCAAATCTGTGGTTCATTCTGGCAAGGGTTTATTTTTTGCTCAAAATATGATGTATCGCCACACCATCACCGTTTACAACCGAGAATATAACTTAGTCAAAACAATTAGTGATAAAGTTAAGCTCTCAGATTACGGTTATGAAAAGTACCAGGGAACTCATCAAGGTTCTCCTGTAGAAGCAGCTTTTTCTGATGATGGGAAATATGCTTGGGTATCAAATTACAGTATGTATGGTTCAGGATTCCATCGAGAAGGTAGTGACAGTTGCAACGTAACTGACAATTATGATCCTAGCACTTTATATCGCATAAATACAGAAACACTAGAGATAGAACAAGTTATTTTGGTAGGATCTGTCCCTAAATACAATGCTGTTTCTCCGGATAATCGCTTTGTTCTAGTTAGCAACTGGTGTAGCTGGGATTTAAGTGTCGTAGATACAAAAAAGAACAAAGAAATTAAACGGATTAAACTAGGTCCTTATCCACGTGGAATTGCTATAGATAGTCATTCAAAAAAAGCTTATGTTGCGATTATGGGTTCATCTTATATTGCTGTCATTAATCTTCAAAAGCCTGATTCTTTTGCCGTGACATGGTTGAAAAATATAGGTAATAACCCGCGTCATTTAAATATCGACTCAGCAAGGAATTATCTCTATGCTTCTTTAAATGGTGAAGGAAATGTAACTAAGATTGACCTTTCAAGTGGCAAAGTTTTAAAAAAAATCACTACGGGAAATGCTCCTCGCAGCATGACTCTGTCAGATGACGCGGAATTTCTCTATGTAGTTAATTATTATTCCAACACTGTGAGCAAAGTCCGTACCAGTGATATGAAAGTCATACAAACTGTTAACACAGAACCTCAACCAATTGGAATTACCTACGACTCAAAAACTCATCAGATTTGGGTCGCTTGTTATTCGGGAAGTATTATGGTATTTCAAGATTAGTTTAAGAGATATTACTTTGGCTCTACTCCTCATGAGCACCTCCAACAGCATTAACCTATTAATCATTTAGCGTTACAAAATAATATGTTATTTCCTACCTATGAATTTTTAGGTTTCTTTTTTCTTGTTTTCGGTATAGGAATCTTCCTGAAACAGCAAGTCACTGCTTACAAGTACTTTTTAGTTTTAGCTAGTTTAGTTTTCTATTCATTTTGGAGCTTGAAATTCCTCAGCTTATTGGTGATAGATACCATAATCAACTACATCATTCTTCAAAGTATCACCAGAAGTCAACATAAAAATTTCTTTTTCACTCTTGGCTTAGTTATCAATTTATTATATTTAGTCTTTTTCAAGTACGAAAATTTTTTCGTCGATTCTTTGTTTGAGTTTTTGCATTTGATTCATCTTCAATCACATTTCCAAGTGTTACAAATTATTGCGCCCGTCGGCATTTCCTTTTATACCTTTAGAATAATTGCCCATTTAGTTGACTGCTATAAAAATCAGCTAGACTGTCCGCCTTTATTAGATTACGCTGTATATGTAACCTATTTCCCTCAAATTGCTTCAGGACCAATTGCACGAGCACAAGAATTTTATGTCCAATTAAATTCCCGCGAAAAATACAACTACAAAATTGAATATGTCATTATTTTAATCATCTCAGGCTTGTTCAAAAAATATACCCTATCTAGTTTTCTATTTAACTTCACCCAACTTCCATTTAGTTTACCAGAGCAGTATTCCAGCTTTGACCTTATTCTTGCTGCAGTAGCATATTCCTGTTTAATTTATGTAGATTTTAGTGGTTACTCAGATTTAGCTAATGCTATTTCTAGCTTACTTGGATTCAAACCAATTCCAAACTTTAATATGCCTTATCGTTCTCTAAGCGTACAAGAGTTTTGGCGCAGATGGCATATTAGTTTGTCTGAATGGTTGAGAGATTACTTATATATTCCGTTAGGTGGAAATAGAAAAGGTCAGTTAAGAAAATATTTAAATTTAATGTTAACAATGGTTATCGGTGGTTTTTGGCATGGTGCTGGTGTAAATTTTCTTATCTGGGGCGGTCTTCATGGTGTGGGTTTAATTATTAATCACCTTTGGAAAGATTTAGGCAAGATAATTTCAGCTAAAAATACAATCAGAGAAGAGAAAGAGAAAAACTTTTCTTTCAGAGAAGATAAAAAAAATGTCTTCGCAGAATTGGATGGTCATTCGCTTAGAAAATCTCTGGAAAATCCTCACATCTATTTTTGATTGGTTATTAACCTTTAGTTTTCTGACTGTCACTTGGATATTTTTCAAGACTCCTAATTATGACAATGCCATGAAATTTATAAACAGAATCTTTGATTTTAACTCAGGAGTCTCTCTCGTCCAATTTCATGTCTGGCAACTATATATCGTTTTTTTTATCGTCTTTATGATGAACTTTGCTGGAGACAAGATGACTGAGATTTTATGCAAATTTTTGTCCAAGCAATATCTTGTTTTACAGACAGTTATTGTTGCTTGTTTAGTGTATATCATCCTCAGATTAGGTCCCGATACAGTTCCGCCTTTCATTTACTTCAATTTCTAAGTGAGGATTATGAAAGACAAAAGATTTTTCTTGATTTCTAGTTCTGTCAGTCTACTTTTAATTGTTGCTAATTTTCCGCTCTTCATCAAAAGCTTGGGGTCTAGTCAAATAGCTATTCCACGCATGAAACAAGCAGCACAACAAGTCAAAATTGAAGGTGTTCGTAAACATGAACAAGAATTTTGGAATAGCATTAAAGAAATTGATTTTGACCCCATCAAGAAAAAGTCTGATATTCCTCAAGTTCAACCAACATTATCTCAAATTTATAAACCACAGCAAACTCCCTTAGAAGTATCTCAGAAAAAGCCAGAAAAACCCTATACTCGTTTCTTGCTTCTTGGAGATTCCATTATATATGCATTAAGTGTGGAATTTGAAAATGCAATGAAGAAATCTTCCTACAAATATGATACTCTTAAAGTAGAATATAAAATATCTACAGGATTAAATAGAATTGATTTCTATAACTGGTATTTAAAAACTCCTCAAGTTATTAATAAATACAAGCCAGATATAATGATAGTCGTTTTTGGTGGAAACGATGACCAAGATATTCTAGATACCAAAAATATTTACAGGGCTGAATTGACACCAGCATGGGAAAAGGCTTATCAAGAAAGAGTCGAACGGTATGCCAAATTATTAGAAAAATCTTCAGTGCGAAAAGTATACTGGATTGGTCATCCTATATCGAATCTTGCTCGATATAATAAGTTCTTTCCAATTTTTAATAAAATTTACCAGAAAGTTGCAGATGCTTCTGCCAAAATCGAGTACGTTGACTGTTGGGATATCTTTGCTGTTAATGGTAAGTTCGCTCCGGTAGTTGCTAATAAGTCTGGAAAGAAGGGACAAGTCAGAACCAGTGATGGCGTACATTTTACCCTGCATGGCGCAAACATTCTTGTCAATCGTTTGATGGAAAAGATGGTTAAAGATAAAGTTTTACAACCAAAACCAAAGTCTGAGAAATAAGACGAGCATCCTACTGTCGATGAGTTGAAAATACCTTGATTGGTTCACCATCTTAAAAAAGCGAATTTTCCAATGAATCACTACTTCTTATCCAATTCATCTCCTGTTATTTAAACGTATGGAAAGCAATAAGTTACTATTTGCCTTAGGTATCAGCGTATTAGTTTTTCTCCAGTCTTGTAATTTGACTAGTACTCATAATAAACAGACAATTGCCAAGACAAATAACCAACAACAAGCAAGTCTTAAATCTACTCCACAAACTCCGCCAGAACCCAAAGTAGAGTTTGAGCAAGCAAAATCAGACAAATTGACAAATACAGCGAAGTTTCTTGCCGGGATGGAAGTAGATAGTAACAGCAACTTAGCTGTTTTACAAAAAAAGAGTAACTGGCAAAACCATCGTAGATTTTTTGAAAATGCTTGGTCAAAATTAGAAACCCAACATTTAGCAAAACTTCGACAATGGTCCCAGCAAGAACTAAAGCAAATTAATACTGCTTTTCTACCTGTTTTTTATCCCTTTAGTGGACCGGATTTTTTGTATACTTATTCTTTATTTCCTCAAGCTAAAGAATATGTATTTATGGGTTTAGAACCAGTCATGAATGTTCCTGATTTGGTGACTCTTTCTGAAAACCAGCGTGATTTGAAATTACAGGAAATTAGAAGTTCTCTTCAAGATATTCTGCAATTTAGCTTTTTCATTACTAAGGAAATGAAAGTTGACTTGCAGAAGCAAGGAGTGCTTCCAATTTTGTATGTTTTTATGGCACGTACTCAAAATTCTATCCTCGATGTGCAAGATGTTGGGATAGACAAAGATGCTAAAATCCAGCAATTCCAGAAAGGCATGATTCCAGGAGTGAAAATTATTTTCGTCCCCAAAGGAGAATCCCAACCCCGTAATCTGTATTATTTCTCCACCGATGCATCTAATTCAGGACTCAAACAACGACCAGAATTTAGTCAATTTATCAGCCAATTAGATTTAAGAGTCACTTATCTGAAAGCAGCATCCTATTTAATGTATGGCGAAGATTTTTCTGATATTAGGACTTTAATTTTGGCGAAAACTACTTATCTACTACAAGATGACTCTGGTATACCGCTCAAATTCTTTGATCGTTCTCGTTGGAACTTAAAGTTTTATGGCTCTTATATTCGTCCAATCCCTGTGTTTAATCATGACTATCAACCAGAGTTGAGACAAATATATGTTACTGATAAAACTATTAAACCGCTGAATTTCGGCATTGGTTATAAGTTTGGAGTCAATGAGTCAAATTTAATGTTGGCAGAGACAAAAAAACTTTCTGCTACTAAACCTTAGCCATTAACAGCTATCAGTTACCAGTTACCAGTTATCAATTTTACCCCTTCTAACCTCCCCAAAGCATCGGGGATCTCTTCTAGTTATTTCTATGCATCTTCATATGGAAACGGTATTAGGTAACAACTCTTCTACGCCTGAGATGTTCAGGCGTAGGTGGTAAGTTACTGCAATATCATTTTGCAATGAATCAAAGTTTTACTTGTAGTAACAGTGTTCAATCCAAATTCGCATTTCTTCTTCAGAACCAAAACAAGCAGAACGTCCTGTTAATGGATCATAGGCGTGCCAAGAAAAAGTACGACCACAACGATCTGATTCTTGCCATACTTGCAGTTCAGAACCGCTAAACAGCCATGTGACAACATTTTGCCAAATGTTTTTCATTATCGGTAATATTTCTTTGGAAAAATTAAAGATTTTCATAGCACAATGACCTGACACAAGTTTAGAAGTTTTGAGTGATGAGTAGCAAATGCTGAGTCATTCATCGCACTCACTCATTTCTCATAACTGTTGGGTGAACTATTACTTTTACCTTCGCTCAAGAATTTATAACTGAGAAGGTACACTTTTTGCAGATTTGTACTAGTACAGTTAAGCCTCTTGACAACTGTTCTATTAAAAATTCTACAAACTGTACTAGCTCAACAGAAGAAAAATCGTTTATATTGCCAGTATTGATGATTTTGTAGTCATTAATGAGTGTGCCAGTATGAAGATTTTATTAGAGAGGCAATCGTCTAAACCTATATACTTGCAGATACGAGATCGCATCAGTCGTCTCATTAAATCTGGCGCACTGCAAAGCGGCGACCGCCTTCCCTCAATCCGCTGTTTGGCAGAGAGTTTGCAAGTTAATAAACTCACAATCATTGAAGCTTATAACGTTCTAGAAGCCGATGGTGTTGTGTGTGCGCGTCAAGGTGCAGGATATTTTGTTAATAGCGCATCTGTTCCTTCTGCTAACCTAAAATCAACATTTGCCCCCGCACAAAATGTCATAATTCCAAAACAAGGAGGAAGTTCTTTTTTTGATATGTGTACGGCTGCAGTGCATGCACAATCTCAGCCAGGAATGATTAACCTTAGTATTGGTTTTCCTCATCCGCCAAAAGATATAGATTTAATTGCTAGACGAGCACTTAGACAAACTCCTGATACCTTATTTCAATACGATTTGCCTCAAGGACAATTGACTTTGCGCAGACAGATTGCTCAGATGTTAATCCAACAAGGAATGGAGGTATCAGCAGACAATTTGATTATTACCAATGGCTCTGAGCAAGGGCTATCATTGATATTACAATATCACATACAACCAGGTGATTGGGTGATTGTTGAGAGTCCTACATATTTTGGGGCGATCGCCATTCTGGAAAAATTAAAAGCCAAAATTATAGGCATTCCCATGACTGCAGAAGGGATGAATTTAGAGTTATTAGAGCAGTATCTCAAAAGCCATCATCCAAAATTAATTTATACCATCAGTACTTTACATAACCCTACAGGGATAACGACAACTCAAGCACATCGCCAAGAATTACTCAGGTTAGCAGAAAAATACGAGTGTCCGATTTTAGAAGATAATGCTTATGAAGGACTATGTTTTGAAATGGTACCACCACCAATCAAAGCTTTTGACAAACAAGATTTGGTGACTTATGTAAACACCTTTTCTAAAACTTTGATGCCAGGGTTACGGGTCGGTTATATGGTAGTGACAGGCAAACATTATCAAGACATTCTTGAGCAGAAATTGCTCTATGATTTCCATACATCCACCGTTTCCCAAGCAATAGTCAGCGAGTACCTAGCATCAGGACACCTCCGCCGTCACCTCAAGCAAATGCGTGCAGAACTCCTTCAAAGCCGTAATCTTATGCTTCAAGCTTTGGAGTGTTACTTTCCCGAAGAAGCACGGTGGACTGTTCCAAATGGTGGATTATTTCTTTGGGTGCAGTTACCTGAGAATCTTCCGACTAAGACCATTCGTATCGAAGCTTTATCACAAAATGTCTTACTTGCTTGTGGTTCGGCGTTTTTCCCAGACAAGCAAGGTTATCCAGCTATGCGGTTGAGTTATTGTCTCACACCGGAGGAGATTGAAAAAGGTATTTCTATATTGGGTAAATTGCTGAAAAAACATCTTTACAAAGGGTGTGAGAGGATATCTAATAATCATCAAACACTTGTTCACAGCATTTAGATCAGCTAATATTTTGTATTCTTGTTCAACACTGCAAAGTGATAATTCATCCAAAAGACAGATGGAGTGATTAAGCATAACTACATCTTAGAGAGAAGAAATCACATTCCTACACTTCCTAAGATGTTAGCAGTGTTAAATGCGGAGTTTACCTATGTCTTATCCAGAAAACGACCAAGTACAAAATCAAAAATCTGAAGAACAAAATACTTCTACTTCCGGTGGTTATCAAACCCCTATTGAAGAAGAAACCCGCAAAACTGGTAATGCTGTCAAAAACGATGCAAAAGAGTCTGCAGTACCAGAATCTGGTAGCAGCGATCAGTTTGTTGAGGGCGGTGGTAATCAAGGAACTGAAAAGCGTTAAGTTTCAATTCAACTGAAACTAGTCGTATACACAAGCAGGACAGGTGGAATTGTGTCATATTAAGCATTTTTCCACCTATTTTTCTGTATTCAATAGCCCGTACAGGCGGGCTGAATTTGTATAGTTTTCGTCTTCTATAGCAATCCTATTTGATTTCTAAAAATCGCCCATATTCACCCTTCCCAACAACTTCCACGAATTTGGGAATCTTGTTGTGTAAGTTCTTTGCGCGTGCCTGCAGGACTTATAACTTAGGATTGCTATAGACTGAAAATTATGAACGAAAATTTGATATCACACTCGTACTAATTCAACCGTGAAATCAAGTGTTCGCCAACACGCAACGCATTCGCCATAATCGTCAGTGCAGGACTCACAGCAGAACTAGATGGGAAAAAACTGCCATCTACAATATAGAGATTATCTACATCATGCGTGCGACAATTCAGGTCGAGAACAGATGTTGTCGGGTCTTCTCCAAAGCGACAAGTCCCACTCTGATGCGCCACGACTCGAATAGGCGTATTGCTATAAGGATATATGCTTAACGGTAACACCGAGCTTTTTGTAGTTTTGTCTATAGCTTTCAACACCTCTGTCCAATGATAAATCAAACGGTCATGAGCCTCAACATTATTAGGCGTGTAATCCAGATGCAGCTTGGAACCTTGCACGCGCACTCTATTGTTGGAGTCAGGCAAATCTTCTGTTTGCAACCACCAACCGATTGTACGTGTTGCTAGCTGCTGTAGTCCAAATTCTGGTATGAATCTTGATAGAAGAGACAACAAAGGCGGTGCTTCAGCAGGAATCATATCCTGAAGAATACTACCTGTATTTTGGATATGACCCATCGGATATTCAAAATCTGAGTCTCCCCAATAAAAATCGTGGACGTAAATCGTCTTCTGAAACACAGCAGAGTTAGGTGTGGGAGTAAGCTGTACCACTGCTGACAACAGGTGTTTCATAAAATTGCGTCCCACCTGATCAGAACTATTAGCTAATCCAGTAGGGTGTTTTTCATTTGGCGATCGCAACAACAAAGCTGCTGAATTTACAGCACCACACGCCAGCACTACAATATCACTGAAAAACAGATAAGATTGACCAGCAATTTCCGCTTCAACGGCTTTTACTTCTCGACCAGACGGACTAGTGTGTAAACGTACAACTTTAGCATCAGTCTTCAGCGTCACGTTAGGAAATTCTAAAGCAGGGACAACTCCTGATACCTCAGCATCAGCTTTACCATCAATCTTACAGGGAAAGCCATCACAAGTTTTACACCGGATACAAAGACTCTGGCTACCATCACTTTCATTTAACCTTAAACCCAAAGGTAGATATCCTGGATGCAGCCCATGATGAGAGATAGCATCGCAAATTTGCTGCATTCGGGCTTCGTGGCTGATTGGAGGATAAGGATAATCTTCACTTCGAGGAGGTTCTGTTGGATCGTCTCCCTGTTTACCATGAACAGAGTAAAGCTTTTCTGCTTCTGTATAGTAAGGTTCAAAGTCTTGGTATTTTAAAGACCATTCTGGAGAGATACCATCTTGATGTTGAACCTTCTCAAAATCCTTTTCGCGCATCCGTAACAAAGCCGCACCATAAACCTTGGTGTTACCTCCAACCCAATAGTTGGTTTGGGGACGAAAAGGTTCTCCGGAAATATCGTACCACTGTTCACGAGTGTGATAACGTCCTTTTTTAAAAACCTCTCCGGCATTCCAGTTTTCATTTTCTTTGGGTAAGAAATTGCCTCTTTCTAAAACAAGAATTTTCTTACCTGTCGGTGCAAGTTTATGTATTAATGTACCTCCACCAGCACCTGTACCAACGATAATTAAGTCATAGTGTTGGTCATCAATAATCATAGAAATTTTCCTCCTTTAAGGGTATAAGGAAACAAGTAACAAAGCAAAAGTAAAAAGATAATTGCTTTCTTAAAGACTGACGCAAAGAAACCCGGTTTCTACCAGAAATCTCTGTTTTGCAATCAAATATGAACTCAGAAACCGGGTTTCTAGCAGATAGTGCGTAAGTCCGATTCTTTCTACTTTTCTTCACTGCCAGATATAAATGAGAACAAACAAAATAATCCAAATCACATCAACAAAATGCCAAAACAAAGATGTGGCATTCACACCAAAGTGACTAGAATCATAATTACCCGGAATAAACGAGCGAGCAAAAATAATCATTTGCAATATGATTCCAGTGAGAACGTGCAAACCGTGGAAACCAGTTAACAAATAGAACGTCCCACCAAAAACACCACTGGTAAAGCCAAAAGCAAGGTGATTCCATTCAATCGCCTGCCCAACAAGGAAGTAAGTTCCCATCGCCATTGTTGCCAAAAGAAACAGGCGAAATTGATTCAAGTTGTGACGTAATAATGCACGTTCTGCCAGATAAATAACAAAACTACTAGCAACAAGAACCACCGTATTAATAGCAGGGTCTTTAATTTCTAATCCAGAAACACCAGACGGTAACCAGTCGGGAGTTGTTGTTTTGTAGACAATATATCCGGCGAAAAAACTTAAGAAAATCACACTTTCTGAGAGTAAGAACACAACAAAGCCAAACATTTTGTTGCCTTCTTCGTCGTGAGTATGCTCATGCAAAGGTTGCTGTATTTGTTCTGTAATGATGGAACTATCCATTGATGAAATTCTCCTTTATTTTACGGCTGATTATTTGTACTTAGTCGTTGGCAGTTACTCCTAGGACTTACGCAAGAACTCTCTAAAACTTTTATTCCTATGCCCTGCGGGCACGCTGCGCTAATGCGTCCTTTGCGTCCTACCCTGCGGGAAGCCCTTCGGGGAAGACCTTCGGTCTCGCTGCGCTAACGCAGTCGCCTCTGTCGGGAAACCCTCCTGCAGCGCTGTCTCACCGCTGCGCGTCTATGCGGTTCGTTTTTTCATAATTTTGCGTAAGTCCTGACTTCCTTCCCACCAAAAGATTACTGATTTTAAAACCGCACCAGACGCAGAGAACGCAGAGGAAATACGCTTCGCTGCCCAAAAGAGGTAATTTTAGAACGAGAAGGAAGTAGTTAAACTAACCACCAACAGTCATCACAAGAAATACATTTCTTTATGTCAACCTACGATTTGTGATTATGAACTTGACCCGCTGTAGCTACCAATGGTTCAGATTTTCCGTAGCCATATGGTTCAGAAATCACCACAGGAATTTCTTCAAAATTCTCTACAGGTGGTGGTGAAGAAACCAGCCACTCTAATCCAATTGCCCGCCAAGGATTTTTAGGAGCTTGCTTACCATGCATCCAGGAAGCTATCATGTTGAGAATAAAAGGTAAAGTAGACATTCCTAGTAAAAACGCTCCAATACTGGCAACAATATTCCAGAATTCATACTCAGGAGCGTAGGAAGAAACACGACGCAACATTCCTTGTAATCCTAGAGGATGCATTGGGAAAAAGTTGAGATTGGTGCCAATAAATGCTAGCCAAAAGTGCAACTGACCCCAGCCTTCATAATACATACGTCCAGTCATCTTAGGGAACCAGTGATATATGGCAGCATACATTCCCATCGTTACTGTACCGTAAAGAACGTAGTGGAAATGACCGACTACATAGTATGTATTATTGACGTGAACATCAATCGGAACAGAAGAGAGTGTAATGCCAGTTATTCCTGCAAACACGAACAAGATTAATCCACCCAACGCAAATAGCATTGGCGTATTTAGTCGTAGCTTTCCTCCCCAGATAGTTGCAACCCAAGCAAAGACTTTAATCCCTGTAGGTACAGAAACGAACATTGTCGAAAGCATGAAAATCATCCGCATCCAGCCCGGAGTCCCACTGACATACAGATGGTGTACCCAAACCAAAGCACTGACTCCAGCAATCAAGAGTGATGAAAGTGCAACGACTTTGTAACCGAACAGAGGTTTACGAGCATACACAGGAAAGATTTCTGAAAAAATCCCGAAGACTGGTAGAATGATGACGTAAACTGCAGGGTGTGAGTAGAACCAGAAAAAATGTTGAAAAAGAACTGCATTACCTCCCTTTGCAGGATCAAAAAAGCTGGTTCCAACTGTCAAGTCAAAAAGCAGCATGACTGCGCCTGCAGTTAAGGCAGGGAGTCCAAACAGTTGAATAATTTGGGCGCTGAAGACTGCCCAGACAAACAAGGGCATCCGAAAGAATGTCATGCCTGGTGCCCGCATTTTGACAATTGTTGTCACAAAGTTGACTGCCCCCATAATCGAGGAAACCCCCGATATTGCCACAGCTAAAAGCCAGACAAATTCACCATTTATCAATTGACCTGACGGGTTTTGCAAACTGACGGGAGGGTAAGACCACCAGCCTGCTTGTGCTGGACCACCTGGGACAAAGAAACTCGCCATCAACAAAATTCCGGCTATGGGAACCATCCAGAAGGCAACAGCATTCAAGCGGGGAAATGCCATATCTCGCGCCCCAATCATTAACGGCACAAGGTAGTTGGCAAAACCTACTAATACTGGAAATGTCCAACCGAATAACATGACTGTGCCATGCATAGTAAACATGGCATTGTAAACTGTGCGGTCAACGAGGTCTGATTCTGGGGTAATCAGTTCCCCCCGAATCACCATTGCAAATATGCCACCAACAAGAAAGAAAATGAAAGCAGTGACAATGTACTGAATACCAATGACCTTGTGGTCAGTGCTAAAGCTGAAGTATCGTTTCCAGCCTGTTGCGGCTTCGTGATCAGGTTTTGCACCACTAGTTAGACTAATGTCCTTAACAGAAATATTCGTCATTTGTTATTTATCCTTGCGAAACTCACAAATCACAACGGATTGCTGTAATTAACCACAGGAGGCTGTGCAGGCGAAACTGTCGCCCAGCCAGTTTTGATGGATTCTTGTGTTTTCTGCGTATACTCAGCAAAAGCTTGATTCGGTGCAGGAGAAAGCTTTTGAGTTGCGGCTTGTGCAAGCCACTTATCGTAATCTTCAGGAGATTCAACAACCACATTCGCCTGCATTGTGGCAAAGTAAGTACCGCTAAATTGGGAATCGGTTAATCGATATTTGCCCACCCGAATGGGAGTGAATTCAAAATCAATTGTGCGTTTGGGAATGATGTCTTGCTTGAGTCGGAAAGCGGGAATATAAAAGCCGTGGATAACGTCTTCTGATTGCAGTGCTAAACGAACGCGGTGATTACTTGGTAAGTGCAATTCAGTACTGGTGACATCTTGATTTGGGTAGCGGAACACCCAAGCCCACTGTTTCGCATTGACTTCAATGTTTTCTACAGGTTCAGCTGAGGAGTTTATAGGTGCAGCATACGCTGATTCCATTCCTATTGGCGTATGCAGGTGGACAATTTCCATTGGACCACGAATCGCCATTTGGTCGTAAACTTGATAGCTATAGCCTGCAATCCATAACACCACCAAAATTGGGATGGCTGTCCAGACTACTTCCAGTGTGACATTTCCTTCAATAGGAGGACCATCTTTAAAATCATACCTGCCTGCTCGATGGAAAGTCACGGAATATATGAGAGTTGCAGTCACTCCAAAGAAGATGAATGCACCCAGTGTGACGAGAAAGCTGAACAAATCATCTATCAGTTGTGATTCTGCTGCAGCTTGCGGAGGAAGCCAAGAATATGCCTGCTGTCCTATCCAGAGACTGACAACACTCAGGGCGATCGCACTTACAATGAGTATTAAAACATTCCAGATTTTCATAGTCATTAGTTATCAGTTATCAGTCATCAGTCATTAGTCATTAGCAAATAACAAATGACTAAGGACTAGAATTATTTACTTCAGCAACGTATTGGGGTTTTGACCCAATCGCAACAACATATCGGCGGTATTATGTACCCCAAACTCAGCAGCCAGTTGTGCTCCTAGTGTTCCATGTAGGTACAATAAGAACATGATTGCGAAGCCAGAAGCTAGGTAACTCCAATGCACTTGTTGGCTTTCGTCCTTGCACCACACATAGCGCTGCAATCCTCTCCAGACAGTCATACCAACAATCAGCGTTAATAAGAAAACACCACCCACACCATGCCAAAGCATTGTTTCTATTGGTTGCAATCCCCAGGCACTCTTCACATCAGATGGTGCATCTGCTAGCATCATTTCGTAAAAGCCTGCTGCTACAGTAAAAAATGTGATAACAGCTGAAGCCAGCACGTTATACCAGCCAACATCAAAGAAGTTGGAACGAACAGCCTTAATTGCCAAAAACTTGAAGACTAGAGTTTGTAAAGGGAACAATACACCAACGACATCAAAGAGAATGCCAAGAATAAACAAACCTAGGGTGAGATGAACCAAGTTTGGATGAATTGGTATCGCATAGGGCAATCCGTTTGCACCAAGATGTGTTTTTAATTGGTCAAGAACTTCAGCGTTCATTGTAATAATCCCTCCTTGAGTGCTTCAACAACTGGTACTGTATGCAGTCCATACACCCAAACCAGTTTGTCTCCGAGATATACTTGTACGCCAACCATAAGAGTTAAAATCAGTCCCAGTGCAAGATAAGAAAACGGTATTTTATGTGGAGTACGGCTACGAATCACATACCGCCAAGCTGTAATAGATGCAAGGATTCCTGAAAGTGACCAACCAAGAAATGTATGGACATTCAGCACTGACTCAACAGCATCATAAGGTTCTGCCAAACCTGCTTCAAACTGACCAAAAATAATGGCAATGAAGATGGAAATTGTAGCGAAAAACATATTCCACCAACTCACCTCAAAAAGACGATATTTTCCGCTTAAATAGCCAATAACATCGCAAATGAAGGCAAACAAGACCATCGCAATCACAAAGTGTACAACAATGGGATGAACTGTATCCGGATACGGTAAATTGTGGTCATTCAAAGCCGGAAGATACTCAAACATATTCTTCTCCTAGACATATCTCCTGAATTATTTCCCACTGCAAATCATCTGTTCAGTAAATACTTTTTATACTGAAATTTATCAGTCTAAACAAAATTGTACTTTTACAGCATTTCATGTTTGTCAATTGGTGACAAAATAACTTTTTCGGACTTTTTGTCAGCCGTTGTAGAGAGTGTTTAACAGTTATCAGTTATCAGTTATCAGTTATCAGTTGCTTTATAATTGTTCATGACTAACTGATTGACTGAAAACCTACTACTTAACAGAATGACGTTTGAGTCATCTGGCGTGCAATAAACACGCGTAATCATGCGATACCTACTTTGAGGTTCAGATGCTCAATCATGAAGTTAGAAAATAGCCATAGGTTTTCAGTTCAAACCTGACTCAATAGCAGCCCCATGCCCAATACATTTGTATTTTTGTGGTAACTTTATCCCCTGGGCTGTTTACCACTGTTAGCTATCTTAAACTTATGTAAATAAAATTTATGTATCGTTTGATAGTTTCATATTTTTTTTATTTTGTTATCATAGGACAATAAAATCAACTTTTTTCTATCTTTAAGATTATAAAAAGTAGCACAAACAATCACAGAACCAAGCATATCAACAATAGTTATGCAAACGCTTGCAGACAGTTTGTTCCAAGAAGCAAAGACAGTCGAGGCATCTAACGGTTCGGCTTGCTATTTTCCCCTTAATAATGGGCGGTACGAGGTAAAGCCTGGTTTTATTCCTTTCGGCTTCTGCTTCGGTAACGGTGAGGCAGACAAGCAAGTCTTTCAAATTGATGATAACTTCACTCACTACCATCAAGTTAAGCTTTTGGCTCGTGCTGAACGATTGAGCAAATATTACCAAACCTGTTATTATTCTGATACTGTTACAAGTGAGTTAACGCGGAGTGATTTGCCATCAGGCATTGCTCATTTGATTATTCACCGTCTTACTCAAGAACACCCTCAACACTTTTACACTGAACGGTTACCCAGTGGCGAAATAGCATTTTACAGCCAGCTAACCGGAGAAACTCTTTACCTGAATGCCAATTGCGAGTTACAGCAAATCGAAACCCAGGGTGAACAAGTTATTCCACCTTACGCCTCTACCCTCGATGCTTTAGCAGTACAAGTACAAGAAGACATAGCAGTGATCCGTCGTTGGGCAGATGGTAGCAACGTCTTGAGTGCAGTTCATCTATGCTACCCCAACCATTGGTCAGCCGAGGAAAAAATTGGCAAGGACTTTGTTACTGTACACTCACCTGTAGCTGGTATAGATAAAATTAATCGACGGGCGAGTGCTATTGTCAATACGATGATTGTCCGGGAACCAATGGTGCGCTTTTCTTGGGGCTTGAGTACTGACACCCGCCTAAATCACCATCCCGAACCACCTCTCAATGTAGCAATTAACCAGTGGCAGGGGAGAATGTTTCATCGAGAAAACCCCCAACTGTTTCTTAGAATTGAACGACAAGTCATTTGGGGGCTACCAGAATATGATACAGCACTATTCACCATCCGTACTTACTTTAGGGATTGTCGTGAAGTTAAAAAAGATATAAATTTGCGGCAAAAACTATCTTCTTCCATCCAGTCTATGACGCAAGAGTCCCTAGTTTATAAGGGTTTGGTGGAAAATAGAGACAGTATTCTCGCATGGCTAGAGGAAGTTTGAAGCATCCAAAAATCTGTTTCATTCTTTCCAGTGGAATCACTCTGCAAGGAAAACGAGTCGTAATTGTAGATACCGTAACTTCTTGTACTCGACCACACAAGTTTTGACAGGTTATCAAAAACCAGGTTTGGTGATAACCCGCTTTCTAGCCGTACTTGTCTCCTGGAATTCACGCCTTGTTCAGTACAGATGAGACAATAGTATAGCGCATAGTCAGTGCTTGTGTATCGTTTGTAAAGTATCCTCGTATCCTTACTGTAAAATTTGTCAAATGTTCTTATATCTCTCTAAATTGCTACCACTGTTTTTCTATCCTCTGGGACTAGCTTGCTTATGCTTGCTAGTCGCACTTTTCATGTTATGGAAACGACCACGCACAGCGACACTTGCAATTGTACTGGCAGTGATTCTATTATTGTCTAGTAGTAACGGCTGGGTTTCTTGCTTACTTGTGCAGTCTCTGGAATGGCAAAACCTTCCATCTGCTGAAATACCGACGGCAGAGGCGATCGTTGTTTTGGGTGGTGCAACTAAATCCGCTTTACCGCCACGACCAACTGTAGATTTAAATGAAGCAGGCGATCGCGTTATTTACGCAGCTCAACTCTACCGCCAAAAAAAAGCTCCTATCATTATTTTAAGTGGTGGTCGCATTGATTGGAACGGAGGCGGTCCATCAGAAGCGGGAGATATGGCTAATATCCTTACTTCTATTGGTATACCAAAAGAAGCCATTGTACAGGAGCCTGATTCTCTCAATACTTATCAAAATGCAGTGAATGTCAAGAAAATTCTCAACTCTCGTGGGATTCGTCGTGTTTTACTGGTGACTTCAGCCATTCATATGCCGCGATCGCTCCTCATTTTTAAACATCTAGGTATCGATGTCATTCCAACACCCACTGACTTTCTCATCAGTCAGAGTGAATTACAAGAATTGAGCAGCACTCCAAAGGCAGCCTTACTAAATATCTTACCTGATGTTGACAACCTACACCGATTTACTTCTGCTTTGAAAGAATACGTTGGTATTCTTGCTTATCGTTTGCGCGGATGGCTGTAAAAGGAAGTGATGAAAGTTATTAGCCCGACAGGTACGTAATAATGAATAAAGATTTGCACACTCAATCCCCATCTCTAACTCTTAATTTTTAAATTAACTCAGATTATGTCTCAAGAGTTACCCCACATCATACCTTCTCCTCAACCAGAAGTTGAGGACACATTCTCTGCATACCAAACAACTCACCAGTTTTACACAGAAGTTCAAGCGCGGTCAGAGTTAAAGCAATATTGTGAATGGTACAATACTACAGCAGAGCGTCATCGTCAAGAGCTACAAAGAATGCGGGGCGAATTGAATATCATGCAGTGGTTTCGCAGAAGGTAAATCAGTTGTGGTACTCATCGTACGTTTCGTTTTTGGTTTCTACAAATCCTTCGTCATTTCTGGGAATAATGTAAGAGTCATGTAGATAAAGTAGCGTACAGCCTCCTGCCAAAAGGAGGCTACTTATTTTCAGCTGTGATTTGGGTGAAAGTGCAGTGGTTTCACCGCAAATAAGTGATTTAGAGAATTTCTAATTCATTATCACGTAAATGAGCCTTAAATTTTTTACTAAACTGGACATAAATCGGCAAATTAGCACTCACAGGTCTACCTTGCCATTGATTGACAATACCTATCACGTCACCTTCTGTGCCTTCGAGGTCAAAAGCTTTCCCGCGATGCTCAGGATGATGGTAAACTATGACGGATTCTTTAACGCGGACGCGATCGCCAATTTTCATATTAGTATTTACACCTAGTTTGTGTTCCACAAGTGTCTCCACAGCCATCCCTCACTGAACTTGCTTTTTTGAAAAATAGACTGCTTGCACATTTTGTTGCTGTTCGTACTTGGTTTGCACAGAAGACACGACGTTTGAACGCCTCTGTCACTGCTAGACAAACAAAGCCTGCCCATGCAGGCTTTATTATTCAATGATGAGCCTTAGTCTATATCCCTTTGTTCTTCCAATCAACAAACAGACGAACAGGGATCGGGCAACATCAAACTCCCCTCGTACTTCGGCAAGAGGTCTAGTCCTTATTATCTTCACTCTAGGATGTTCCCAAGGTCAACTCTTTCGCCAATTGCTGGAAATCTCACAAGAGTCTAAGTCACATCTTGGACTTTCTAACCATTCTGAAATAAAAAACAGGAAAATAATAAGAGTCACGCCTACTCCGGAACTCCGGTCAGAAGACACTCATTGCAACTTTTTATACTAAATGCTTATCAACTACTTATAGAAGCAGAGTATGGAATCAATTAAATCCGTTTATTTACTGGACAGTTGTACAAAATGCCCAAGCGAGATTTTGACAACTGACGGGTGTGAATTCTTGATAATTATAAGATACAAGAAAAAGTGGAGGTAGTAATGTCTGTACAATTACTAAGACGGAAATTCACAGTTGAGCAATATCATAAAATGGCTGAGTTTGGCATTCTCAGGGAAGATGAACAAGTAGAACTGATACGGGGAGAGATTATTGAAATGTCACCGATTGGGACAAAACATGCTGCTTGTGTAAATCGATTAGTTAACCTGTTAATTCAGCGGCTAGGAAAACGCATAATACTTGCTCCCCAAAATCCTGTAATATTGAGCGATAACTCAGAACCTCAGCCAGATGTGACATTACTGCAACCCCGTGAAGACTTTTATGAAAATGCACATCCTCAACCAAACGATATTTTTCTCATCATAGAAGTTGCAGATACAACAGTGAAATATGACCGAGAAGTGAAAATTCCTTTGTATGCAGAAGACAAGATAACTGAAGTTTGGTTAGTAGATATTAATGAGCAATGTGTAGAAGTTTTTTCTGAACCTACGGCTGATGGATATCAGAATGTTCAGAAGTTTAGGCGAGGTGAAAGTTTAGCGATTCAGGCGTTTGGTGATGTGAAGATTTCTGTTGATGAAATCTTAGGATAGTTTTCGTTTTTACTCAAGATATTTAGTTCAATATTTTGTATGTATAAATTGTAGGGAGATTTATTTCTTCTCTTCTTCAACCTCTGACGCAGTGTATTTACAGAAAACATTCAGCCCAATTTTCAAAATGTATAACGCGACGATTGTAGCGATCGCCCCATCAACAGGTATGCCATGTAAGGCTGCAATTGTCACCAATGAGCCGATAATACTGTTGAGTAAAGAAGCGCTACCAGGATTATTCGTGTATTCCTTAAGTTTACCGCGTAAACCCTCATCACCACAGATTTCAGCACGGATTTCATTAAGTGTAAGCTGCAACAGAGATTTGCCTTTGCCGTAGTCTTGAATGCCGAATTGTTCGTGCCAAAGGGTATCAAAAGTCGCTTCTAAATTGCCATTGTTTTGTTCTAGGGTGGAAAGTGCTTTTTGCGCGGGTTCGTCTTTGAGAATTTGTTGGATTTGTTGGATTTCAGAAGGGGTTAATTGCGTGTTCATAAATAAATTTTTGGCAAAATAATCTATCAAGGATTTATTAATTCTTGAATTAACTGTTCAGGAGTAATAATTCGTGGAGTCGTTACTGGAAAATCTCCAGGATTGCGAGTAATAATAGCATATAAGCGATTAAGAACCGCAGTGCTGTATTGAATAGCGTCTTCAAAATCTTTGAAGGTGGTAGTTAGCGCCATGTTGATTGTGGTATTGTCTACTGTGGCGACTTGGCAAAGAGTCGTCATTCTTTGCAGAAATTGCAGTGTCCAAGTGTGACCTTTTACTTTGCGGATGATATAGTATAAATCGCTGAAAGTAGATGCGGAAAGATAACCTTGAATCTCCTGCCGTTCTACTCTTGCTAGAACTTGTTCGCTATTTGTGAAAAAAGGATCGCGATCAAGTGCTACGTCAACAATAATGTTCGTGTCTAGGAGAACCTTCACAGGTTATGCTTCTCCTTCAACGCTTCCCATCGTGCTTCATCTGGGTCAAAATCTGGTGGTGTAGGTGGAGCATTTTCGAGCAAATCTTTCAGGGCTTGGACTTTGTATTCCCGCTTCTTGGTTTGTTTAGGAGTGTCGGTAGTAGTTGGAGTTGGCTGCAAAATAATAACTTCCACTTTTCCAGGAGCAATATTAAGAGGTTCGTCAATAATTAAGTGACCTGATTCATCAATTGTTGCATTTAGTTTGTAGGCTTGCATAATTTTGCTCCTTTTTATTTCTAGAATAAAACACGGCTGTTAGAAACAGTGCGATCGCATTTCCAAATCATCGTTTGATTGTTGCGACAATGGCGATCGCATTCCCAAATCAATCGCACTCCCGAAGTTGTTGTCGTTACTCCCGAAGTTATTGTCGTTACTCCCGAAGTTGCTGTCGTTACTCCCGAAGTTGCTGTCGTTACTCCCGCAGTTGTTGTCGTTACTTCCGAAGTTGTTGTCGTTACTTCCGAAGTTGTTGTTGTGGCTAACGCTTATGTGTTCGTAACCAAAGGTTAAACAAAACTTATAAATAATATCAAGTTTACGCAGCACCCCACCCCTTAATCCCCTCCTCTGCTTGCGGCGGCTACGATGTACACACATCTCACTCAAAACCTCACCCTCGCTTTTAGCTGCGCTAAAATCTTTCCCTCTCCTTACTAAGGAGAGGGATGCCCGGAGGGCAGGGTGAGGTTCCATAGCCGCGATTTCTCATCGCCAAGGTATGGAGAGGGATGCCCGGAGGGCAGGGTGAGGTTCCATAGCCGCGATTTCTCATCGC
>NZ_QMEA01000031.1 GCF_012912105.1 Brasilonema sp. UFV-L1
AATTAATGTACATTAACTGTTTTTCTCCCCCATCTTCCCCTCAACTGATAACTTTCTTAACCGAAGCGTATTGAATGTGATCCCACGGATAAATCTGCACGTATTCAGTGGAAAGGGTAGATTATTATATCATAAAAATCAAAAGCAGTCGAAAAAATCTTAAAAATTAATTAACTATTGGAAATAATTTTAAAGCATCTGCTCTGTTGAAGAAAATTGATATGTTTCTTGACAACTTAAGAGTTATCATCAATACAAAAGATAGATGAAAAAAACTTGTAAAAACCAAATAAAGTTGAGTGCAATATCCGACAGTTTACACTTATGGTGCAGGCTGTCCCATTCATTTGGTTGGCAAAACGGGACAAGCTGTTCAAATTTCAATTCATTCCCCTAGCCAGTATATCTGTGCCAACCGCGAGCAGATATTACCAGATTGGAAAAAACAGTTTTCTTTGTGGGTTGTGATTGTTTTACAGCAATCAAAATATGAACTTGTGGAAAGTACAGCGGAAATTGAGAGAGAAAAAGAATGGCTGCGAGAAACATTTATGAGGTTTGGCTGTGATGTAGCATTTAATCTGCGCGATCGCAATTATTTAACAGACCTATTCGACCCCCGCACTGGCTATCCTTTGCTTTCCCGTCCAGGGAAAATATTACACGATGACACCGCAGCGGTGAAAGCTTTACTGCACTACCCAGTCATGCAAAATAAATGTCGCATGTTAGTCCACCCTAATTGGGGAATGGCAGTTTACCCTGGTATTTTAATATCACAAGCTCCCCCGATCATCATAGAGTGGGTTATCAGAAGTATAGTCTCTCTGCATGACTGGAAGATCAAGGATGAAGAATGATCATTTTATACTTTGAAATCTATACCTTAGACTTCACACTTGTTTGTACTCTCGATACCATTGTATAAATGAATTTATACCTTGTTCCAAGGGGGTACTAGGCTTAAATCCAACATCACGCATGAGGTCATCTACGTCAGCATAAGTCGCGGGAACATCTCCCGGTTGCATCGGTAAAAAGTTTTTCACCGCTTTCTTGTCAAGCACTTTTTCTATGATTTCAATGAATGTCATCAATTCCACAGGATTATTATTACCGATGTTATAAAGCTTGTAAGAAGCATTGCTGTTTGCTATGTTGGGTTGAGGTGGTTTGAGCATCACCCGAAAAACCCCCTCTATGACATCATCAATATATGTAAAATCTCGTTGCATTTTACCGAAGTTGTAGACATCAATCGGCTTACCTTCTTCTATGGCTTTCACGAATTTAAAATACGCCATGTCGGGTCTTCCCCAAGAACCATAAACTGTAAAAAAGCGTAGTCCGGTTGTTGGGATGTGGTAAAGATGACTATAAGTATGAGCAATCAGTTCATTTGCTTTTTTAGTTGCAGCATATAGAGAAATAGGGTGGTCAACATTATCGCTAACAGCAAAGGGAACTTTGGTATTGACACCGTAAACAGAACTGGATGAGGCAAATACTAAGTGCTTGATTTGACTTGTGCGGCATCCTTCTAAGAGGTTGACAAAACCTGTAACATTGCTATCTATATAAGTCCAAGGATTTTCTAAAGAGTAGCGTACGCCTGCTTGGGCTGCAAGATTAACGATATAATCGAGGTTGCATTCTTGAAAGAGTTGAGTCATAGCAAGGCGATCGCTCAAATCCAAAAGCTTAAACGTAAACCCAGACTGCGGGAGAAGCTGCGACAAACGAGCTTTTTTTAGGTTGACATCATAATAATTATTTAAGTTGTCAATACCTATAACCTCGATACCTTCTTTCAAAAGACGGTGTGCTAAGTGATAGCCAATGAATCCAGCAACACCAGTAACCAGTACCCTCATTATTTATACCTCTCAAAAGTCCATAATAGACATCGTATTCATTGTTCATCCTCTGGTGTGTAGTAGTCTGTAGTTTTGTAAAGTATCTCAGCATATTCTCAAAGCACCAAAAAACCGTGAGCAAAACCTGCTGGTATCTACAGTTTCTGCTTAATTTTGGCGTTCAAACCCCTGAAGTCAACGACAAGATTTCACAAATTCTTCATGAGATTTTGCGATACGGATTTCTCAAATGCTGTAGTGTATTGAGATACCGAGTTATTAGCAATATCTTTGACTAGTTGAATATGTTGGGGTAGTAAATCAGCCAAGGAATAACGCTCTAGTACAGTTTTACGAGCTTTCACTCGTATTTCTGCCATGCGCGTCGGATGATCCAGCACTTCATCAATCCGGTCGGCAATTTGTTTGGGCGAGAAGAAGTCAACTAGTAGTCCGTTTTCTCCATCCTGGATAACTTCAGTAACGGGCGCGGTGTCAGAACCAACTACTAAGCATCCAGTAGACATTGCCTCAATCATCGACCAAGATAGCACAAACGGTCTTGTTAAATACACATGTACCGATGATGCCTGAATGACTTGGAGATATTGTCCATAGGGTAATGACCCCGTGAAGTGAACCCGCGATAGATCCAGTGGTACTTTTTGAAGCATTAAATCTTTGTAGCTAGCGCCATCTGGCAAGGATTTGCCGTAACAAACTCTTTCGGATCCAACAATCACGACATGGCAATTAGGTCTTCGTTCCTGCACATAAGCAATGGCTTCAATGAACTGAGGAAAACCACGATAAGGCTCCATTCCTCTTCCTACATAGGTTACAAGTTCATCGACATGAGATAAGTCCAGATTAGGCAAGACTAGTTTAGCTCCCGGATTGGGCTTAAAGTATTCTGTATCAACTCCATCATGCAGAACAGAAATCTTGCTATGGAATTCTTTCGGGAACTGCGATTTTTGCCAATAAGTTGGTGATAAACCCCAATCGCAGGTATACAAGTCAATCAAGATGGGTGCATTTTTTATTCGGATACGTGCTATGTCATCAGCGTTTAGAGGCTCTGCTGGGTCAAAATCTGCGTCTGAGCCACGAGCATGGTAAAACCATTCAAAGTAACAGATTAGGCGTGTATCTGGGAATGAATCCTTGACAAGCAACGTCGGACCCCAACCAGAATGACCGCAAATCACATCGGGTATAAAACCTTGTGCTTTTAGTTTCTCAGTCAGCTTAAATACTGCTTGTCCATGCAGTACAGCATTTTCCAGTGGTCGAACATAATGATGAGTTGTTGGATGGGCATCACGGCTAGGTTCAAATATAGCTTTATAGATGCCAGGTAGGTTCGGATCTCGATTTTTAGTACCAAATACAACCTGATTTTTTTTATCTTTAGCAAGAGCTACTGCTAGGTGGCGATACTGAGATGGAAAGTTGTTATGAAGGAAGAGGATTCGCATACTTTATAAATACCTTTCAGTGTTGTCAAACCTTGTTAACAAAAAGACTTTGCTGTGATATTTTCTGTAGAAAATCTTATGAGCAACTATACATAATGTTTGCTAGATCGTTGAGAAATGAACTTGGACTCCAATCAGATTTAAAAATGCAGTGCCGAAGTGTTGAATTTCCAAAAAATTCGCATGAGTCGGAACAGGTTTATAAATTCTAAAGGTTCGCATAATTCCTAAGGTGGCTGCGCTTTCTAAAGGAGCAACAAAACTAATGTCACGGTCTAAAAAATAGGATTGCTTAACCCAGTACTGCATCTGCTTGCTATTCAGGAAATAACAACCGGAATGAGGGTTAAGAGTACGGCGAAAGATAACAGGAGTATTCATGATTTTGCCGATTATTTCCGGTTGGTCCTGAACATTTTGAAACTTGGCTGTAACTCGTGGAGCTAGATTACCATCAATATATGCTTTGTGTACTAGATGGTGAGTTGATACTTCATAGCGATTAGGCTGTAGGAGGTTCAAGTTTTCGGTAAGATCGGTGAAAAAAGCTAGTTTAATAAAAAACCAGGGATCGTGTAGAATCAGGTCATCTTCTAGAAAGCAGTAATAGTCGTATTTGTCAAGGCAGTCCCGTAGCACAGCTTGACATTCAAAGCCCAGTAGCATCGGTTCAGCTTTGGTGGAGTGGTGCTTGTAGAAATGGGAGGGCAGCTGAATCTGCTCTAAGAGATGGCAATCTTGGGTGGTACAGATAACAATGTCAATATCACTAGACTGAGACTGATTCGCTGGGATGGCTAGACGTTGAGCAATATCAATGATGCACTGGGACTTGCCAAATAAACGATGAAGATTGGTAAGGCACTGAGTTAGTGCTTGAATGCGCGGTTGTGAGTCTTTTCTTTGTGAACCATGCCGTCCGTTATTGCTAGGATTAAAAAAGTGGGCGAGAGTGAATAATATCCGCATTGTTATGAATTAATTTGGCTGATTGTGCAAAGTATGAAACGAATGGAAGCAAGCATTTATAATGGGTAGAGGTTATTTGAAATTAATTTTGACGACTATCCAAGCATTCTAGAACGGCAAAAAACTGGTTTTTACCAGTAAATTCTGCTTCAATTTCCAGAAATATTCTCACAATTTATCTCACAGATTCTAAGCTCTTAATTTTCTGGTCAAACATATTCATTAAAATGCTCAATACAGTCCGTTTTCGCACTTTTATACTGCAATTAATCCCCATACCAGATTGCAGAGGTAACTCCTTACCATTGACAAACAATGACTGACGCGTTAACTGAATTTTGGCAGGAAAAGCATAGAAAGGACGTTCCGGTGTGGGAGCCAAAGCATCAGAACCAATCGATACCAATTTACCCTTGATGCTACCAAATTCTCTTTCTGGGAAAGATTGAATTTTGACATCCGTTTCCATCCCTTCCTCCACAAATCCAATCTCCTTATTCGTGAGAAATACAGAAGCCACCAAATTTTCATTAGGTACAATCGTCAGAATTGGTTCATTAGAATGAGCAACAAATCCTGGTGAGTGAGGTTTTAAGTTAAACACAACACCATTAACAGGAGCGCGAAGTTCTTGGTACTGAAGAGCTAGTTTTACCTTACTAAGTTGACCGTCTATCTCTGTAAGCTTTTTTTGATTTTCTAATCTCACCCGACTAAGTTCGACATCTATCTTCGCAATCTGTTTTTGGTTCTCTGCAATTTTAGTTAATACATCTTTTGCTGATAAAGCAATCGTGTTTTGTAACTGTTCCTTTCCTTGAGAAATTTCAATGTTGAGGCGTTGTTGTTCTGCTGTCAGTTTCTCTACTTCAGCCTGACGTGTAAAAACTTCTTGCTGCTGACGTTGATATTGTAGTTGAGACAAACCCCCTTCCTTTGCCAATGGTGTAATTCTGTTGAGAATTTCTTCATTCAGAGCTACCACCTTTTTTGCTGTTGCTAATTGTATTTGAGTTTGGCTGAGTTTTTTTTCCGACTCTTTGATTTGTAATTGAGCAGCTGCCACACGAGATTGATATTCTGCCTTTGTAGCTGCCGATAATTGTTGTTGATTGTTGTTAAATTCTCCATCAGCCAGTTCCTTGAGATTCGTTCCATGAATCTGAGCCTTATAAAATTCATTTTCGGCGATGAGGGCAGCTCGGAGTCGCGTGAGAGATGCTAAGTCTGACCTGCCATTTCCCTGGCTACCACCACTGACTGTTGTTTCATAAAACTGATTTTCTTTGACTAGAGATTCTTTGAGTTTTTTCAAAGAATCTAGGTCAGCTTGAGGTGATGTGGGGTCAAATGTAACTAAGAGTTGACCTTTTTTAACAAGCTGTCCATCTTGGACATAAATCTCACGAACAACGCCTCCCGTTGGGGCTTTCATTTCTTTGACTGCGCCTTGAGGTTCCAATTTGCCCATGGCTGGAACTGCTTGCTCAATTTCGGCGACAGACGCCCAAACAAAACCAGAGGTTGTTATAGTAATTAGTAACCAGACAACGACTTGCGACCAAAGTGCTGGGCGCTCTAAAATAACGGGTTGGTCAAACGTTTCAGATTTCACAGCTGTGACTCCTGTTGTTGGTAGAGGCAGTAATAACGTCCTTTGAGAGTCATCAATTCCTTGTGAGTACCTTGCTCTACAACAGAACCTTGTTCCATCACTAAGATGACATCCGCATTTTTTACCGTAGTGAGGCGATGGGTAATAAAAAAGACAGTTCGACCCCGAAAAGCTTCGGCTAAGTTATCACAAACTTGTCGCTCAGAATTGTAGTCCAAGGCACTGGTTGCTTCATCCAAAATAAGCAGCTTGGGATTTTGTAAAACGGTACGGGCGATCGCAATTCGCTGTCGCTGTCCACCCGATAATGAGGCACCACGTTCTCCCACCACTGTGTTATAACCATTGGGCAGAGACATAATGAAATCATGTGCGACTGCAATTTTTGCTGCCTCAATAATTTGTTCGGAACTCGCTTCTGGATTGGTTAAGGCAATATTGTCCTGAACCGTTCCATTGAATAACAGTGTGTCCTGGAGTACAGTGCCAATTTGGCGGCGCAGCGAATAAAGTTCTACTTTGCTGATGTCATATCCATCAATAAGAATCCGACCTGCTGTTGGTTCGTAAAGTCGTTGCAGCAACTTTGTCAAGGTACTTTTGCCGGAACCACTTTGACCAACTATGCCAATAAATGCACCAGTTGGAATTTCCAAATTAATATTAAACAGTTGCAATGGTCCACTTGTCTGAAAACTGAACGAAACCCCCTCATATTTCACTGCCCCTTTGATCTCAGGTAGAGGGATATTGTTTCGATTTGTTTCGTCCACCTCTGGGGGCGCATCGAGAATATCGCCGAGTCGTTCAATCGACAAAGCTGTTTCTTGGAAGTTCTGCCACAACTGAATCAAACGCAGCAGCGGACTGGTAACATAGCCAGCAATAATGCGGAAAGCAATTAATTGTCCCAATGTCAACTGATTCGATAAGACAAGATGTGCTCCCACCCACAGCAGCAGTAACCCAGAAACTTTGTTTAAAAATCCGCTGATTGAGCTAGCCGTGCTAAATGTTAAAACATTCTTAAAACCAGCACTAATGTATTTAGCATAGCGCTCTTGCCATTGCCACCGGGATTTCATCTCAATATTCTGTGCTTTAACTGTTTGAATCCCAGATAGAACTTCGACTAAGTAAGATTGTGTATCCGCATGGCGTTCAGCTTTTTTGTGTAGTTGCCGACGTACAATAGGAGACACAAAAATAGTTAGCAGAGCAAACAAAGGTACCGTTACTAAAGCCACAAGCGTCAACAGCCAACTGTAAACCAGCATGACTGCAACATAAACCACCGAGAAGACTGCATCTAAAACGACTGTTAAGACTGTACCGGTTAGAAATTTACGAATATTTTCTAGTTCATTAATCCGATCTGCTAGTTCTCCAATGCGACGGCGCTCAAAGTATTTTAGAGGTAAACGTAGTAAATGATCAATCACCTCTGAACCGAGGCTGAGGTCAATTCGGTTTGTCGTATCAACAAATAAATAAGTGCGAAGACTGGTTAAAAGTGCCTCAAAGAAAGCAACTCCTAGCAAAAAAATTCCTAAAACATCTAAAGTGTCGATGCTGTGTTGTACCAACACTTTATCAATAATGACTTGTGTGATGATCGGGTTCGCTAAACCAAACAGTTGGACAAACAACGAGGCAATCAAGACTTCTGCTAAGACCTTGCGATATCGATAAATCGATGGCAGAAACCAGCGCAAGCTAAACTTTTCCTCAAGCTTGTTGATGGAAGATTGCAATAGCAATACCTGACCTTTGGTTCCCCAGATTTCAGCAAACTCCCCTGGCTTCTTGCGGAGAATTCCAACTTCTGGTACTGCCATCACCAATTCTCGTTCAGTGATGCTGTAAATAATTGCGAAAGTATCACAATAGCGAAGGAAAACGGGAGCTTTCAGTCGGTTAACAGCAGTGGCGGGTACTTGCACTAATTGGGCACGCAATCCCATCATCTCAGATATTGCACCGCAAACTTGCAGCGAAATACTATCCGCCGTTTTCAGTTGATTCTCCAATACCTTACGGATCAAATCCCGACGAAATGACACGCCTAGATGCTGACTCAACATCTGAAAGCAAGCAAGAGGAGCATCAATAGGACCTCGTCCACGCACGTAGGGGTATTTAGGTTTTGGAGTATATGGATCTAGTGGTGGATCCGGGGGGTGATCGGGGGCATAAGGAATCTCAGTTGAAGGATGAAGGATCTTTGCGTTGTTCGATTCCCCAAAAGTTATCGTGGGGAAGTCAGAAGAATGAATAAATTCATGTTTGTGTTTTCTAACTTCTGAGTTCAAATTGAGGCCAACTAACCGTACACCTCGTCTTCCTTCTACTCGCAATGCTTGGTAGGACTCATTGAGAGGCAAACGACTTCCCACTGGAAAATCAGTAACTCCTCCACCACTCACCAGCCAAACCCGATTCAAGTCTAATTGAGCGACATCCACGTTTCTAGCCTTGGTCAAATTAAGAACAACAGCATCTTTCCAAACCTGGAAAGCTAATTCCTTTATATTTGCAGTCCCGTCTGCCCGTCGCTGAAGTTCAACACTCAATAACTCAAACACCTCACTCAAGGCACAACTATCCTGAAAAGCACGACTGAAAGAGTCTTCTGCTGCTACCAAAGCTAAAAAATCCTTAGCAGCTAAGGTCATGCAAATCACTTTTGTGGATGCGATCGCTATTTCTGTGGGTACTCCCCGCACTAAGGAGCAAGCGCCCAGAATTTCTCCTGGACCGACTAATTGTAAGCTCACAGTCATTTGTGTACGCTGGTCATAGCCCAACAACCGGACTTGTCCCTGAGAAATAATGCTTACAAAAGCTGGCATTTTTTCCCGTACTAGGATCTGTTGACCGATGCGGTAGCGCATAACTTGGCATTTTGCTGCTACAGCTTGCAAGGTATTTGTTCCCAAAGACTCAAAGGGGGTAATTTGAGCTAGAAAAGGTTGAATTGGTAACTGAGAAACGGTTTGATTCATGATGCTAAAAGTGAAGACGAGGGCAAAACAGACCACGACACACTAACTTGTTGGATCTGAAGAAGGAGCCAGTTTTCAAACTGTTCATCAATCAAGTGACGGCGCATCGATTCATCTAGCTTTGCTGGGATAAACTCTTCTAAGCGAATAATCACAAACCATTCGCCGAGGGCACGAGGTGGCCAGAGTTGACCTGGTTGGCTAACAGACAACAATTTGCTCAGGGTGGGATGCGGCTGATTCAGAGGTACTGGTCCCAATAACCCACCTCTACTCGCTTCTGCACCCTGAGAGTATTCACGGGCTAGATCAGCAAAACATTGTTCTCCTTCTAAAATGCGAAAGTAAATTTCTTGAGTTAACCCTTGATCTTTGTTACGAATCAAGGAATATACGACCCGATCTAGGCTTGCCTTACGATTTAGAAAATAAGCATCTACCTTAGACTCCCAAGTAGCAATCTTAAATTTTTCTAGCAGCACTGGTCGTACCGCTAAGTCTTCCATTTGCTCTAGGCTCATGCCCTGAGTTCGCAGCCAAGCTTCCTGTGCTTGCGGGGATGTCAATTGATGTTGTTGGTAAAACTTCTCAACTGCAACTCTGCGCTCTTCTTCTGTACAAGAGATGTCTGCGATTGCTTGATCTAATATAATATTTCGCACGATTTGAGGCATCAATTGGTAACGTCTTAACAGAGACAGCACCTCATGCGCTTGAATCACCTTGCTGCCAATTTGAAGAATCTGTGTCACTCTTAATAAAAACTTTTGTAATGATTTTTTGAATAAGAAAGAACAAAGACGTCAGTCGTCAGAATGATTTGTGTGTTCTTCTTCCATCTATCATACACTTGCTTGATACATGTACTTGGAAAATTCTGGTGCATGTGCAACCCAGTTTTTCCAAGTACATCTTGCCTATTTTTAGCCTAGAAAATCTGTCTGTGTGATCTGTACGCCAATTACGGTCGCTAGGATTTCAGTAGTTTCAGTAAGTCTGATGACAGAATTACTACCATTTGCAGTGATTGTTACCAGACCAAAATCAAAGTCCAAGAAGTCTTCTCCTTTCACAAAGCCTTGTATTCTATCGCCTTGAGGAGCAGTCACTGGTGGTTCACCAGGATCTGCTGGTTCATATCCTGTGTCTTCTAACACATAGATGTCAATGCCAGCCCCGCCAATAAGGGTGTCGCCTGCGACTTGACCTTCAAGGTCTGATCCGCCAAAGAGGGTGTCATTTCCAGGGCCGCCTACGAGGCTATCAGCGCCGGCTCCACCATCAAGATAGTCATCGCCAGCTCCGCCAAGCAGGGTGTCATTGCCAGCGAGACTGCTAGTTCCACTGTCACCTCTGATAGTATCGTTGCCACCTGCACCATTGAGGTTGTCAGCGCCTTCTCCACCATCAATAAAGTCACCTTCAGTGCCGCCAGTGATGTTCTCTGTACCAGCTCCACCTAAAAGCGTGCTAGGACCGGCTCCCCCATCAAGAACGTCATTGCCGTCCCCGCCATCGAGGGTATCAGCACCGTCTCCGCCTTGGAGAATGTCATCACCGGCAAAGCCAAAGAGTATGTCATCTCCAGCTCCGCCTACGAGAGAGTCATTTCCACCGCCGCTTAAGCTGTCAGCATCGCCTTCAAGGGTGTCATTGCCATCTCCTCCGACGAGGGTATCAGCACCAGCCGTGCCTAAGGTGTCATCGCCCGAAAGGAAGTCATTGCCAGCTAAGCCATCTAGAAAGTCATTGCCTGCTCCGCCTTCTAAAGTGTCACCCTCAGTAACACTAGGGCTACCAACCAGCGAGTCATTGCCAGCATCGCCGTAGAGTTCGCTCTTACCATTAGAGTTATTCGCAAATGTCAGAGTGTCATTGCCAGCTCCACCCAACAAAGTATCCTCGAAGCCACCAAAGAGCAAGTCAGGACCATCACCACCTTCAAGGAGGTCTTTGCCATCAAGAGCATCGCTCTCGTTCTGCCCCCCATAGAGGGTGTCAGCACCAGCCTCACCATACAGGGAGTCCTCACCTGCATCCCCAAATAGTCTGTCAGCACCAGCTCCACCAAATAGAGTGTCCTTATCTTCCCCACCTAGAAGCAGGTCATTACCGTTTAAGCCCGATAGAATGTCCTCTTTGGCAAAGCCGCGTAGCGTGTCAGCATTATTAGTACCAGTAAGGGTATCAGACTCTGCTGTTCCATTTATGACTGCCATAATTTAAATCCTTGTTTTCAAAACACAATTTTGCTAATTAACTTGAACGTGCTAGATGCACGATACAAAATCAGTTGTTGCATACAACTCTCACCCCCCCCTCTGCCAAGTTTGGCAGAGGGGTGACGGATATGGGGTGAGGAAATCAAAATCATTAAACATACTCCGTATCACCTCATGATTAGGCATTTACAAACCGTATCTTCTTGCTAATAGTTCAAATGACAATAATGTCACTTGTGGTCAGGGAAGGATTGTTAGATAGTCTTGCCAGCTCTACTTGTGAAGTACTACCTGTACCATCTACGTCAAAGTACAGGACACCAATGCTGGTGTCATAGATAAAGCGATCTGAAGAATCGTTCGCAACTGAACCATAGTGAAACTGAGCAGCTGTAATTGGACTACCTGCTGTTAGCCCACCACCGAAACCAGCAGCAGAGACAAGGAAAGCATCATTATTACCACTGACATTAGAAAAATCTGTGATGATGTCAATGCCTTCAGTTGAGCTATTGAAGACAAACCTGTCGTTACCAGCACCTCCGGTTAGGGTATCACTACCCGAACCACCAATAATCGTATCACCGCCAGTTCCGCCATTGATAATGTCATTGTCCTCTCCACCATCAAGACGGTCATTACCGTCTTGGCCATCTAGGAAGTCATTGCCCAAGCCACCAAAGAGTGAGTCAATATCCGCTCCGCCATTCAGGGAGTCATTACCTTCCCCACCAAGGAGGGAGTCAGCGCCAGCCCCGCCCACGAGGGTGTCATCGCCAGACCAGGCATCAATCGTATCATTACCATCCCCACCATCAAGGAAGTCATTACCAAACTCGGCATCAGTGATGCCACCGCCATCACTGACGAACCCACCCAGGGAGTCATCGCCAGCCCTCCCATAAAGGATGTCATCGCCTTCCTGACCAAACAGGGTGTCATTGTTAGCCCCGCCATCTAGGAAGTCATTACCGTTGGCACCATCAAGAAAGTCATTACCACCGTTGCCATACAGGGTATCATCGCCGTCCTCGCCATAGGCGAAATCGTTGTCAGCACCACCATACAAGATGTCATTAGCATCTCCACCATAAAGAGAGTCAATGCCAGCCCCGCCATCAAGGGTGTCAGGACCGTCGTCGCCCAAGATAAAGTCATTGTCACCCTCGCCATAAACTAAGTCAGCGCCATCCTGACCATCAAGGGTGTCATTGCCAGCTCTGCCATAGATGGTGTCATCGCCAGAACTACCTATGATATTGTCGGGAGCTGATGTTCCAGTGAATAGAGGCATATTTTTTACCTTTGTTTGTTTTCAAAACAGAATTTTGCTGTCTAACCTGAAAGTGCTTGTTGTTTTTTGCAACTCTCACCTCTTCCCTTCTCTCAAGTTCCGGAAAGGGGTGCAGGACGCAGAGTGAGAAAATATAAGAAATCATCAAACATATTCCGTATCACCTCATGATTAAGCATTTACAAACCGTGTCTTCTTGCTGATAGTTCAATTGACTTTAAAGTCAATTGTGGTCAGGGAAGGATTGTTAGACAGTCTTGCCAGTTCTATCTCAGAAGTACTACCTGTACCATCTATGTCAAACTACAGGAATCGCCTCGCCAACGCCGGGTGTTATTGCCGAGACCCCCATTGAGCCAGTCATTGCAAGCCTTGCCATCAATGAAGTCACTTTCGACCTCGCCAAGGAAGGTGTTATTGTTGTTGGTTCCAATAATAGTGCTCATATATACCTTTGTCTCCTGGCTTGACACTTAATTGAGCACACCATTACCCGGCAGTGCGATCGCCCAATGGGCCCGCACTTCGTGCGATCGCCGTGGTCATCAAACAGGGTATTATTGCCTTCCAAGCTATAGGTTACGGTCATTGCAGTTCGCAGAAAAGAAAAACAAAAAAAAGAATTTAGTTTTTTGGATATGATTGTTATTTGTTCTAGAAGTCTGCTAGACTTATGCTAAATGCACAAGCTTGTCCGCACTAGCGCTCATCTCTGTAGCGCTCAATGCGACGAATGCGACATCTACCACTTGTAAAAGCAAAGCCAAACAATCAGGCTAACAGCTCTGATTTGCACACAAGAGCAATAAATGACGACTTGCACAAATCTTAATAGAAAACCAGAAGCAAGCTCTCCAGCATTGTCCCCCTTTGTTTAATGGGAATGCTGTGAGCAAATCAATTAGCTCTGAAACAACACTGGAATTAGGAGTTATATGGGACGCTGCATGTGGGTTTGTGTAAGCACTTGACATAGAAAATTCATCATCCATTAAAATCTGGGAAAAAAGTAATGGTGAATTAAAAATGCGTAATTCTTGTTACTTATTTCGGTTTGTAATTTCTCTTTTCTCTCAAAGAAGACAACTATCTTTGCCTTTGCCCTATAGAGTAAGAGGTTTTAATTTCTCACAAGTGTAGGTTTTTGATAACAGGTGTAGGTTTTTGATAAATTAAGTTCTCTTCCTCTACAGAGAATACAACTATCTTCGTGATCTGACAATAGGGTTTCCAATCCCTCAACCTCTTCATAAGTGTAGGTTTTTTACAACCGAGTGAATAATAACTCTCAAATGAATGAGAAAATTGCTATTTCATCTGTTACCTTCCTCTAATTACTATCCAAATTTCTTAGTTTCAGGTTTCAATATAAAAAACCTACACTTGTCAGTTTTCACTGCTGTGAGCACCTAGAAAAACCTATAGAATAAAGATTTTAGTTTTCTATAAAGAATTAATAAGAAGCTAGGACTATACGTAGCGCGTGACTAGGGACTGCCAAAAAATAAATCATCCAATCTTAATTTGTAGCAACAGTCCACCACTTCTTCTAAAATACAAGGGTGCGTTAACGGAGTCACGCACGATGCTGCTCTCATCTGTTACGGTGCTTAGCCAATAGCCAAAGAATAATCTATCGTTTGCTGCAACTTTCTTCTTATAAGAATGATTATTATTCTGATTTGAAGAACCGATGAATTAATTTTTTGAGATAATTTATGGGCGTTGCTGAATTTAGGGATGATTTGTCATTCTGAACGGAACGCAGCGTAGCGGTTCCTCTTAGGAACTAGTGCAGTGAAGAATCTCGACAGATGCTTCGTTTCGCTTCGCTGCACTCAGCATGACAAAATGGAATTCATCCCGCATTTATGCAACGCCAATTTATGTTTTGGGAGTCCCCCAATGTAGAGAGTTTTCAACACCCAATAGCTAATGAGAAAATTTTCATGAGAAGCTTCTCATAAAAAGTTCATAAAGAACTCACAAATATTAGTCAAACTGTATGGTGAGTCAAGGGTCAAGACTAATACTGAACGATGCTCCAGCAGGAAGGGCTTACCATTGGCGATCGCCCGTTAAGTCGCAATGAACCTATAGTTCATTAGGAACGCTCCACGGGTAGTGATTGCCACCGGTTATAAATGAAACAAGTCAAATCCTGTTTCCTTCAACTCCTGCTGCTGTATTTCTTGAAAACACACCTAAGAAAGCAGGGGAAGCAGAGGAAGCAAGGGGAGTGCTTTCTTTTATGCTTAACGAAGCACCCCGCTATGTATCAGGCTTGACATAAGAGGTTTGACTTGTGCAGAGATGATCAAGTGTGGTGCAAATACCTTTTTAGCAACGTCAAGTCATTAGATATCTCGGAAAACTCATTTAAAACTCTTACGCTGTCTGGGTTAACGTTTGATTTCTGGAGACGTTTATTAGTTATCAGTTACTAGTCAGTGGTGATTAATTTGGACAAATGACACAGACGCCCGGAGAGTCGGACAAAACAACCAAAAACTAACAAAGGACATTAGCGATGCGACTGCTGGTTTATTCCCATGACGCATACGGACTCGGCAACATTCGCAGAATGTTAGCTATCTGCGAACACCTGCTGAGTGAAATTCCGCAACTTTCAATTTTGTTGCTGTCTGGTTCACCTATGCTTCAAGGCTTTCGGATGCCTAGAGGACTTGATTATATCAAACTTCCCTGTCTCAACCGGGGCGAAACGGGGGAGGTTGCAGTAAAATTTCTTGGCATGGGCATTGATGAAACCGTCAAGCTGCGATCAGAATTAATCTTATCAGCAGCAGTTAACTTTCAACCTGACTTGTTCTTAGTGGACAAAAAGCCCTACGGTCTAAAACACGAGTTGACCGATACCTTAAATTATTTACAGACAGAACTGCCAGAAAGCAAAATAGTTCTGCTGTTACGAGATATTCTTGACAGTCCAGAAAAAACCATCGCTGAGTGGCAGAAACAGGGCTACTGCGAAGCTATTGAGAAGTTTTACCACCAGTTGTTGATAGTCGGAACACCAGAAGTTTTTGATATTGCTAAAGAATATCAATTTTCGCAAGTCGTTGCACAGAAAGTACGCTACTGCGGCTATATACGCCGCCAACCGGGACATAAGAGCAAAAACAACATCAGGGAAGAGTTGCAATTATCACCACAGGAACGCTTAATTTTGGTGACTCCCGGTGGTGGTGAAGATGGTTATGAGTTAGTAGATGCTTATCTGTCAGCTATAGCACTGTTACCAGTACAACACCACTTTAAAAGTTTAATCATTTGTGGACCAGAAATGCCTGCACAGCAACAACAACTTGTGTATCAGGCAGCACAAAGTAATTCTCAAGTTCAGATTGGGGAATTTACAGACGATTTAATGAGCTATATACAGGCAGCAGATGTGGTGGTATCGATGGCTGGTTACAACACTGTCTGTGAAATTTTGTCGGCAGCTAAACCAGCTGTCATTGTACCACGTTGCAAGCCATCAAAAGAACAGTTGATAAGAGCTGAAAGAATGGGAAGTCTGGGTTTATTTAAAGCTATTCACCCAGAGAAGATGAATCCAAAAAGTTTGCTCAATGCGCTGTTAAGTCAGTTAGAGCAACAGCAGTATCAACGAAACTTTAACTTGGATATGAACGGTTTCTTTCGTGTGAAAGACTACATTTTTATGCTACTGTGTCAAACAATTTGCAAACACCAACTCAGCAATTTTTTTCAAAAATCTTCCTCAAAACCATCCTTAGTTTTTAGTCTTTTGTAAAAAAACTCATAATAACTAACAATAAAACAATGAAAAAAATCATGTTTTACTGCCAATACCTAAGTGGTATGGGGCATCTAGTCCGTAGTACGGAAATTGTACGTAGTTTGGTGAAAGAATTTCAAGTTTATTTTATCAATGGCGGTCCTACTATACAGGGTTTTGAAATGCCGTCTCAAGTGAAATTAATCAGACTCCCTGCACTGTGGTTAGAGGATGGAAAATTCACGGTTGGGAATCATTCATTAAGTGTAGAGCAAGTGAAAGAAATAAGAAAAAATCAACTCATAGAAGTGTTTGACCAGATACAACCCGATTGTTTAATTACTGAATTTTTCCCCTTTGGCAGACACAAGCTTTTCTTTGAGTTAATTCCTCTGGTTGAGCATATCAAATCTACAAGTCATACCACGAAAATTGCTTGTAGTTTGCGTGATGTCATCGGTAAAGAAAGTGAGCCTGGAGAAGAGGAAACTATCTGTTATTTAATGAATCGGTATTTTGACTTACTACTGTTTCATTCTGACCCATTGTTTCAGAATTTTACAGAAACTTTTTCCAGACATCAAGACATCAAGAGCGAAATTACTCATACAGGATTTGTGACTCAATCCAACAGTCAAAATGTTTTTGATATGGAGGATTTATGGGATAAAAAAAATCCAAGTGCAGTCAAAATCTTGGTAAGCATTGGTGGTGGCAGAATCGGATACGAGCTTTTAGAAACAGTTGTAGAAGCTAGCGAAATCCTTGAAAAAAGAATTCCTCATACTATCAAGATATTTACTGGTCCGTTTCTGCCTGAGGAAAAACTTATGAAATTAAAAGAAGCTGCTTTAAACCAAGCTAATATCTGCCTCGAAACGTATACTTCTCAACTCCTTGATTATATGAAAACAGCAGATATCTCTATTAGTTTAAGTGGATATAACACAACCATGAATATTCTCAGCACAGGTGTTCGCGCCATCGTTGTTCCAATCGGTCACGACAATCAAGATAAAGAACAGTTGGTAAGAACTCAAAAGCTAGAAAAGTTAGGTATTGTTGATTGTATTCATCCCCAAGATTTGGTAGCATCTCATCTGGCAGATAAAATTCTTAGCTGTCTCAATAAAAAATCTGTTGTAGATAGTTCTCAAATGTTTGATCTCCAAGGTGCTCAGAAAACGACTACTTTTCTCAAAAAGTTTCTTGCTCGTAAAGTTCCTGTGACAACCTGTGCTGTCTAAATATTAGCTAATGGGAAAAGCCATTCGCAATTAGCAAGTATTAGATTCAAACATCACATAAGGAAGATAGGTTCATGGGTCAGCGCTCCAAAGAAAAAGACTTGAAAGGACTTATACCAGGACTCATGCGGATATTACAGAAGTTCTCGCCGTATATCCGTAAGCAGAGAGTGTTGATTGCTGGCTCTTTCTTGGCACTATTAGGCGAGACTAGTCTGCGTTTGCTGGAGCCTTGGCCTTTGAAGTATGTCTTTGACTATATTCTTATACCTGCTCACAACAACTCTGCAAACGTTACTACTACCTTTGGTCTTAGCCCAATGGTGCTGCTAACTTTGTCGGCTTTAGCAATTGTAGGCATTACTGGAGTGGGTAGCATGGCTGCATACCTAAGTACTTATGGGATGTCCTTGGCTGTTGTTCAAGTATTGTCAGAAGTACGCGGTCATGTTTTCCATCATTTGCAGCATCTGTCCCTATCCTTTCACCAACAATTCAAAAGCGGTGATTTGATTACCCGCGTAACAGCTGATATCGAAAAAATGCGGCTTGTCACCATCAAAACTGCCCTGCCTTTATTTACGAATATTATCTCTGTGGTAGGGATGTCGGCGATTATGTTTTGGCTCAATTGGGAATTGGCGTTGGTAGCAATAACTATTTTTCCTATGTTAACGTTATTGACGAGCAAAATGATTGGTCGCATTCGCAATTTTGCCAAGCAGCATCGTGATTCCGAAGGCGTTTTAGCTGCAACAACAGGTGAGACTATTGGTGCTATCAAGGTGGTACAAGTCTTATCTCTCCAAAAAAAGCTACATGGCATTTTTTCGACGCAAAACCAAAAAAGTTTAGATGAAGCGATTGAATCTTTAAAACTATCAGCAGCGCTGGAAAGGACAGTGCAAGTTCTGATGGCTATTATGATTGCTGCTGTGTTGTGGCGCGGTTCACATGTGGTTCTGCACAGAGAACTCACTCCAGGTGAACTGCTGGTGTTTATCACCTACCTGAAAAATGCTTTTGAACCAATGCGAAAACTCTCTAACCAAGTTGGGCAAATTGCTAAAGCGACTGCTTCCGGGGAACGGGTGGTAGAACTTTTAGAATATGAACCTAATGTGCGCGATTTACCAGGGGCGCAAAAAGCGCATTCCTTCTCTGGTGCAGTGCGGTTTGAAAATGTTTCCTTTGGCTACAACACAGAGAGAAAAATTTTAAAAAATATTAGTTTTGTCGCCCAAGCAGGACAACAAGTAGCAGTGGTTGGACCTTCCGGTTGCGGTAAATCAACTCTCATCAGTCTTATTCTCCGTCTTTATGACCCACAATCAGGTCGCATTTTTATCGATGATCAAGATATCCGCGAATATACCCTAGACTCACTCCGACAGCAAATTAGCGTTGTTTTGCAAGATAGCGTGTTATTCGCTGCTAGTGTCCGGGAAAACATTGCTTACGGAAAGCTCGGAGCCTCTGACAAAGAAGTCGAAAACGCCGCACGCCTTGCTAATGCTCACGAATTTATTATGCAGCTACCCCAAGGCTACGACACCATTTTAGGCGAACGGGGTGGCACACTCTCCGGTGGTCAACGGCAAAGAATTGCGATCGCCCGTGCAGCTATCCGTCAAGCACCCATTGTCATTTTGGACGAACCCACGACAGGTTTAGACAACGCCAGCGAACAGACAGTCAATGCAGCACTAGAAAAACTTACCAAGGGGCGGACGACGTTTCTTATCTCCCACAATCTCAAGGCGGTACAAAATGCAGATTTGATTCTCCACGTTGAAGAGGAAGCCTGCTTACAGGCGTAGGTTTTTTAAAACAGCTGAGTCTTCAATCGCATGGCTGTTTAAGGATAAAAAATCATTGAGAAGTAAGCAAAAGGAAATGCTGAAAAACGAATACCTCAAACAGTGGTCACGGACCATCTCACAACGAATGCCACACTTGAGTATACCAGAAGCAATAGGACTAGCAACTTGGAGTTTTGGCATCGTTATGACCAAATCAAGTAGTCTGAATAAAGTGTCAGAATTTATCGCCCAACTTAATGGAGAAAAGACAAACACAGTACGCCAAAGATTAAAAGAATGGTATCAAGATGCATTATCAAAAACAGGTGTTAAACAAGGTAAAAAGCGTGCTCAATTGGAAGTAAGCAGTTGCTTTGCACCCCTACTAAAATGGATAGTGAGTTTATTACCAACTCATCGTCAACAACTCACACTTGCACTAGATGCCACAAATATCAAAAATAATTTTACGGTTTTATCAATTAACGTCTTGATTGCTGGATGTGCAGTACCAGTTGCATGGTGCGTTGTCAAAGCAGCTGCAAAAGAAAGTTGGAAACCAATTTGGCAGGAGTTGCTAACACATTTGCAGGGTGTGATTCCTAATGATTGGACAGTCATTGTGTGTGCTGACCGTGTATTGTACACTGATTGGTTGTACAAGATGATAGTCCAAGTTGGTTGGCACCCGTTTTTACGTATCAACCACAGCATTTACTACAACGGAGGCTTATGTGTCCCCACGGAAGAGCCAGCCTCTTGCACAGATGAGTTGCAGGGGAGGAAACCTGCGAGCCAAACTATGCCCTACGGGCACGACGCTACGCGTAAGTCCTGCGCGCCAACACATTCGCGTAGCGTGTCCGTTGGCGTAGCGGCGCAGCAGGAGTTAGCACTCAACAGTACCGCAGGCTCACAACTCAATGTATACTCTGCGCTTACGGAGGGTTCTCCCTGTTGTGGCGACTGGGGTTGGGGTTTCCTCCCTAACCCTAATGGACAGCTTCTTTTGGAGGGAAACCTTCCGGAGGAATGTATCCTACTGGCATGTTGGGATATTGACTCTTGCGAGCCGTGGTTAATTCTAACCGATTTAGAACCCGCAGACACATCATTATGGCATGAATTACGTTCTTGGACTGAGTGCTGCTATCAAGATGTCAAAACAGACGATTGGCAATGGCGGACGCGATTGACTGATTGTGAACGCGCACAACGTATGTGGTTAGCGATCGCACTCGCAAAGCTGTGGATGGTCATGATTGGGTCTAGTTGTAAAAAATATACACCTGTAAGGGTAAGTATCCTAGAACAAAGTACTCACAGCGAACTCAGGCGCTGTAATAACTACACAACCCTGTACCGCTTGCAAAGCATTGTTGATGACACTTCACCAGAAGGACAGACTTATGCGATCGAACTTTAGAGAATACCAAGAAACCCGCGTGATTCTTGTACGCCACGGACAGAGTACCTACAATGCTTTGGGCTTGTATCAAGGTAGCAGTGATGAATCAGTATTAACCGAAGTAGGGCGCAGCGATGCCCGTAAAACTGGAGCCTTTTTGAAGGGACTGGCGTTTGATGCGATTTATTCTAGTTCCTTGAGGCGATCGCATGAAACAGCAAAGGAAATGTTAGGAATCATAGCCCCGCATATTAACCCAAACACAATTCTGGTGACAGACAAGTTACGCGAAACTGATATGCCTGCATGGCAAGGGTTAGCTTTTCAATATGTGCGCGAAACCTTTCCACAAGAGTATCGCCTCTGGAAACAACGCCCTGATGAATTTCGCATGGAAATTCCGCCAAACCTAACACAGAAGTCACAACGATATATCTACCCCGCCCTCAACTTGTACGAACGCGTGCAACAATTTTGGCAAGAAGTGCTACCGCGTTATATCGGTAAGACCTTATTACTCGTCACCCACGGCGGTACAAACCGCGCCTTAATCAGCACTGCTCTTGGTATAAGTCCTAACTACTACCACTGTATCCAGCAGTCAAATTGCGGTATCAGTATATTAAACTTTGCCAATGGTTCTCTGGAGTCAGGACAATTGGAAGTGATGAATCTGAGTTCCCATGTGGGGGAAGATTTACCCAAACCTCAAGAAGGAGGTAAAGGTTTACGTTTGTTGCTTGTTCCTTCAAACGCAACAGCGGAACAAACCGAGAATTTAGCTGAACTCCTCAAGGACGTTAATATTGAATTTAGCTTGAGTAGTATTTTTGACACCTCCCAGGAGATGACACAACAAATTCTCCAATACCATCCAGAAACGGTTCAACTTGAGGTGTTACGAGAGGATTTTCCTGAAGTTTGGCAAGATGTAATTAACACGAAAAGTCTGGCAAATTCTCACCAGTTGATGACTGGTTTAGTAATAGCTAGTAAAGAAATTCTCAAACGCTTAATTTGCCAAGCGATTGGTATGAGTTCAGATAAAATTGAGCGGTTACAGGTGAGAGAAGGGACCATTAGCTGCATCCAGTATCCTGGTTCTCACCATCCTCCTATTCTGCAAGCAATGAATAGACCTTTTCTAAAAACCAAATATTTAAATATAAAACCACAGATAAACCTTGCCCTCAAACGAAGCATATAGCAGTGCTATTTGATTCGTGAAAAATATAGACAAGGAAACGAACCGCCAAGAACGCCAAGTACACAAAGGAAAGAAAGAAGAAAGGAATATATAATTTTCACAAATGATTTAGGATTGCTATAAGAACAGATGTACACAGATAAACTATCTGCGTGCATCTGCGGTTCCAAATACTCTAAAATCGTATTTTTTAAATCAATTTAATATTCCTGACTACCACTCAAAATAACCTAGAACAAAACAATGAAAATTGCATTTATAGTTTGGCGCTTCCCTGTTTTATCAGAAGCGTTTATCTTGAATCAAATCACTGGTTTAATCGACCGTGGACATGAAGTCCACATTCACCCTGTCAATGGTTTGCCAAAAAACTATACTGGTAAAGTGCATCCGGTTGTTGAAGAATATCAACTGTTAGAGCGTACGTATTACCCGCCAACTCTACCTGAAAACCTTTTTCTACGTTTTTTGAAAGGGTTAGGTTTGCTGGTCAAAAATATAAATAAAGGTTCTTTAACGACTTTGCAATTTTTTAATCCTTGGAAGTATGGTTCAGAAGTCGCGACTTTAAAAACGTTCTACAGAACTGTATCGCTACTTCAAGATGGAGATTATGATATTATTCACTGTCAATTTGGAACATTAGCACCTATTGCCCTTGCCTATCGCGATGCTGGTATAATCAAAGGTAAATTGATTACCACATTTCGCGGGATTGATATTAGTAAGTATGTCCAAGAAAATGGCATACACGTTTATGACCAACTCTTCCAAGAAGGAGAATTTTTCTTAGCAAACTGCGAATTCTTCCGCAATCGTGCTGTTAATTTGGGTTGCGAATCAGAAAGAATTGTTGTTCACGGTTCGGGACTAGATTGTCGTAAATTTTCTTTTAAACCTCGTTATTTCCCTTCTGATGGCAAGGTGAAGATTGCGACGACGGGACGCTTGGTGGAAAAGAAAGGAATAGAATATGGTATTCGTGCGGTTGCTAAACTAGCAGAAACTCACCCAAATATTGAATACAACATTATCGGTGATGGAGAGTTAAAAGAACAGTTTGAGAAACTCATCACTGAATTAAATGTTGGTCATATTGTCAAGTTACTGGGTTGGAAACAACAAAAAGAAATTGTTGAAATTCTCGACAACTGTCATATCTTCATAGCGCCTAGTGTCACTGCTGCTGACGGAAATCAGGATGCACCTGTTAATACCTTAAAAGAAGCAATGGCGATGGGTTTACCTGTGATTAGTACATTACATGGTGGGATTCCTGAATTGGTGGAAGATGGAGTTTCTGGTTTTCTAGTTGAGGAACGTAACGCTGATGCGATCGCTCTCAAATTAACCTATCTCATCTCACATCCAGAAGTTTGGGAAAAGATGGGTCAAGCAGGACGTGTACGTGTCGAAGAAAAATACGACATGAACAAACTTAACGATGAATTAGTGTCAATTTATCAGCAAATGCTAAATACCACATCAACTCAGCAAGTACTTGCGAAGAAGACAAAGATATTAACTCGCATTTAAACTTACACTTTTCAGGAAATACAATGTTTCAGAAGACTAAAAAAATGAAAATAGCATTCTTCGTTGCACATTTCCCCGTGCTATCAGAGCCATTTATTTTAAATCAAATTGTTGGTGCAATAGAACGAGGACATGAAGTCCATATTTACTCTCTTGATGGTCCTCCTGAGGATACATCTAAAGTCCATCCATTGGTAGAACAATATAAACTTATAGAACGCACTTTTTACGCTCCAACTCGACCAAAGAATGAGTTATGGCGTTGGCTTAAAGGCTTGGGGTTACTGTTGCTCAATTTTTACAAAAACCCTTCAGTTTGCTTGCAATTACTAAACACCTCTCGGTACGTTAGTCAAGCGAAATCATTAAAGATGCTCTACCGAGCAATTCCATTTCTGGACAAGAAATCATACGACATTATCCACTGTCAGTTTAGTACATTAGGCGTGTTTGGTGTGTGGTTTCGCCAACTTGGTTTAATTGAAGGAAAATTGATATCAACATTTCGGGGTTCAGATATTAGTAAGTTTCTCCCAAAATGGGGTGAAGGAGTTTATCAAGAACTCTTTGAAGAAACAGATTTTTTTCTGGCTAACTGCGAGTTTTTTAAAAATAAAGCAGTTGCTTTGGGTTGTGACCCCAACAAGATTCATGTCCACGGTTCAGGAATTGATTGCAGTAAGTTTGCTTTTAAAGAGCGTCATTTTCCTATGGATGGCAAAGTACGAATTGCAACGACTGGACGCTTGGTAGAAAAAAAAGGTATTGAGTACGTCATTCAAGCAATTGCGAAAGTCGCTCATACTTACCCAAACATCGAATACAACATCATTGGTGATGGTCCATTAAAAGATAGTTTTCAAAAATTAATAACCAAACTAAATTTAGGTCATATTGTCAAGTTATTGGGATGGAAACAGCAAAAGGAAATTGTTGAGATTCTCGATACTTGCCATATCTTTATTGCTCCTAGTGTCACTGGTGCTGACGGAAATCAAGATGCACCTGTTAATACTTTAAAAGAAGCAATGGCGATGGGTTTACCTGTGATTAGTACATTACATGGTGGGATTCCTGAATTGGTGGAAGATGGAGTTTCTGGTTTTCTAGTTGAGGAACGTAACGCTGATGCGATCGCTCTCAAATTAACCTATCTCATCTCACATCCAGAAGTTTGGGAAAAGATGGGTCAAGCAGGACGTGTACGTGTCGAAGAAAAATACGACATGAGTAAACTAAATGATGAATTAGTGGCAATTTATCAGCAACTACTTAATTCAGAATTACCTCAAGCGAAGTTGCAAGTCAAGCCTTTAGCTTTAACAACCAACAACTAACAGTCAAAATAGAGTTATTAACAATGACAGAACCTATTGTCACAATTATTGTTGTTCCTCGCGAACGTTTTAGCTGCACTCAAGAATCTCTAGAAAGCATTTACGAACACACAGATTTTCCCTTCAAATTAATTTATGTAGATGGGAATTCTCCCGCAAAAGTTCGTCGCTATCTGGAAGCGAAAGCACAAGAAAAGAACTTTGAAATCATTCGCACAAATTACTACCTCTCTCCCAACCACGCCCGTAACATCGGTTTAAGTCATGTAGATACTAAATACTTAGTCTTTGTTGATAACGATGTCATAGTTTCCCCAGGTTGGCTAAAAGCCTTAGTGACATGTGCAGAGGAAACAGAAGCAACCGTAGTCGGTCCTTTAATGTGCGAAAAGAAACCCATACACCAAAGAGTTCACTTTGCAGGCGGGGAAAGCCACATCGTCACTGATATCAAAGGCAAACGCCATCTGCGTGAAAAGATGTATAAACAAGGTCATAATGCCAGAGAACTGCGTCCCCAACTCAAGCGAACTGAAACAGAGTTAGCAGAATTTCACTGCACCCTCGTCCGCACTCAGATATTTGAACGCATTGGCTACCTGGATGAAGCTATGTTCAACACCAAAGAACACCTTGATTTCTGCATGAGTGTCGTGCAAGTAGGAGGTACAGTATACTTTGAACCTGATAGTTTAGTAACTTATGTACCAGGTCCACCTCTAGAATGGACAGATTTGCATTTTTATATGCTGCGTTGGAGTGATGCTTGGACTTTGGGAAGTTTACAACGTATCCGCGAAAAGTGGGATTTGTCAGAGGATGGTTATTTCCAAACTAAATACAAAAAACTGGGTGTGAGACGAATTGCGACAATTATTAAACCTTTTGTGCGTCAGGTGAGTTTCGGGTTTGAGAACAAGCCGTTAAAGAGATTTTTGAAAAAGCTGGATAAGAAACTCAACCGTTTTCTTACAAACCGCTATGCCAAAATTCTACCTCAGCGTAAGCTTGAGCTTCCGCCTATCAAGAGCCAACCATCACCAACACCAGAATTATCTAAAGTTTAAGGGCTTATAGCTGCTCATCAGTAAATTTTTAAAATAGCGTCTACCTGAAAATATCAAATTTTCAAATAGCATCTACCTGAAAATACCACAGGTAAGAATTGAGAGCAAACCTTGAAGAAACACATTTCAGACTAGAATATCGCTTTCCCCTGGGAAAAAAAGCTACTGTTTATCTTGAAGTTGTAGGGGGTGGTTTGGATGACTTTGTGAGTAATCCTAATCCTTTTTTCAGTGGTAGTGGTCGTGGTACTATTTCTCGCTTTGCCCAGCGTAACCCAATTTATCGTCAGGGAGATGGTGCGGGTGTAGGGCTACTTTACAAGTTTAGTCACCAAGTCCATTTTAGCTGAAACGGACAGAAGCCCCACACCATACCGCAAGGTTGGTGTGGGATGAATGACCGGACAAAAACGAGACGCCGCTTCATAAAGCATGGACAAATATGCGAGCGCCTTGGTGGCGAGGCGGTTTGATTAGTTAGGTTTGGTAACTAAGTGATACCAAAACCGCCGAACTTCGTTCCGCTCCGCTAACGCCACCGCCTCAAAGAGAAATCTTTCTTGAGTATGAATGGATAAGGCGGTCCTGTTGTCTATTTCAGACCCAACCCTTCAATTGCTTTTTCCCGCAGGTAAAACAGATTGAAGGGCAGTTGAGTTTTTGTCAATCTCTGGGCTTGGTAACGAGTCAACAAATTCTTCAAACAATTGGGTCATGGTTTTATCACATTGCAATGCATATAATTGCAGCTTATTATATCTACGCTCAGACATCCTAAACTTTAATTGTTTATTTTTCATATTGGTTGACCAATGGGTGTACATTAATGTTATCTTATTCCCCGTGAAGTAGAGGTCGAACACTGATGAAGGTTACATATCAGTACAAGTTTTATCCAGATACTAAACAAAAGTTAGAACTTAATAGTTGGTTGCGGATTTCACGCTACTGGTATAACCGTCAATTGGGTGAGCGCTTCACTTGGTGGCAAAACAACCATTTGCAATTACAAGCTTTTCCGCAGTGGAAAGAAATATTCCCGTGTTTGTTTGGCAATCGTCCAAACTATTACACTCAAAAATTGCAGTTACCCGTAATCAAGCAAGACTTGGTAGTTGTTGTCCACAGTGGCGAACTGCTTGATTTGACTCGCGTTGATTCAACCATCCTTCAAGATATTTGTAAACGGGTTGACAAGGGTTTTGAGCGTTATATAATTGGTGATTGCGATGGGAAACGTTCGGGTAAACCGCGCTTGAAAACAGAAGCGAGTTTCCGAACAATGACGTTTGCAACTGCGAATAATGATTGGATTAAGCTAGTACGTAAAAATTGGTTTTATTTACGATTGCCCAAAATTGCTGTAGTTAAAGTACGGATGCACCGACCACTACCTAATGGTTTCAAGCTAAAACAAGTTAGCGTAACCAAAAAAGTAGACGGTTGGTACATGCAAATGGTTCTAGAGGATACCTCTGTTCCAGACTTTAACCCGGATGAGGAGGTCTTACACGAAAAAAATGGGCAGTACCGAAGCTTTGATCGGAGGAAACCTCCGCTCAAACTTCTCGCTTATTGTGATATGCGTCTTGACCCCACGATTAATCGAGAGGTTTTAAAGCCTGCCCATTTTTTAGCGGACAAATGCGATGAAATCACTCCAACTTGGGAGAATTCGATGGGGCTAGATGCCGTCCTGCATGGGGATGATTACCTTGCAACATCTGAGGGTACTAAACTTCCAAGCCTTAAATCATTACGCAAAAACCAGCACAAACTAGACAAGATTTCTAGAAAAAGAAACAAGCGTAGCCGTGGTAGTAAGTCACGACGTAAGCTAGCCAAGAAAGAGGCTAAACAACATCAAAAAATAGCCTTATGTCGCAAAGATTTTCAATACAAAACAGCGCATAAACTTGTAAGAACAGGGAAGAAATTTTTCTTCCATGAGAAACTTAACTTACAAAGCTTGAGCAAAAGAAATGCACCAAAGCAGGATGAAAATGGGTTATTTTTACCTAATGGTCAATCTGCAAAATCAGGATTGAATAAGTCTTGGATGGATGCAGCATTCGCGCAGTTTTTTGAGATACTAGGTCACATAGCCGGAAAAGCTGGAGCCGTTGTAGTACCTCAAAATCCTGCATACAGTTCCCAAGTTCTTTGTTATCGGAACGAGATAGTTTTTAGCGATACTGATATGCGAGAATATTGGGACGAACAGTTATTGCTTCTAGTTGATAGAGACATTAATGCTGCTATTAACTTGAAGCGACTAGGGTTGGACATTTTCCCTAGGATAAAACGCCGTAATGGGAAGGTTTCTATAGTTGGTGCTATAGATAAAAGTACCATGAATGAAATTGTGTATATCCTTAAAAGGACTGCATGAAGCCTACACCATACCCGCAAGGGTTGGTGTAGGAGATGTCACGTAAACAAGGAAGTGTAGCGGGAATTGTTATTGGACAACCACCAAAAGTGATCAGTAATGACTTTCAGCTTGCAGGACGAGCATACGAAGATGAAGATACCGCAGTTCATCTAGAAGCTTTTTACCGTTACCAAGCGACTGACAATATTTCCATCACCCCTGGAGTCTTGGTAATTATAAACCCAGAACACAACAGCAGCAATGACACTATATATATCGGTACAATTCGCACAACTTTCAGCTTTTGATTTTTGAACCTAGTCTAGCTGAGTGCGGACTCTTTCAAGTAAGTCTTTAAAGCTAAAAGGCTTAGTAATGTAGTCATTCGCACCATTCTTAAGAGCAGCTGTCTTATTCTGCTCATCACTCATAGCTGTCATAATAATAATCGGAAATTGTTTGCTCTGATTTCGTCGTAGTTCTCGCAGTACTGTCCAGCCATCTTTGATTGGAAGTTTGAGATCAAGCAAAATTAAGTCAAAATGACTATTCTCAGCCATATGTATTGCTTGCTCGCCATCTGCTGCAACTGCGGTAGAAAAACCATTTTTTCGTAGTCCTTTTTCGACGAAAGCGGCGAGGCGAGCTTCATCTTCTACAATTAAGACTTGGTTCATATCATATTCGGTAAAAATTGCTCACTACGAAAGCAGTTCGTTGAATATCATAAAACTGCCTTTCTGTAGCCACATGGAACTTATCACTCTTTCAACAGTAGAACAGAGTTTTATATATAAAAATGATCTGAAAAAATTATATAAGAAATGGTATCATAACTGCCGTAACCGATAACCCATACCTCTAACAGTTTCAATCAACTCACTGCCTAGTTTCTTCCGCAGATAGCCAACATAGACATCGACAATATTAGAACCAGGATCGTAATCGTACCCCCAAACCCGATCCAAAAGCTGTTCTCGACTAAAGACTTGTCCTGGATGACGGAAAAAAGTTTCTGCCAAAGTAAACTCACGAGCTGCGAGTTCGATAGTGCGATCGCCGACTCGTGCTTTGCGAGTTCGTAAGTCAAGCACCACATCTTGTGCTGTAAGAATCATCTCTTCCTTAACTAGCCCTACTTGGCGGTTTCGCAACCTCAGCCGCACTCTTACTAAGAGTTCTTCAAATCGAAAGGGTTTGGTCATGTAGTCATCAGCACCGCCTTCAAGTCCTGCGACTTTATCGTCAATATCATCACGAGCTGTCAGGATGATTATAGGTAATTCTTCACCCTGTCCCCGTATTTCTTCGAGCAACTTTAAACCATCTTTACCTGGAAGCCCTAAATCCAGAATCAGCAGATCGAAGTGAGTTCCTAAAACCATTCTCAAGGTTTCATCGGCATCTGTTGCAACACAAGGATTAAAGCCATTTGCCTTTAATCCTTTCTCGATAAAGGCGGCTATACGGAATTCATCTTCAGCGATCAGAATGTGAGGCATAGGTAGTTTTTAACTATGAATTATCAATCAATTGATCATTCATCATTGGGGGTGGTTCCACAGGCAAAACAATAGTAAATTTTGCTCCGTTACCTGGTTGAGTGCGAAGTTTAACCATCCCACAGTGAGCTTCAGCTATTGCTTTGACAATCGACAATCCCAAACCCGCTCCCTCGGAACGACGACGACTGTGTGCAGCACGGGCAAAGCGCTCAAAGATTCGTTGTTGATCACTAACAGCAATGCCTTCCCCAGTATCGCGAACCCAAAAATGAACTTTACCATTTGAAATCGTAGAGCCAATAGAAATCACATCAGTGTTTTTTGTATGCTGGGTCGCATTTTGTACTAAATTCATCACAGCCTGAGTAATCCGCTGCCGATCCACGACAATTTGACCCTTACCCATAGCATCTAAGCGCCAATTACGATCTGCTAAGATTTTTGCTTTAGCATACAATTCCTCTGTTAGAGCAGCAACATCAACCGTCTTTAACTGTAAAAAATCTGAGCGTTCTGCCTTTGCAAGTAAAATCATATCTTCTACAAATCGGCTCATACGGTCTAATTCATCCAGCACCAGTATTCGAGTTTCCTCTATCTCCTCTGGGTCATTGTCCATTAATTCTAGGTGTCCCCGAATAATAGTAATGGGTGTCTGCAGTTCATGTCCAGCATCGTTAATAAAGTTCCGCTGGCTGGTGAAAGCTCTTTGCAATCGATCCATCATCTCGTTAAAAGTGGTTGCCAATTCTGCTATTTCACCTTGTCCTTGAACGGAAATACGCTTTTGCAAGTCTGATTCGCTAGTAGAACGTATCGCTGCTATCAGCATTCGTAAGGGAGCCAGTACATGTCCAGAAGCTACCCAAGCCAGTACCAAAGCCACAACCAAAACAACGCAACTGACTTGAACGATAACGATGACAGCTTCTAAGGCTTCTGCATGTTCACCAGCACTCGTGTGAGCTACCACAAACACCCCTAAGATTTCTCCGTTAATTTTAACAGGTTGAGTCAAGTAAAGGATGCTGTGAACGGAACTATCAGAAAAATGCTTTTCACCTTGTTCTGGTTGAGTTTGTTTTGCCCAATACTGCATTAATTGTGAATTTTCTGCCAGTTGTTCTGGTCGTCCTCTAGGACTTGATCTATAGAATTTTCCATCTAAGAATGCAATCAAAAAAGTATCGTCATCAGGAAGCTGGCTAGACAAAAACGCTTTGAAAAAGTCTTTAAGTTGTTGTCTCGAAGATGGACGCTGAAGACGCTCATCTGTCCTCAGCATCTCAAACTGTTGTATGTCAAGAGCATCTTTTTCCGTGTGATCGGATGTGATGCCATAAGTAACTAGTGAGTGAAAAACCTTAATCTTTTCCCTCAATTCCCTGTTAACTCGCATATCCACACGGGCATGTAACAGTAGCCGAAAAGCAGGAATGGATACTACAAAGATGAAGGTGATAATCAATACATACCAAAGTAGTATGCGGGTTCGTGCTTCTCCCAAGAACTTTCTCCAACCTCGAATAAGGTTGGATGTTGTGCCACTGTCATTGCTTTCATTACTCACTCTTGAAATGATTTTCCAACATACTCTTTGGTGATGTCTTCCATTTTAAAATTTTTTGTTAGATTATAACCAATTCTTCAGATTTCTGTCGCAAGATGGATTGACCATCGCTTTGCACGCCTGCTGACAGTTCAAAGGCAAAAGAAAAAATGGTAAAAGCCCTAACTTCAGGTATGGAAAGAGAAAGAAGATTTTTTTCATGAGTTGCTCTAGTCATAGTTAACTCTTCCTTGGTCGCCGCAACCTCTTGGAACCAATAGGTCCTAAAACTCGGTTGAGTGTACGCAATTGTTCCGCTGTTCCCATAGCGATCAGAACATCTCCTGGTAAAAATACCGTTTCAGGAGTGGGACCGCCGATAAGTTCCCCATTGGTGCGGCGGATAGCAAGCAGCAGTGCTCCGGTGAGCGCTCGTAAGTTTGCTTGCCCTAAAGTTTGACCGACAAAAGGACAAGCCGCAGGGTCTAGCAAAAATTCTTCCATATACAGCTGTCGGTCTGTACCAGAAATGATCCCATCTACAAAATCCATCACTTGGGGTCTAAGAGCTGCTGCTGCCATACGCTTGCCTCCAGTTATATAAGGAGAAATCACAGCATCTGCGCCAGCACGTTGTAATTTTTGCAAAGCTTCTTCTGTACTGGCGCGAGCGATCGCCCGAATATTAGGATTAAGTGTTTTCGCTGATAAGACTACATATAGATTTTCTGCATCTGAGGGGAGTGCTGCTACAATACAAATTGCCCGTTCAATGCCAACCTTAAATAAAGTTTCATCCAGAGTGGCATCTCCTTGGTATACTGTGTAACCCTGAGATTGAGCTTGTTGTACAGAGTCTAACCTAGAGTCAATAATGACAAAAAGAACGCCTTCTGCCCGAAATTCTATGGCAATTTGGCGACCTGTGCGGCTAAATCCACAGATGATATAATGGTCTGTTAAGGATTCCATTAAGCGCCTCTGTTGTCGTATTCTAATTCCTTGTTGAAAGTAACCTTGAATAACAGCTTCTGTGAATCTATTGACAATGTAACCAATACTGACAACGCCCATCAAAATCAAGGCGATGGTAAACAATCTTCCTCGTGCCCCTAACGGTCGGGTTTCACCATAGCCAACAGTCGCTAAGGTAATGACGGTCATATAAGCTGCGTCTTCCCATGACCAATCCTCCACAAACTTGTACCACAAAGTGCCAATGAGAAAGACTCCAGCCAGGGCGATGATCCCTGCCTTTAATTCTTTCTGAATCTGTTGATACTTTTGCTCTAGTGTTGAATACACGGTTTTTTTCCATCGCCACTCGTTTGAGAATATCTGAGTGCTGGCTTAAGATGAAGTTTGTAAGAAGATTTTTTTCAAGATTGTCATAGAAAAGAGTGTCCAACGGTAAGATGAAAAATTTCAGGAGGAGTTACTAGATAGCAAAAAATCTAATTAAATCGAACAACTTCGAGCGTTTCGCATTTTCTTTTTCAAACTACGGATAAATTCTCGTAGCACATCAGTCCGGTTCTTTCCTGTCAACTGACAATACTCATCTAATAATTCCAATTCTGCTTGTGTTACTCGTAAGTCTATTCTTTTATCCTGTTTCGCCATTACCAAATCTGTAAACTGTGTGTACAATAATAGATAGTATAATATTTTATGTTTCAAGCGATGTACGCGATTAAGATTGAGCTAAAAGTGAATAACAAAGAGCAAACTTTATTGCGTAAACATGCTGGCTTTGCCCGTTTTGTTTACAACTACGGGCTAGCACTAATACAAGGCTTGGAACGAGATGGGATAGCAGGTGGGTACGGCAAGAAAATCAAGGCTATCAAAAAGGTCTTGACGAACTACACCAAGAAGCAACAAGAATTCCAGTGGATGTCTAAGCTTTCTTCCAAGGTTTATCAAAGCTCATTGCAGGCTTTGGAGAATGCTTACAGGCGTTGGGGTCAGGGGATAGCGGATAGACCAAGATTTAAGCGTCGCAAAGATGGGGAATCCTTCACCGTCTATGACAGCAATGGTAAGATACTGCTTCCTTACGGTAAGCGAATCAAAATTCCTACGCTGGAAACATTCCGGCTAAAAGAAGCTTTGCCTTGTTCGTATTGCACGCAGACTTTTACGATTAGCCATCATGCGGGTAAATGGTTTGTAAGCTTTGCAGTAGACGCACAGAAAATCCCGCCTACTTACCATCCAGAAGAAAAAGTTGGAATTGACTTAGGGGTGAAATGCTTTGCCACCTTGAGCGACGGGACTAGCGTGGAAGCGCCAAAGCCAATGAAAAAAGCAAAAACCAAGCTGGCTAAACTACAATGGCGTAACCGCAAAAAGCAATTAGGTAACCGTCGTTTGAGTGTCAAGCAATCAAACAGAGCAAAGAAGTATTTTGACTCTTTGGCTAAACAGCATGATCGCGTAACTAGTCAGCGTCAAGATTTCTTGCACAAACTAACAACAAATATAAGTCGCAAGTACTATCGAATTCGCATAGAAGATCTGAATGTAAGTGGGATGCTCGCGAATAGAAAACTATCAGCAGCAATCTCTGACTTAGGGTTTTATGAGTTTCGTCGTCAATTAACTTATAAGTCCCAAGTTTACGGGACTAAAGTTGAGTTGGTTGATAGATGGTATCCATCATCAAAAACGTGCTGCATGTGTGGCGCTAAGCATGACGGACTAAAACTATCTGACAGAATCTACAAGTGCATCAACTTTAGCTGTGTAGCTCATACAATCATGTTAGATAGGGACCTGAACGCGGCTTTTAATTTGTTGAATGCCCCTTGTGAGTATGTACGGTTGGCTCAACCGGAAGATACGTCCGTCGACAAGTAGGAGCCGACTCCCTTGGGTGAAGCGGAAAGTAAACATCGATTTGTTCATATTTGAACGATTTGTATAAGTTTTATGGAGCAGTAGGTAGTGAGCATACAAACTCTGATTTCACAAGCGACGATACCGTCTAGTCCCTTTGACACAGATAGTTTCAATCAAGTTGTCATGTCCACCTATGCGCGGTTTCCCATAGCCCTAGAACGGGGTGCTGGATGCCGTGTTTGGGATACACAAGGGCGGGAATATCTCGACTTTGTGGCGGGAATTGCAACTTGTACCTTGGGACACGCCCACCCTGCATTGGTCGAAGCAGTCACACGACAAATACAAAAGCTACACCACGTTTCTAACTTGTACTACATTCCAGAGCAGGGAGAGTTAGCAAAGTGGATAGTGCAACATTCGTGTGCTGAACGCGTATTTTTCTGCAACTCTGGGGCAGAAGCAAATGAAGCTGCCATAAAACTAGCGCGGAAATACGCTCATACAGTGCTACAAATTGAAAAACCAATCATCTTGACGGCAAACGACAGTTTTCATGGAAGGACTTTGGCAACAATTACCGCCACAGGTCAACCGAAGTATCACAAGAACTTTGAACCCTTGATGCCCTGTTTCCACTACGTACCTTATAACGACATTGAGGCAGTGGAAGCAGCGATTAGCGAACTCGATGAAGGTGATTACCGTGTCGCGGCAATTTTGATAGAACCATTACAAGGCGAAGGCGGTGTACGTCCAGGAGATATTGCCTACTTCCAAAAGCTGCGGCAGATTTGTGATGAAACTGGCGTTTTGCTGATTTTTGATGAAGTGCAAGTCGGGATGGGACGCAGTGGAAAATTATGGGGTTATGAGTGTCTTGGTGTTGAACCAGACATCTTCACCAGCGCCAAAGGCTTGGGTGGTGGTATCCCCATCGGGGCTATGATGTCTAAATCATTCTGCGATGTTTTTCAACCAGCAGAACATGCAAGTACTTTTGGTGGAAATCCTTTTGCCTGTGCAGTTGCTCTAACAGTCTGTCAAACTTTAGAACAGGAGAATCTTTTAGAAAACGTAGAACAGCGGGGTGAACAGTTACGAAATGGTTTGCAGGCGATCGCCGCAAAATACCCCAATCACATCACTGAAGTACGCGGCTGGGGTCTCATCAACGGTATGGTGTTGAATACACAAACCCAGCTAACAGCAGCGGATATTGTCAAAGCTGCAATCAACGAGGGATTATTACTTGTTCCCGCTGGTCCCAAGGTTGTGCGGTTTGTACCACCCTTAATTGTGACAGAAAAAGAAGTCGAGCAGGCGTTGCAAGCTGTTGACAAGGCAATGGCGGCTGTCACCGAAAATTTGGGTTGAAGCCTCGCCCTTGTAGGGCGACTTTAAGTGTAAATACGGTATAATAAGAAAGGCCCCGTCCGCGCATGACGGGGTTTACATCTATAAAAAAGTCAGCAAAGACATAAAAACCTACCCCCGGACTGGGGGAAAGTAGACGCCCAACACTCGAATAGACGAGGTTTAAGGAAACAACACTCTGCCAAGATCGGCGAACGGGGTGTACCGCTTAACCCAAGCAATTGGGATATACAAAGCGAAATCTTTGTAGAATCCTGCCCCTTCTAGGGACGGGAGTGTCAAAAAAGAATGAAGATAGAAGAAACAAGAGAGAAGAATTTATTTTTTCTTCTTTCTTTTCTGGAAAGAATGAAGCATGAAGAGCATTTCTGAGCAAGATATCATCACACTTGTTGACCTATGGGGGTTTCTGGGTGCTGCAACACTTCAGCCAACAAACCACGGTGTCAGTAACAGTACTTACTTTGTTGATGCTCAAGCAGGTCAGTTTATCTTGAAGCTTTATGGAGATTCCACTGCTACTGAACAAATACAATACGAGCATTCAATTCTGGCGTATCTGCAAGTCTGTGATTTATCGTTTGCTGTTCCTGCTCCCGTGCCAATTAACTCAGGAGAAACACTACTTTCAATAGACAAAAACGATACAGTATTACGAGTTGCTCTGTTTCCCCGACTCCCCGGTCAATCTGCGAACCGAGAAAATCTGAATCATGCACGCGCAGCTGGACAGGCACTGGGAGAAATGCATTGCGCCCTTGCCAGATTCGATCCCAAAGGCAAATTGGCTCAGTTACCTGCGTGGGGAGATCTATACCACATTCATCCCTTGGTGAAAGATCCACTGGAAGTGCCACAATTGTTGGGGTTGAATTCAAATCAGCAAGCGCGCCTGATCAAAACACTGACAGAAGTCCTGATAGCCAAGCCTCAACTGTACGCCACACTACCAGTTCAAACTACTCACGCCGATTTCTTATGTCCGAATATTTTACTCAAGGATAACCAAGTTGTTGGTGTTTTGGACTTCGAGTTTGCAACAAGGGATTTGCGGTTGATGGACTACATTTGTGGTCTTGACCACTTCTCCATATATCCAAGGAAGGAAGCGCCACGTTGGGAGTGGGTGGAAGCTTTCAGCGCTGGGTATGCCAAATATATTTCACTGACACAGCAAGAAACAGAAGCGATTGCAATGGCTTGGCGTTTGCAACGGGCAAGCTGTATTGTCTATTGGACGGGGTGGTTTTATGAAGGAAAGGTAACCCATCAAAGCGTGGTAGATGCTGTTGTTGAAACAATACTGCTTGAAGAATGGCTAGAGGACAACGCTACCAAAATAGTAAATTACTTAAAATAACTTAATGCGTCCGCCATTCTTTGCAGCTTTCTACCTACTTCTCTGATAAAATCACGCCAGAAAAACTTGTTCTGCAGTTAATACCATTTCAGGAAAAGTCCGCGACACAATAATGTCATTTCCGCGAAAAGCAGTAGACTGATAAATCCCATTCTCATCAAGCAAGTAAACAAATACCGTTGGTACTTTTGGATTTCCCAGATAATTACGACTACCCAACGCCAAATAATCCACAATCCAGTATTCAGGAATACCCAAACGCTGATACTCATCCAGCTTGTCGATATAATCATCCTCCCAATTAGTAGAAATGATTTCTACCGCCATTTGTAGAGGTTCAAGCAATGCTGAGTACGCAGCGCGGTTAGTTGACCAGATTGTTTTATCTACTACACTGACATCCGGCTGACGACCCTGTTCTTTACCTTCAGCCGTTTGCGTCCTAATCATAATTCTGCCAGAAACTCTGTAATTTAGTTGCAGACGTTTCACTTGATCATTAAGGGCGTCGGCAATAAAATCTGCGATATCATCATGTTGTCGGGTCGCTAATATCCTCACAATCTCTCCATTTACCAGCTCGTATCGACCATCTTCATCTGGTAACTGTTCAATAAACTGCTCAAAAGTTAGCTTTTGATTTGTGGTGATTAATACTGTAGACATTGGGAACTCCCTCATTTATCTGCCGTGGGATTGTCAACTAACAACCTAGCAGCAAACTCTATTGCTTGTTCTGCTGTGGAAACCTTGCTCTCAATCTGCGCCACGGCAATTTCTGTGAGGAGTTTGCCGACTAGTGGCGAAGCAGGAATGTTCAGTGCTAACATTATATCTCTGCCACTCACTAACGGTGTGGGATGAGCTACCAGGTCATCAGGGTTAAGATAGCGGGTGATGAAAGGTGCGTAAATGCGTAGGAGATCTGAGTCAGATATCACTTGTGCTGATGTTCCATACGCTACTGCCAAAACAGCGATCGCTGGAAAAACAAAACCCGCTTCTTGAAAGAAAAAATATTGTTCTCGTAAAGACATCACAGGTTCTTTGAATTGTGGTAGCAGCCTTAAAGCGGTAGTCACAGCTTTAATCTCAGCACGACTATAAGTGAGTTGCGTCAATTGTGTTTCTGCTGTTTCTGGTTCTGGGTTGACAAGACAAGCAAGTTTTGCAATACCCAACCAAGTGGTTTTGACTGTATCTCGTATGTATTGGGCAAGTTCTACCCCAAGTTGCTGCCAAATTTCGCCAAGTTGAGAAGCAGCTTTGTCAAGCACTGGCAATAAAATTACACTTTCTTTTGTCGCGTCTTTAAAGAAAGGGACAAGTAAGCCATCTTCCCAAGCTTTTACAATCCAAGGAGTTCCTTGAGCATTAGCCAGCATATAACTCAATTCTGTGCGCACTCTTTCAGGGGCAACTTTTATGATGTGTGATGCTAAAGAGCGAATTGCAGTCTGGGTATCTAGCTCAATCGTAAAACCAAGTTGTGCTGCTTGACGATATGCCCGCATCAACCGCAATGGATCGTCTTCCAAGTTAGCGGGTGATATCATTCGCAAAACACGCTGTTGCAAGTCAACATATCCTTGCAAGGGATCAATGATTTCTTGAGTGTGAGGATTATATGCGATCGCATTCACTGTGAAATCTCGCCTGTGCAAGTCAGTTTCTAGGCGATCGCCTTCTTGTTGAGCAAAATCTACTGTCGCGTCAGGAAACACAACACGAGCAATTTCTCTTTGTGGATCTAACAAAACAAAGCCTGCTGTGTAGTGTGTTGCTATTTTGCGGGCTACTTGTACAGCGTCAGATGATAAAACAAAATCCAGATCCAGATATTCGCGAGTCCTTTCCAAAATAGCATCTCGCACAGCACCACCCACCATGTAAGCTCTTTGTGGCAAGAATTCCAAACTAAATGGCCAATTTTCTGGTGACAGCAGAGAAGGAACTGAACCGTTCATCGTAATAAAAATAAACCCAGCGATTAGTGAATAACAATGGCGCTTAAGCTAGATTATCAATAAAGGTCCCCGGAGTTGGTTTCATTATGTGTGTATGTGTAAATTGCCACTATGTAGACCGCTGTATCACCTACCATGCGGTAGAAACGCAGCACCAACAACCCCACTTGACCGAAACGCCAAATTTTGAGCCGAATGAACCTTCCATAAATGTCAACATCCGTACACGCGAAGATGTGATTGAAATGGAATGGGATGTCGTGGGGTGTCTTAGCTTTAAGCGCGAAATGGGTAAGTGGTCGAAGTTGCGTCCTGGTGAGTTAGTACCCACTTGATGAGCAATTGTGTTGTGTGTGTTCAACGCGGCTACTGCTGTTTGGTGTGGTAGTCGTTTCTATTTGTGTGATTGAATAAAGAACAAGAAATGCTTTTGGTAGATGAAAAAGTTGCGAGTTTACGGATTGCATTCCTTAAACGTTTATAGAAAAACTGGTAGGCATATAGGCATAAACTGATAGATGGTGCGTGACAACATTACAACAAGCATAACGCATCACAATTGTTTATTTTCTCAAAATCCTGCTATCTTTGATGAATCCGACAGTAGAACAGTTACAGCAATTGTACAGAATATGCCAAAGTCTAACTCAGATGTATATACCTATATACTTAATCACTCTCGACAAGAGAACTAAAGGGAGCATCCCAATTTTGCAAAAACATGCTTGTCATTGCGAACAAAGCGAAGCGGAGTGAAGCAATCGCAAACTTTTGAGATTGCTTCGCTTCACTCTGTTCCGCTGCCCTCTGGGCACGCTGCGCTAACGCAATGACAGCTAATCATTTGAATTTGATATAACTTGCACATTTGGGATGCTCCCGAACTAAAGATATATTTATATTGGCAGGTAATGAGTTAGAGGTAACTATTACCTCAAAAGGTAACGTGAGCTACTTATGACTAAACCGAACTTTGAAGCAATGAGCAGACAACAGCTAAGAGAGTACATCTTGATTCATCGAGATGACGACGATGCTATACACGCGATGGTGCTTCTAATACAAAAAGAGGGTAAAACACTCAACTCAATAGAGGAACTTGAACAAATAATTCATGAAAGACGCCAACAGCATCAATAAACTAAGTGGGTGGACAAAATTAAACTCATGGTGGGCATTGCATATTAAAAGCTTGTAACCTTTGCAGAGGAACTGTTTTAGGCAATGCCCACCCTACTGGTATGTTTCATTTATTTATGTCCATCTACTTAAAAAGTTGCATCAATAGGAAGCATAATCACTTAATAGAAAGAGAAAAAAGCACCTATCTTATTTTTTTAACTACTATTTGAAAAAGTTTTGACCACTGAATTGAAACATCTCCAACCAACAAAATACGGACTAGCACTCCATACCACAACTCGTGAATTAGGTTTGGCAATAAGCAATTTTACAGGAGATACACGTTCTGATGTTTGGTATTTGGAGCGTGAGTTATCTAGTCATTTGCATCAATATTTAATTGAGTTTATCCAACCCCAAACTTGGACAGACTTGGCATTTATTGCCGTAGCAAAGGGACCAGGAGGTTTTACTGGAACTCGTATTGGGGTTGTGACTGCGCGTACTTTAGGGCAACAGTTAGACATTCCTGTCTTTGCCATTTCTACTTTAGCAGCGTTAGCTTGGTCGCAAGTTTTTCAGACTTCTTTTGTGTCAACAGAAAAGGGACTGAGGATCAAATCAGAAACAGCTATAGCCGTGCAAATGCCTGCCCAACGCGGTCAAGTTTTCGGTGCTATTTACCAACCCACGCCAGACAATTCTGAACTCAATATTTTATTACCAGATACTGTGATGACATCACAAACATGGCAGGAAAAATTGGCTAGCTGGAATACAGATTATCAACTGATTTCAGCAGAATCTGGATTAGCAGCTACAGTAACAAGTGTGTTGCAACTGGCATACATAGACTGGCAAAAAGGACAACGTCCTAACTGGTCAGAAGCTTTACCATTTTACGGACAGCATCCTGTGGAGACTACAACGCAGTTCACAACCTAGAGCTTTTAGGTGTACTGCCATCTACTTTTCCTTTAATGTACCGTTTTTAAGTTACACAATGTGTGCATTAGTTGCAACAAAAGCGAATTGGAACTTGTTACTCTTAATAAAAGCCAAACCCGTCAGACATCTGACGGGTTTCTTGGTATTGGGAGTGATTGCATAGCTTGCGCTATTTTGTCGTGTAGCAGCCTGAGAGAATCATTCTCTTCTCTCAGGCTGCTGATTTTTTTGTGACTTCATCTTCCAAAACGGCAACTTTCTTCTTGAGATGCTCCAAATCCGCGTATATTTGAGCTAAATCGGGAATCTGTTGCGGCTCTTTAGCAAGGTAGTCCTTTACCCAATTAAGAACAACTTCAGAAGCGTTTTTCCCTTCGGCGTCAACTCTCGCCATAAACGCATCTTTTGTTTGCTTGTCTATCCTGACCACAAGTCGGTCATCTTTTGAGAGTTCTTGCTTTGTCATACAACATCATCCAATACCCTTTAGCTTATTTTGTCCGATTTTTAGCGGATTTGGTACAACACTGTTGAAACTTGTTTTAACAGTGTTGTACCATTGTGGTAACAGACAAAACAAAGAGCGATTGCCTACGGCAGAGCTAGCCCCTAAGGGGGCGCTAGGCAAATGCTTAACGCCCTCTCGCCAAAGCAGTGCAATAGCCCTTTGGGCGGCTCCCTTCGGGAGCATCGTTTTGTAAACCCCGATATTGGGAGATAAAATAACGATGACACAAGTACAACTGATCGCATATGACGAGCAAGCGATTGCGCGGAGCGCAGACGCCTCTTGGCGTATCGCTCAATTCAAGTTGGAACAGCATGTGCAAGCGCAAGCTCTAGCAGTGGAACCGAAAGATGGTGCAAATTATTCTTTACAATCGATAACTCAAGGCTTTTTGTCCAGTGCCGATAGCCCAAAGATACCTATCCCTAATCAAACTAACTCTCAAGCATCCCCAGAAAGAGAACCCATCAAGCATACACTGGTTGGTTCTCCCAAAGCTGTGAATAGCACAATTCGCGTTCTGCATCAACTCAGATACGCTTCAATTAGTGATTGGAGTCCCCTTGTCCCAACTGGTAATACAGGCGAGGTTATGAGCATTTTGATACGTTCGATTTTGGTGCAATAGCCCGTCACTGCTTGTGCTTAACAGAGTTTACAAAAATGGTAGGCTGCACACTATACACTTCGTGTGAGTGTGGGTAGTTGACGCTAGAACTTTTCAAGCTCAAAGTCTCTACCAAACTCAGTGGTAATGGTTGCTGACTAATAGCATTAACGTAATTTGCACTCAAGTAGCGACGGTAACTTTGCTCATTGGCAAGGTAAGTTTGGAAGAATGGAAGACTCAAAACTCTGACATATCGTTGTGCTAACGCAGGGCTTGCACCAATCACCTGTTCGGGAACGGGTACACCAGAAGTTTGTGATTCTCCAATTGTTGAGAAGTGCGTACCACCATTAATTAATGCTAAATATTTATTTGGGGTTGTTAACCAAGTAAAAGGTTGAATTTGTTCTGGAAGTGCAGGAGCAACGGTATCCACACTACTAGCCATCATCATGATTGGAATTTTAATTTGGCTGAGACTGGCTTGCCCCAAAACACTGCTGTCAATCGGATTAATGGCGATCGCGACTTTAACTCGTGAATCCGATAAGTTAGATGTCGTAGATTCTGGTAAACTAAAAGCCAAACACTGAAGTAACAGCGAAAGATTAGCTGTATCTGGTGAAGGTGGGCAGTCTTTTGCTAGTTGCTTAAAATCAATTGGTGCTCCTGCTAATGCTAAAGCTGTGTAACCACCGAAAGATTGACCAACTACGCCTACCTGTTCTAAATTCAAGCGTCCTTTGTATGCAGGATCGGATTTTGATAGGTTACTCAGTTGATTCAACAAATATTTTACATCCAAAGGTCGGTCAATAAATTCTCTGGGACCTGTGACTTCCGCCGCCCTACCAGATAATAACGCTTGCAACTGTTTGGCATCGCTACCTGGATGTTCTGGAACTGCAACAACAAACCCATAAGAAACAAGGTATTCAGCAAGGTAAGCATAACTAGTACGATCAGAACCAAGTCCGTGAGAGATGACAATCACCGGACGAGGGCTAGATATATCTGGTAGGTAGATGTCAGCAGGAAAAGTGCGATTGCGAGATGTATCATTGAGTATAATAGCTCGCTTCTGGTGAGAAAATTTTCCTGGTTTTGACAGGTTTGTCATCAAAGCATTCTCTAGCTTAGATGTAGTGCCTGTATCGGTAGAGGATTGCTGGTTGATGAGTGCGATCGCCTGTTGAGTCTGATTAACCAGTTTCTGGAAAGCTTCTGCAATCTCCAAACTGCGAACTAAATTTATTGTAATTGTCCTTGAGGGAAATTTGCGTAGTACATTTAATAAAGTCAACTTTTGTGGATCAGCTGCTGCAAGAATGAGTGCTGCTCGAATTGCATAGAATCCACTAATACCAGATTCCTGCTGTACAACTTCTCCCAAATTATCTAACAATCTTTCGCCTATCGGCGTGTAGAGAAACTGCGACACTTCTACAGCTTTTAGGGGAATGGGAGTCAGCAAAAATTGCCGCAGTTGGTTGAGTTGTTCTTTTCCTGCATACTGAACATATGCAGCCAATTCATCATCTACTTTGCCTGTTTTGGCATAGGTTTCCAGAGAATTAATCGGAATAGAGCGAGCTACAACACCATAAGAGATAGTCAACCGCTCTGCACTTAAACTAGGACGAGCGGTAAGAGTAGGAATTAACCCTATACTGAGAATACCAAAAACTATTTGTAACCAAATTGATTTATACTTGACAAAATGAGATTGGGGACGCAACCGGACAACTGTGGGGGTAGCAGGAGAAATCGGCGAGCAATTCATGAGTATCACTGAGCGCTGCTCTCATTCTACTAAAACAAGGTTGTGGTGTTAATAGATACTATCAACAGGAATATTGTTTGATAAAATTAGAAAGGTGGGCATCGCCCACCAAAAGCACGTGACATTGATATTTGAAATATTGAATTTGAGATATTGGTGGGTAGTGTTCACCCTACAGAAAATTCCTAATAACTTCCACTACTGCCAGAACGCAGTGGTGCATAGCCGAAAGTCGCATTTGCCATACGGCACCAGATAACTGCAGACTTGAAGTTGGATAGATTAATTGCAGTGGGAATTGGATAGCGTTGTGTACCTTTGAATTTTTGCAGTTTACCCAGATTCACATAACTGCTAAGATTCTGATACTTCGCTGGTGGTTTTTCAGATGAATCTAGAAGAACGTGCAAATCTGGTCCTTGATTGCTAGTCTGAAAAGATGAATCCAGAACAAGGTATTGTTGTCCATTTTCTGTAACAATCTGCGCTGTTCCAGAGGTAGGCTGTTCTGCTTTCACAAAAGTACCAGATGCAGCAATGATTTGCTGTTTTTGAGCAATAAGAGCTTTGGAATGAGCATTTGTAACTGGAGAATTTGATATTCTGGCAGATGGTGTCAATGCCTTGACTGTACCAACTGATAGAAAACAAGCTAAAGAAGAAATAACACCTAATTGTACTAACTGATTCAACTTCATAACTTTTACCTATGAAAACAAGATTCTTTGAGGATTTTTTGCTTTACAGTGTTTTAAGCACAAAATTATTTTCACTCTCTGGTTTTGGTTGAGAATGAGTTTTTGCTGAGAATTCCCACTCAGTTCAATGAGAAATATTTTAGAAAAGCTTAAACAAAAGGAGAAAGCTAATGGACAATAACCGCTGGACACTAACAGGAAAAAAAGCCTTGATTACCGGAGCAACAAAGGGAATTGGACTGGCGATCGCCCAAGAATTCCTATCCCTCGGTGCTGAGATTATGATTGTTGCTAGAGATGCACAAGCAATCAACCAACAGCTTGAGAATTGGCAATTACAAGGATGGAAAGCTTATGGAATTGCTGCAGATGTTGCCACATCTGATGGTCGTCAGGCAATTATTGAACAAGTTAATCAAACATTAGGAGGATTAGATATCCTCGTCAATAATGTTGGTACTAATATTCGCAAAAAGACGCTGGAATACACACAACAAGAGTATGAGCACATATTTCAAACCAATTTAACGTCTACATTTGAAATGTGCCGACTCGCTTACCCTTTGCTGAAAGCAGCAGACAATAGTAGCATCGTCAACGTTGGTTCTGTTGCTGGGTTAACCGCACTTCGCACAGGTACACCTTATGCAATGACTAAAGCAGCGCTTGTACAACTGACTCGTTCTTTAGCTGTAGAATGGGCAGCAAACCAAATTCGGGTAAATACTGTTGCGCCTTGGTTTATTCTCACTCCTTTAACTGAACCTTTATTGAGCAATTCAGATGTGTTAAACTCTGTTCGCTCGCGTACTCCAATGGGACGAATTGGTACGCCAGAAGAAGTCGCAGGTTTAGTAGCGTTTCTGTGTCTGCCAACAGCCACTTACATAACTGGACAGTGTATTGCAGTTGATGGTGGTTTTTTAGCCTTTGGTTTTTAAAAACTATTTTGTAAAAACTATGAAGATATCTGCTCACGAATCTCGATGCAGCCAGTTATAAAGCCCCAAAGAACTGACTGTTGTGATAAAGTGAGCGGCTATACCAGTCATATTTGCCATTGCCACAAAGATATCAAGAGAGCGAATAATGCGACTTGGATCGTAAATTGCTACCCCTTGAGGTTGGGCAATGGATTTTGACAATAGTACTCCCAAACCAGCACCACCCCCCAAAATGAAAAGCAGCATTCCCACTAAACCAGCAATCACACCAATTTGCAGTAATTGGATCACCTGTGCTTTTTTAGGATGTATGTCTGGGTTCGGGTTACGAAGCCGTCTCGCAAAGCGAGTCAGACGAAAAGCTAAATAAAGACTAAAAAGTAATGCTAAAATTCCACAAACAGCCCAAAAGATGCTAAAACTAAGTCCTGGTGTCGTTCCTTGAGTGTAACTACTGACTCCTACTCCAGGTGTAGGTGGCGTCAATGCTTGAGAGAAATTACGACCGGAAATAGCAAATATCAGCATTAAACTAGCAGCAGCTCCTAATCCCAGCTCCAACCAGAAACTTACCCAACCAACAAGGCGCAAAATGTTGGCAATTCTTTCTATTTTGGGATTAAATGTGCCTTCTTCTGATTGGATTTGCATGGTCATAGATAGAGGTTGAACTAAATTAAATTCTTTTGACTTTCACTGTAGGTATATCAGTAGGAAATTACGACCTTCTCAAGTATGAATGACCAGCATTTCAACTAATACTTAAGTTCTATCAGCAAGAGTTCCATCCTCTCTCCACACTGCATAGGTTTTGGAAATTTCTCTGTTGAGACTGTTTACCTTTGTAAAGGTCTTAACAAAACTTTACTTTTCCAGGATTTACTAAGTAGTAGTTTAAAAATGTATAAAATTAAACAGAAAAATCTTTTCATCAATAAAATGAGCATAATCTAATACTCATGTTTTTGAAAAAATTCGCCACAACCGCCGTTATTGTTTTGATAATCAACGTTTGTGCTCGCTTTTTTAAGACACACACCCGAATCACTCAAAGTATAAGAAGTGACACCAGCAATCAAAAAGTCATACTTTGATATTCTCATGAATTTCAAGCAAGTTTTCTTTTCTTGAAATTCTATACTCTAATATATGTAAAACTCTTCCGCTCAAATTTGTCTTATTATATTCTCTCACAATTTGACCACCAAGCTTTTCTGCAATACGTCGGCTAGGAATATTTTCTTGATCAACATCGTATATAAGATATTCGTAATCTAAGTTCTCATCAGCCCAACTTTTTAGTGCAGTGATAGCCTCTAAGCCATAGCCTTGAGCATGTGCAGATTTTTTTAGCCAAATACCAAGTACTAAATTTTTACTATAAATTTCATGGATTCCAGTACATCCCAAAAACTCTTGAGAGTCTTTTTTTAAAATAACCATGACCAGATGATTTCCTGTTTGCATTTCGCATACAGAATCATGAATAAACTCTTCTGTTTCTGTCATATTTTTAGGTGGACGAGGATACATATAAGTCGTAATTTCTTTTGTGAATTCTCTAAAAATATCTTGTTTGTACTTCTGTGATACTGGTATCAATAAAAGCTGATTTGTCAAGATGTTTACTTGAATGAGTTCCATAGTCTTTTATGACGAGTCAAGATGTCATTAAGTTTACTAAATAAATCTAAACTCTGTCGTTTTATTGAAACTAGTTTTTATTAATTTTGTATCTAAGTACTGAATTGAAAAACAAGCAGGGAAAGTTTATCTAAACTTCAACAAGAAAAAATCAAACTTTTGTCATGAAAGAGCTAAAGTTTTGTTAAGATGCAAATGTTAGTATTCTATGAACGAAAAATGCCAATCAAGAGGTGAAGAGATAAATAGGTACTAACACTGTTGAGTTCAACCGATAAAACAATGACCAGTTACATTTTTTTCGATGACGCCCTTCGGATGCTTGTAAACGCTTTCTGTGCTTCAGTACTACTACTTCTTGCCTTTTCTGGCTTAGGTTTAGCAGTCATAGAAACCATAGAAAAAACAGGTATTCGCGTAGACACAAAGCGGTTTAACTAAGCCCAATTTCTCTGTCAATGCTTTCAGTACAGAGGTTTTTCGTAGGGTAAGGTTCCGCTCACCTCAAATCAAAAATTTACTCTTTGTCGAAAACTATTTCGTTCAAGTGTTCGCTAGCAAACAATCTTGGGAACACTCAAGCTATAGAGATCTCATAGCCTTGCACAATAACCTCCTCGATACGAGTGAGTGTATTGCGACTGAGACACAAGCGATGGAGTAAATTGTAATGGGTCTATTCGACGAGATGTTTGGCGCACAAAGCCAAGTTCAAGAAGCACTCAGTCAAGCGGAAGCTTTTGTTGTTATTGCTTTAGCTGCAACAACCTCAGATGGAAATCTTTCTGATGAGCAGGCACGTGGTATTTTATTAGTGCTGTCGCGTATGAAACTCTTCAGATGTTATTCCAATGATGAGATGAATGGGATATTTGATAAAATCCTAGATATCCTGAGGCGACAAGGTATAAATGCTTTGTTTAATTCAGCTAAAGAATCCTTATCCTACGACTTGCGAGAAGCAGCTTTTGCAGTAGCCACAGATTTAGTTTTAACTGATGGAGTCTTTCCTCAAGAAGAGCAAGACTTTTTAAACGATTTGTATCAAGCTTTGGGAATTTCTGCTGATATCGCTACACAAATTATGCAAGTCATGCTGATAAAAAATCGCGGATAGCGATCGCCAATTTTCAACAACCCTTCTCTGAAAGTGGGTTATAAAATGTAGGACTCCATATCTTTGATTTCGGCTAGAGGCTATTTGGCGTTGCTGAATCTAAATATGAATTAAGCTCACGCAAAGGCGCAAAGAATAAGAGTTTTAGATACTGGATTTTTAATTTTAGATACTAATTCAGCAATGCCTACTATCCTACCACAAATATATATCGTAATTTTTTAACAAAAGAAAGAATCGCTTTACAACGTTGGGACGACTTGCTAGCACAGGACTATAGAAATAACTAGACAGCTAGAAACAGCTTTATTATCCTGATTATGTAGGTATTTTTCTCTCTAGAGTTCTGATCGGAACTCTAGAGTCAGAGGCTTTGCTCCAGGCGCGGAGCGTAAGCATGATTCCGCTTGTGACTACTGAGTGCTTGTATAAGCATTGGTTTTCTTCCAGATTGAACGCGTAAATATCAAATTACACCAATTTGAAAAAAGAATGCGACAGATACACACTCCCAAACCCCTGTTACGTCTGGCTTTCTTCATTTTGCGAAAAGTTTGCGCCGGGAAACTTTTCAAGACGAATTTTGAATTTTGTTAGCGCAGCGGTGCGCAGCACATTTTGAATTTTGAATTGGTATTACTTATGCCTTGTTCTGCTACCCTAACTCAACTGCTGTCTGTTCTGTGTGCAAAAGCAGCAAACTTATCAGAAAGCTCATTAGCACATTTAAGTAGTGGTATACAAACAGATTCCCGTACACTCAAGCCTGGTGAAGTCTTTTTAGCTTTACGCGGCGAAAAGTTTGATGGACACGATTTTGTTCCAATGGCAATCGAAAAAGGTGCAATAGCTGCGATAGTTGATTTTGAATACGACAATTCTAAATTTCCTGTCTTGCAAGTCAAAAATACGCTTGAAGCATATCAAAAAATTGGCAGGTGGTGGCGTGATCAGTTTCCGATTCCAGTGATTGGGATTACAGGTTCTGTAGGCAAAACCACAACCAAGGAACTCATTGCAGCAGTTTTGGAGACAAAAGGAAGAGTCCTCAAAACTTATGGAAATTACAACAACGAAATTGGAGTACCAAAAACGCTTTTGCAATTGAGTGCAGAAGATGATTTCGCCGTGATTGAAATGGCGATGCGGGGAAGGGGGCAAATTGCTGAACTGACACAGATAGCACGTCCGACGATTGGGGTGATTACTAATGTGGGAACAGCACACATTGAGTTACTCGGTTCAGAACAGGCTATTGCTGAGGCAAAATCTGAATTATTAGCTCAAATGCCTGAAGATAGTGTAGCAATTCTCAATTATGATCATCCGCGATTAATGGAAACGGCGGCGAGAGTTTGGCAAGGGAAAGTTTTGAGCTATGGCTTTTCTGGTGGCGATATCCAGGGAAATTTGATTGATAGTGACACCTTGGAAGTGGGAGGAATGCAATTGCCTTTACCATTACCAGGACGACATAATGCAAGTAACTTCTTGGCAGCTTTAGCGGTGGCAAAAGTGCTGGGTATTGATTGGTCATCTCTAAAATCGAGTGTGAAAGTGGATATGCCAACAGGGCGATCGCAACGTTTTACTTTGCCCAATGATGTGGTAATCTTAGATGAAACTTATAATGCTGCACCAGAAGCAATGCAAGCAGCCTTGCAATTGTTAGCAGATACACCAGGAAAGCGACGCATTGCTGTGTTGGGTGCAATGAAGGAATTGGGAGAGCGATCGCACCAATTACATCAGCAAGTAGGAGAAACGGTGCAAAAATTAAAGTTGGATGCTTTATTAGTATTAGTGGATGGAGAAGATGCAAAAGCTATAGCCAAGAGTGCTGAAGGAATTCCGTCTGAGTGCTTTGCAACTCATGCAGATTTAGTTGCCACTTTAAAGACTTTTGTACAAGAAGGTGATAGGATTCTTTTTAAGGCAGCGCATTCAGTCGGACTAGATAGAGTGGTGAATCAGTTCCGTACAGAATTTGCTAAATAGATTTTGTAGTTCTCAGTTCATGGCTAATCGCGAATTGTTAAGAGTGCAATTAGCAAACAGCGATTAACGAAACAATAATTTAGTAACAGATGAACATTAATCTACCGCTACAAACGCAACGTCTCATTCTCAGGGATTTTACAAAATCAGATTGGCAAGGAGTGCATAGCTACGCCTGTGATCCAGAAGTTGTTCGTTACGAACCTTTTGGTCCTAACAGTGAAGAAGACACAAAGAGTTTTTTGCAAAGACAGATTAAATTACAACGACAACAACCTCGTGAACATTTTGGTTTGGCAGTGACTTTAAAAGATAATAAACAATTCATTGGTAGCTGTTCTATTTCCATCACAAATCAAGATCAACGAGAAGCTTCAATCGGATACGACTTTGCTAAGGAATTTTGGGGACAAGGATATGCAACTGAAGCTGCACGAAAACTCTTACATTTTGGTTTCCAGCAACTCAATTTACATCGGATTTTTGCAACGTCTGATCCAAAAAATATCCTCTCAATGCGAATTTTGGTAAAAATTGGCATGCGACAGGAGGGGTATTTGCGAGAGTATGAATGGGTTAAGGGTGAGTGGCGAGACCGCTTGCTATATGCCATCCTGGAGCGTGAATGGATACAAATGCAGATTCGCAATGTTGAGTAAACAAAGGCTCTAAAGCGCCGGTACAAAGCGTCAAAATCAGGGATCAAAAACCCGGTTTCTATCGTCGAAAAGACTGTTTTTTCGTTGAGTGACTTTAAAGAAACCGGGTTTTTGGGATTACTGTACTGATGCTCTAAGCTGTCATACATTAACTGCTTGTCTATTACGCTGGCGTACAGTAACTCTTGCTATCGTCAGCTTTTGCGCGTTCCAAAACTTCTTTACCTGTAATCAATCTTGCGCCACGCCTGCGAGTGAAATAGTTCCAGCCCCACTGAATCATGACGAGTAGCTTATTGTCAAACTCAATTAAGAAGTAGATGTGAATAAACAACCAAAATAGCCAAGCCAAAAAGCCTGTAAATTTGATAAACCCTAAGTCCACAACGGCAGAATTTTGTCCAATAACTGCTAAATTACCCCAATCAAAATAACGAAATTGTGGTAGCGTTTTACCTTTGAGCCGTTGTTTGATGAGTGAAGCAACGTATTGTCCTTCCTGCATTGCGACAGGCGCAACACCAGGTAACGGTTTACCGTTTTGATGAGCAAAATGTGCTAAGTCTCCGATGACAAAAATATTGGAGTATTCTTTCAGACTCAAATCAGGTTCAACAATAACTCGTCCAGCGCGATCGCACTCAGCACCTGTCGTTTCTGCTAGCACTTTTCCCAGAGGTGAAGCTTTCACACCTGCAGCCCATAAGACTGTCTTGGCATAAATTTGTGTCACTTGATCACCGCCTTTGAGGGTGACAACATCACCTTCTATGTTCGTGACGAGTGTTTTTGGCTGTACGGTGACACCCAACCGCGTCAGTGATGCTTCTGCTTGTTTTGATAACTCTGGTGCAAATGGTGGGAGAACTCGATCTAAACCTTCGAGGAGTAAAACTTGTGCTTCAGAAGTGTCGATATTGCGGAAATCCTCTTTCATTGTGTGGTAGGCTAGTTCTGCGATCGCTCCTGCTAATTCCACACCTGTTGGACCACCACCAACAATCACAAAAGTTAACCATGCGCGACGTTTTTCGGGATCAGTTTCCTTTTCTGCGGCTTCAAACGCCATGAAAATGCGGTGACGCATTTCTATCGCATCTTCCACAGTTTTTAAACCAGGAGCAAATTCTTCCCACTGATCCTTGCCAAAATAAGAATGCTTTGCACCTGTCGCCAGGATTAAAGAATCGTAATGTATTGCTTCCGCACCCATGAAGACTTTTTGTCCTTGGGGATCGATATTATTCACTTCTCCTAGCAATACTTTCGTATTTTTGCTTTTACTGAGTACAGAACGTAGTGGAGAGGAAATATCAGCGGGAGATATCGTACCAGTAGCGACTTGGTATAAAAGCGGTTGAAATAAATGAAAATTACGTTTATCAATCAGAGTCACATGGACATCAGCGCGCGAGAGTGCTTTTGCTGCATATAATCCTCCAAATCCACCACCGACAATGACGACGTGATGGGGTGGCTGATTTTCTACTGTGTTTACCATAAGATTTATGTCCTTTTATTTACTTACTGTTATTTTAATTAACAAATTGTAATTTTTTTCGTCAGAGTCGTTCTGCTCATTTTTTACATATTAAGAAATGTAAATAGTCTTTGATTAGTTTAGCAAAAAAGTAACAAAAACTACAGTTTTTTGTCTGTGTGGTTGCGATTGGTGGAGATGTTCCCTGTATAAGCTTCAGTGAAGACTACATATTCTTGTTTGGCTTTTCCAGGTTTGCAGGTACTGATACCTTAACTTGGTTCGGTGATTGTGATGTTTACAAGCTAGAGCAGCAGAGCAATAGGAAAAGGGAAGATGGGGAAGTAGGGGAAGTGGGGGAAG
>NZ_QMEA01000032.1 GCF_012912105.1 Brasilonema sp. UFV-L1
TCTGAACTTAACCTTTCTTTACACAGTCTTATTTATTTCTGTCCAGCTACTTAATCGCAAAAATTCTATCTTACGTTTTTCAATGTTGACCTACTTATCCACATAATTCTGCTCAACTTTCATGAACCTATCCCACTAAAGTAAAAATCTGGTAATCTAGTTCTCACTTGAGTTGGATGTATCAGTTAATGGCTGGACGTTTTGAAGGATTGAGCGACCTGGAATGGAAGTTGTTTGAGGATATATTTCCCCAGGAACCATCCAAGCGTGCTAAAGGAATGCCTCATGCACCATATCGCCATGTATTAAATAGTCTGCTGTACATTCTAATTACTGGGTGTCGATGGTGTGATTTACCACGGGGCAATACATGGGCATCAAAAAGCTCGTCCCACCGATGGTTAAAACGGTGGCGCTCCGATGGAACATTTGAACATTTACAGAGGCGTATTTTAGCGATCGCAGATGAGAAAGGACTAATAAATTGGGACTTTGGCGCGGTTGACGGGTCTTTTTCCCCCTGGGAAAGGAGGAGGTGAAGAAGTTGCGTATGGAGGGAAAGGCAAAGGTATTCTTATTCACACCCTTAATGAAGGTAATGGAATGCCCCTGGCCAACTCCACTACTCCAGCGAACGGTAACGAGAGAGAACAAGTGTTACCTTTACTAGATAAAGTAAAATTAAAAACTTTGAAGCGCGGCAGACCACGTAAACGACTTAAGGTATTGGCTGCTGATAAAGGGTATGACTCGAAACAACAACGTACAAGTCTACGCAAACGAGGGATCCGACCTCAGATACCAAAACGAGTTTGGAAAACTAAGAAAAACAAAGGCAGACCCATCAAAATTTCTGTTCCACGATTTCAGCAAGAACGTTGTTTTGCTTGGTATCAACGTAAATCTCGTCGTTTAGCTGTTCGCTGGGAACGCCAAAAAGTATATTTTGATGCATTCGTTGACCTTGCTACTATCCATATCTGGGTTCAGAGAATATTAGTGGGATAGCTTCGAAATTTTTCTGAAAAATTATTTATTTTTTTGAGCAATCACTGCATAAACAATTTATAGAAATACCCACTAAATAAATAGGAGGGCATTGTTGAATTTCAACTGTACTCACATGCTGTTCCACAAGACCCAATTATTTAAAGGAGAAAAATAATTGTCAGTTCTACGTCCTCGTCCGTGTCCTTGAAATTACCAGCCACTACGTCAGTGACTTTCAGTAGACCGAAAAGTTTTGTCAGTCAACGCAAGAATCAGGGTTTCAAGCAACGTTTTTGGAATGGATCACAGCGAGTAAAAGCGATAAGCCGGAGGCTTGACGCTTCGGGTACGGAACCCTTGGCGTCCACGAGCCTGTTGCCCAAAAGGCAGATTATGGAAGGATTTCGGCTTTATTGTGTTTCCTCGCTCAAATGAAGGGCGCTTAAGTCTTTTAGAAAAGTTTTCAGTCTACTGACTTTGATATGACCAGCCATTACATCAACGACACTGACCACACATTGCAGCATAAGCTGCAACAACTCAAAGACCAACTTCCTAACCTAGAGAGTCATTCAGAGGAGTACTGAAACATATTTAGAAGTACGATTTATTTGCTCAAAACTCATTCCTATTGCCCAATACCTTCGCCAAAATAAAGAGGGCTTTCCGTAGTAGAGTTATTGTTTACCACAACTACAACTCAATCACGACAGAAAGCCCATGCCAGATACATTACCACTGTTGGAATGTTTGCAGCGATATACGATAAGAACGACATTGAGACGGTGGAGTCGAATTATATGCTGAAACCTTATAAAGATGAGAAGAAAATGGATAATTTTTCTACCTTTTTAGATATCTTGCAATACCGAGCCATACATCAGTCCGAACAAATTGCCTATACCTTTTTAATAAACGGAGAAACAGAAAGCGTAAGTCTTACTTATCAAGAATTGGAGCGAAAAGCGCAAGCGATCGCCGTTCGACTTCAAGACCGAGTTAAAGTTCCTGGTTCGCGAGTCTTGTTGCTGTTTCCACCAGGTCTAGATTTTATTACTGCGTTCTTTGGCTGTTTATACGCTGGATTTGTCGCCGTTCCCGCCTATCCGCCTCGACGCAATCAAAAACTATCCAGACTGCAAGCTATTATATTGGATGCCCAAGCGTCGGCGGCGCTTACTACAACATCCGAATTGACTAGCATGGAAAGTCAATTGGTTCGGAATCCAAAATTATCTGCCATACACTGGCTAGCTATCGATAAGATTGACAGCGACTGTGCATCAGACTGGCAAGATCCAACTGCGAGCAGCGACACTCTCGCTTTTCTCCAGTACACTTCAGGTTCTACCGGAACGCCGAAAGGAGTAATGGTCACTCACGGCAATCTCTTGCACAACGAGCAAATAATTCAAAGAGCATTTGGACATACGCACAATACTATTTTTGTCGGTTGGTTGCCTTTATTCCACGATATGGGATTAGTTGGCAATGTGTTACAGCCCCTATATTTGGGAATACCGTGTTTTCTCATGTCGCCTGTAGCATTTCTGCAAAAACCAATTCGCTGGCTAGAGGCAATTTCACGCTACAAGGCAACTACTAGTGGAGGTCCTAATTTTGCTTACGAGCTTTGCGTTCGCCAAATTACGAAAGAACAGCGCGAGCGACTCGATCTAAGTAGTTGGGAAGTGGCTTTTAGCGGAGCCGAACCAATCCGAGCTGAGACACTAGAGCATTTTACTAGCACTTTCGCCGATTGCGGCTTTCGCCACGAAGTATTTTATCCTTGCTATGGGATGGCTGAGACAACTTTATTTGTCTCTGGAGGCTTGAAAACGCAACCTCCAGTGATTTGCCAAGTCGAGAGAACTGCTCTCGAAAAAAACAAAGCAATAGTTGCGACTGACGATCGCTCGGATATTCAAAAAATAGTCGGCTGTGGTCGGAGTTGGTTGGATACAAAAATCGTGATCGTCGAACCCAAATCTTTAACTCGGCTTACAGATGGACAAGTGGGAGAGATTTGGGTATCGAGTCCGAGTGTGGCTAGTGGCTACTGGAATCGACCATCGCAGACAAAAGATACTTTCCATGCTTATCTTGACACGAATGAAGAACCGTATCTACGCACGGGAGATTTAGGGTTTTTGCAGGATGGCGAGCTATTTGTTACGGGTCGGTTGAAAGATTTGATTATTATCTTGGGTCGCAATCATTATCCTCAAGATATCGAACTAACAGTAGAACAAAGCCATCCAGCACTACGTCCTAGTTGTGGAGCGGTTTTTTCTGTCGAAATTGCTGGTGTAGAACAATTGGTGATCGTCCAAGAGGTAGAACGAACTCACCTGCGGAAGTTAAATGGCAATGATGCGATCGCGGCAATTCGCAAAGCAGTGGCAGAAGAGCACGATTTACAAGCTTACGCGATTTTGCTGCTCAAAACTGGAACGCTTCCAAAAACTTCTTCTGGGAAAGTGCAGCGTAGTGCTTGTCGAGAAGGTTTTCTGGCTGGTAGTTTGGATGTAGTGGCAGACTGGAGTGTAAATCCCCAATACAAAAACCATTTTCGGCATCTGGAATCAGAAGTAGAATCCCTGTGGCAAAAACTGCAAACGGATAATTTGTCAGCCAACTCTTCAGGGAGTACAAACGATCAACTACCAGCACTCAACGATCAACCAAAATCTAAAAATGTAGAGGCGATCAAAGCTTGGTTAGTGGCAAAAATTGCCGAACATCTGCAAGTATCACCTGTAGAGATAGATATTCGCCAAGCTCTAGCTCAATATGGTTTAAATTCTCTGGCAGCAGTGAGAATTTCGGGCGAACTACAAGAATGGCTTGGACGCGAATTTTCTCCCACCTTACTATACGATTATCCTACCCTTGAAGGCTTAGCTCGACATCTAGTAGATGAAACTTCTGCTTGCGAAGGCTTTGCTCCGCAAAAAATTAAAACTGAAAGTAGGAAAGAAACTGAAGAGATCGCGATTGTTGGAATGGGTTGTCGTTTCCCAAAAGCCAACAATCCAGATGCTTTTTGGCAGCTATTACGCAACGGAGTCGATGCGATCGCTCTTGTACCCGCATCGCGTTGGGACAACTATGCTTGCTATGGTGGCTTTTTGGAGCAAGTGGATCGATTCGAACCGCAGTTTTTTGGAATATCCCCACGTGAAGCAGAAAGTATGGATCCCCAACAGCGTCTGCTACTAGAAGTAAGCTGGGAAGCTCTAGAACACGCTGGCAAGGCACCAGATAAGTTAGCAGGAAGTCAGACAGGGGTTTTCTTTGGCATCAGCAACTTTGATTATTCTCAGTTACAGTTCGACTTGAAGACTAGATTGGATGCCTATTTTGGAACTGGTAATGCTTTTAGTATTGCCGCTAATCGCCTATCTTATCTTCTAGATTTGCGGGGTCCAAGCTGGGCAGTAGATACAGCCTGCTCTTCATCTCTAGTGGCAGTTCATCAGGCTTGTCAAAGCTTGCGCCAAGGAGAATGCGAACTAGCATTAGCTGGAGGAGTCAATCTCATTCTCACTCCCCAACTGACTATGTGTTTCGATCAAGCAGGAATGATGGCTGCTGACGGTCGCTGTAAGACCTTCGATACGAATGCGGATGGTTATGTTCGTGGAGAAGGTTGTGGTGTAGTGGTTCTCAAATGTCTGTCCAACGCGCTTAGGGATGGAGATAAAATTCTGGCGATCGTTAAAGGTTCGGCAGTCAATCAAGATGGCCGCAGTAATGGACTTACGGCTCCTAACGGTGCTGCTCAACAGGCGGTCATTCGTCAAGCTTTAGCCAATGCTGGCGTAACACCAGCACAGATCGGTTATGTAGAAACTCATGGTACTGGCACTTTTTTAGGAGACACCATTGAACTGAATTCTCTTAAAGAAGTGTTGACGCACGAATGCTCGCATCGACAACCTTGCACGATTGGCTCGGTTAAAACCAATATAGGTCATTTGGAGGCTGCTGCCGGTATTGCTGGTTTAATTAAAGTAGTGCTATCTTTACTTCATAAAGAGAAGTTTCCTCATCTACATCTGAAACAGAGAAATCCTCATATTTCTCTTGAAAGCACTTCATTATCGATCGCTACCGAACTTCAACCGTGGTTACATGATAAAGAGCAACGTCTTGCTGGTGTATCTTCATTCGGTTTTGGCGGCACTAACGCTCATGTAATTTTGGAAGAAGCACCTATCTTTGATCCTTCTTTTCCCGTTACAGAAAGCGATTCTCCACAGGAGACGCTACGCGAACGCCCCAAACATTTGTTGACTCTCTCGGCAAAAAATGAATCGGCTTTGCAGGAGTTAGTACAAAAGTATCAAACTCATCTAGAACAAAATCCCCAAGAGTCTTTAGCAGATGTTTGCTTCACAGCCAATACTGGACGAACGCATTTTGACCATAGATTGGCTGCGATCGTTGAATCTCGACAGCAATTGCAAACGACATTGAATGATTTTATTCTTGGCAAAGAGAATTCTGGGGTAGCAAGCGATTGCTCGCTCGGTCAAAAGTCTCCTAAAATTGCCTTTTTGTTTAGCGGTCAGGGTTCCCAGTATTTAGGGATGGGACGACAACTTTACCAAACTCAACCTACTTTCCGCAACTGTTTAGACCACTGCCAAGAAATTCTGTCTTCTTATTTAGAAAAGCCGCTACTATCAATTTTATATCCCGAATCAGAGAGTGATTCTCCCCTAAATAAAACAATTTATACTCAACCATCATTATTTGCTTTAGAATACGCACTTTTCGAGTTATGGAAATCTTGGGGGATAACTCCAGATGTAGTTATGGGTCATAGTGTGGGTGAATATGTCGCTGCATGTGTAGCGGGAGTATTCAGCTTGGAAGACGGACTCAAACTGATTTCCGAACGGGCAAAATTGATGCAGACACTGCCTCCTCAAGGTGAGATGCTAGTTGTATTTGCTGATGAAGCACAAGTAGCAACAGCCATTCAACCTTATACCTCAGAAGTAGCGATCGCCGCCATCAATGCCCCCAAAAATATTACGATATCTGGGCGTATACCAGCGATCGCCTCAATCGCTGATGCCTTGGAAGCACGAGGAATTGAGACTCGAAGCTTAAAAGTGTCTCATGCCTTTCACTCTCCTTTAATAGAAGATATTTTGGATACCTTTGAGTTACAAACCAGTCAAATCCAATTTCGCGCTCCAAGTATTCCCCTGATCTCCAATTTGACAGGGCAAATGATGTACTCAGAGTTTATCCCCGATGCCAAATATTGGCGACAACACACTCGCCAAACAGTACAATTTATGGCAGGGATAAAAACTCTATTCGCACAAGGATACGAACTATTTTTAGAAATTGGCCCCAAACCAATCCTGTCGAGCTTAGGTAAACGCTGTCAACAAGAAGAAAAGGCGGTTTGGCTACCTTCTCTAGCACCGCAGAAAGAGGATTGGCGAGTGATGCTGGAAAGTTTATCCGCATTATACATAAGCGGAGCAGAGATTGACTGGCTGGGATTTGATCGAGATTATTCACGTAGCCTACTTTCGCTTCCCACCTATCCTTTCCAAAGAAAACGCTACTGGATTCAAGAACAAAGCACAATGCCAAACCAGTTATCCAAGCCTATAAAGACAAACGCGATCGCTACTAACGGTTTAAATCCTGCTTTGACTACATTCACCAAAACGAACCAAAAAGAAACAATTCTCACAACCTTGCGAACTCTGGTTGCGAATTTACTTAAAGCAGAACCATCTGAGATAAATATAAACGCTCCTTTCTTAGAAATGGGCGCTGATTCTATAGTCCTTATTGATGCCGTTAACAGCATTGAAACAACCTATGGAATAAAAATTACTATTCGCCAATTATTTGAGGAGTTGACGACCCTTGATGCCTTGGCAAATTATCTAAACGAGCAGATCGTCCCAAAAGATTTAATTTTAAATGAGATAGAAACTAAGGTACTGTCGCCGCAAATATCACAACCAAGCGAGCGAGCGACAGTAGAGCAACAGATGGGATCCCAGAAAGCGATGGAAGCAATTATTCAGCAGCAGCTTCAGCTTATGTCTCAGCAATTAGAAGTGATGCGGGGTAATGGTTTATCCACAGTTCCCAATTTTTCTGCCCACAACGGACACTCAAAACCCGCAGTCGAAACACTTAAGCCAACACTACCCAAACCAATTGCTCAAGAAACATTTTCGCCCTTGCCCCCCTGGAAAGTCAGCGAAATTCGCCATCGAGGACTCAACCCGCAACAACAGCGTCACTTAGAAGATCTCATCGTTCGTTATACCCAGCGCACTCAAACCTCAAAACAACTAACGCAAACCTATCGACCAATTTTGGCAGACAATAGGGCTTCGGCGGGCTTTCGTTTCTCTACCAAAGAAATGCTCTATCCGATTGTGGGAGAACGTTCTCAGGGTTCGAGAATTTGGGATATCGATGGAAATGAGTACTTAGATCTGACAATGGGATTTGGGGTGAATTTGTTTGGACACCAGCCCGATTTAGTGATCGCCGCTTTAAAAGAGCAGGTTGATCGAGGAATACAAATTGGACCCCAAACCCGTCTGGCAGGAGAGGTAGCGCAGCTAATTTGCCAAATTACGGGAATGGAACGAGTTACTTTTTGTAATTCTGGAACCGAAGCGGTGATGACAGCACTGCGCTTGGCACGCACAGTTACAGGTCGTCAAAAAATTGCTTTGTTTGCTGGTTCTTATCACGGTCACTTTGATGGGACTTTGGCAATAACTCAAACGAGCGGCGACAGTTTAAATGTAGTACCAATTGCTCCAGGGATTACATCAAATACAGTCGCAGATGTTTTGGTGCTTGACTATGGCAATCCTCATTCCTTAGAGATACTCGAAGCCCACGCACGCGAACTGGCAGCCGTTTTAGTCGAACCAGTACAAAGCCGCCGACCCGATCTCCAACCGAGAGAATTTCTCCACCAACTGAGACAGTTAACGCGAGAAAAGGGAATCGCATTGATAATTGATGAAATGATTACTGGTTTTCGCATTCATCCTGGTGGAGCGCAAGCATGGTTCGGTATTGATGCAGATATTGCTACCTACGGCAAGATCGTCGGGGGGGGAATGCCTATCGGTGTCGTTGCTGGTAAAGCTATTTATATGAATAGTCTTGACGGTGGGATGTGGAACTATGAAGATGCATCCTATCCTCAAGCAGAGACGACATTTTTTGCTGGCACTTTCTGCAAACATCCTCTAGCTCTAGCTGCTGCGAGTGCTGTCCTCAAAGAAATAAAGATGCGCGGATCTACTTTGCAAGAGAATTTGAATCAGCGCACAGCTAAGTTAGCGGACACGCTGAATGCTTATTTTGAAGGCGAGAATTTACCCATTCGTATCGTTTATTTTGGCTCGTTGTTCCGTTTTGCTTTTTCGAGCAATATGGACTTGTTATTTTATCATTTGCTCGAAAAGGGGATTTATGTTTGGGAGGGGCGCAATTGTTTTCTGTCTGCGGCGCATACTGACGAAGATATAGATTACCTAATTCAAACAATTAAAAATATTGTCGCCGAACTGCGAGAAGGTGATTTTTTACCAAATTCTGACAGTAATAGCAGCCAAAAAGAGCAAAAATTAATACAAACATCGGAAAAAATAAGTGAATCTAACTTAGTAAAAGAAGGCGAAGTCGAGAAAGAAACAGACAAAATCCTTTTAACTAAAGCTCAACAGCAACTCTGGATTTTGGATCAGATCGGAGACGATAGCACGCTCGCTTACAAAATCTCGATCGGTCTGCAATTAAAAGGTTCGTTAAATCTGGAGGCGATGAATCGAGCCGTACAGCAAGTTGTAGATCGCCATGAGGCTTTACGGACAAAGATCGACAGTCAGGGTAATTTTCAGCAGATTTTGCCATCTCTAAAGATAGATATTTCGTTAATTGATTTATCTAATGCAGGCGATGCTCCCCTTGGGAGCCGCCCTTTGGGCGATCGCGATTTTCAAGTAACACAGTGGTTTAAACAAGAAAGCCTAAAACCTTTTGACCTGACTCAAGGACCTCTGTTCCGTTGTTACGTTCTTAAATTAGAAGAACAGCTACATCTACTGGTTATGACAGCTCATCACATTGTCGTCGATGGCTGGTCAATAAACGTTATCTTGCAAGAATTAGGTGCATTGTATTCACAAGAGTGTCAGGGTGAAGTTTATCAACTCAAGCCACCGATGCAATTTAGGGAATACATTAATTGGCAGGAACAGCAAAGTCAAACTGAGGAAATGGCAGCCCATGAATCCTATTGGTTGGAAAAATTTGCAAGTTTAACTCCTGTTTTAAACCTGCCAACAGATCGTCCTCGTCCTCCAATAAAAACCTATAGGGGTAATAGGCAAACGCTGCGGCTGAATGCAAGCCTTTATCGTGAAGTGAAACAGTTCAGCACAACAAAGGGTTGCACCCCGTTTATGACTCTCCTGTCTGCATATACGGCTTTTCTTCACCGATTGACAAGCCAAGAGAATATTGTAGTAGGTATTCCTTCTGCTGGGCGGTCTTCTGCAGGTAGTGAAAAGCTTGTTGGGTACTGTGCTCACCTACTACCCATCAGAAGTTGTGTTGTTGAAAATTTGACATTTTCCGAATATCTTGGCAAAATGAAGGGTGTCTTGTTAGAGGCTTACGAAAATCAAGATTATCCTTTCGCTTGGTTGCTTAAACAGCTGAAATTAGGTCGGGACGCAAGCCACTCCCCTCTGATTGCAACCATATTTAACTTGGAGCGACCTGCAGCTGTGCCAAAAATGTTTGGACTGGAAACAGAGATTTTCGCTCCACCTATCAGTTTTACTGGATTTGATATCAGCTTTAATGTTATTGAGATCAGCGATGAGCTGATATTGAATTGTGAGTACAACACAGACTTATTCGATGCTGCCACAATTAGCCGGATACTAGGTTATTTCCAGACCTTGGTAGAGGGGATTATCACTCATCCTGAACAACGGCTTTTTGAATTGCCTCTGCTGAGTGAAGCTGAGCAACATCAGTTACTTGTGGAGTGGAACAACACTCAAGCAGATTATCCCCAGGACAAGTGTATTCATCAGTTGTTTGAGGCTCAGGTAGAAAAAACACCGGATGCTGTAGCAGTGGTTTTTGAGGAAGAACAACTTACTTATCGAGAACTGAACGTAAGGGCAAATAAACTAGCGCACCATTTGCAAACTTTAGGTGTAAAACCAGAAGTACTGGTAGGAATTTGTGTAGAGCGATCGCTCTCCATGGTTATCGGACTATTAGCCATCCTCAAAGCAGGTGGTGCATACATACCACTAGACCCGAGCTATCCTAAGGAACGCTTGGCTTATATGTTAGAAGACTCGCAACCAAGCGTCTTATTAACACAACAGCACCTAATAGAAAATTTACCAACTTATCAGGCAAAATTAGTTTGCACAGACAGTAACTGGGAACTTATCGCTCAACAGAGGACACAAAACCCAGTTTGCAACGTTACATCCGATAATTTAGCTTACGTCATTTACACCTCTGGTTCTACGGGTCAACCAAAAGGAGCGATGAATACCCATAGGGGAATTTGTAATCGCTTATTGTGGATGCAGGATGCTTACCAATTGACAGCAGCAGATTGCGTATTGCAGAAAACCCCTTTCAGTTTCGACGTGTCAGTTTGGGAATTTTTCTGGACGTTGATTACAGGTGCACGTTTAGTAGTAGCTCAACCAGAAGGGCATCGAGATACCAGCTACCTAGTTAATTTAATTTTACAGCAGCAAATTACGACCTTACATTTTGTACCATCAATGCTGCAAGTGTTTCTGGAAGCAGAAGGTTTAGAAAAATGTCAGTCTCTCAAACGGGTGATAGCAAGTGGTGAGGCATTGCCAGTCCAACTTCAACAACGCTTTTTTCATCGACTTGATGCCCAACTGTATAATTTCTATGGCCCAACAGAAGCTGCGGTAGATGTCACCTTTTGGCAGTGTAAAGATAGTCTTACCAACCAAAAGACAGTACCTATTGGTCGCCCAATTGCAAATATCCAAATTTATCTGCTTGATAAATATCTAAACCCTGTTCCTGTGGGTGTCACGGGTGAAATTTATATTGGTGGTGTTGGAGTAGCTCGCGGCTATCTCAACCGCCCAGAGTTAAGCGCCGCTAAATTTATCACCAACCCCTTTAGCCACGAAGAGGGGGCACGGCTATACAAAACTGGAGACTTAGCCCGGTATTTGCGCGATGGCAACATTGAGTATCTCGGTCGAATTGATAACCAGGTGAAGATTCGCGGCTTTCGTATAGAGTTGGGAGAAATTGAAGCAGTGTTGACCGAACATCCTAAAGTGCAGGAGGCGGTGGTCATTGCCCGCGAAGACCAACCGGGTGAGAAGCGCTTAGTGGCATATTTGGTTCCCTACCAGGAGCAAGTCCTTAACACTAGTGAACTGCGCCGCTTCCTCAAGGAAAAACTGCCCGACTACATGGTGCCGTCAGTTTTTGTCATGCAGTCGGTTTTGCCTCTAACACCTAACGGTAAACTAGACCGCAACGCTCTACCTACACCAGATTTATCTACAAGTGATTTGGAAGAAGGCCTCGTTGCACCTAGTACTCCTACAGAGGAAATATTAGCTCAGCTTTGGATGGAAGTTCTCGGGCGAAAACAAGTAAGCATCTACGACAACTTTTTTGATATTGGTGGTAATTCACTCCTTATAATTCAAGTAGGGAACAAAGTGAGAGAAATCTTCAATAGCAATATCTCAGTCACTGACTTGTTTAAGTATCCAACTATAAGTAATTTGGCTAAATATTTAAGCCAAGAAAATAATGTAGAACAAACTGCCCTTGCCCCAATTGATGAATTAGCCAAAAAGCAAAAAGAGGCTATCAAAAGACAAAAGCAACTCATAAAGCAGAAGAGGAAAGCAAATGTATAATTGGGAAACTCAGGACTCTTTAGAACCTATAGCCATAATTGGCATGACTGGTCGTTTTCCGGGAGCTAACAACGTTGATAAATTTTGGCAAAATTTAGTCAACGGTGTAGAGTCAATTACATTCTTCACGGATGAAGAACTCATCGCTTCAGGTGTAGACCCGGCTTTACTAAATTCTCCTAACTATGTCAAAGCCAAAGGAGTGTTGGAAAACATCGAAATGTTTGACGCTCTATTCTTTGGCTTTACACCCAAGGAAGCTGAGTTGATGGACCCCCAGCACCGTTTCTTCCTAGAGTGTGCTTGGGAAGCTCTTGAAAATGCTGGTTATGACTCTCAAGCATACGACGGTCGAATTGGTGTTTACGCTGGCGCTGGTTTGAATATTTACCTGGCAAGAAACTTAATTTCAAACCACGACCTCATCGAATCAGCAGGCAATTTACAAGTTTCAATTGGCAATGATAAAGATTATGTGCCTACACGGGTTTCTTATAAATTGAACCTGACAGGACCCAGTATTAACGTTAACACTGCCTGTTCTACTTCGTTGGTTACTGTTCATTTGGCGTGCCAAAGCTTGCTAAATTATCAATGCGATATGGCACTGGCAGGTGGTGTTTCCATTTACACTCCACAAAAAGAAGGTTATTTTTACCAAAATGGCGGTATTGCCTCTCCTGACGGACACTGCCGAGCTTTTGATACTCGTGCTCAGGGAACTGTCGATGGCAATGGTGTAGGCATTGTTGTGCTGAAGAGGTTAGAGGATGCTTTGGCAAATGGTGACTACATTCATGCAGTTATCAGAGGCTCTGCTATCAATAACGATGGTTCGTTGAAAGTGGGCTACACTGCTCCAAGTGAGTCCGGTCAGGCGGCAGTAATTTCAGAGGCTCTGGCAGTAGCAGGGATTGAGGCTGAGGACATTTCATATATAGAAGCACACGGAACTGGAACAACTCTTGGAGATCCGATTGAAATTGCAGCACTGACTCAAGCTTTTCGGACCAGTACTCAGAAGAAGGGCTTCTGTGCTATTGGTTCAGTAAAAACAAATATCGGACATCTTGATGCAGCCGCTGGAGTGGCGGGTCTAATTAAGACTACCTTAGCGCTGAAACACAAGTTGCTGCCTCCTAGCTTGAACTTTGAAAAACCATCACCCAATATTGATTTTGCTAATAGCCCATTTTACGTCAATAAGACGCTGTCCAAATGGACAACAGACGGAACACCCTGCCGTGCTGGGGTCAGTTCCTTTGGCATCGGGGGTACTAATGCCCATATTGTCTTAGAAGAAGCACCTGTTGACCAGACGCAAGATATCGCATCTCGACATTCCAGACCTTGGCAACTACTATCGCTGTCTGCTAAAACCAGTTCTGCGCTGGATGAAATGACTGCAAATCTAGCTGCGTACTTAAAACAGCATCCCGATCTTGACCTTGCTGATGTAGCTTACACGTTTGCTGTTGGTCGTAGAGCTTTTGATCGCCGACGGATTGTAGTTTGCCAAGAGCTTAATGAAGCTGCAAACGCATTGGAGTCAGCTGATCCGCAACGAGTTTTTACAAACTTTCAGGAATTCAAAGAGCGGTCTGTGGTGTTTATGTTTTCAGGGCAGGGTTCTCAATATGTGAATATGGGGCACGAACTCTACCAGACTGAACCTACATTTCGCAAGCACATCGATTTGTGTTCGGAAATCCTCAAACCTCATTTAGGATTTGACCTACAATCTATATTGTATCCTCAAGAGGAATTAGCTGAAGAAGCAGCACAACAACTTAAACAGACAGCTATTGCACAGCCAGCTTTGTTTGCGATCGCCTACTCCCTAGCTCAACTCTGGATGTCTTGGGGCGTGCATCCAAAAGCAATGATTGGTCACAGTATCGGTGAATATGTAGCAGCAACTCTGGCTGGTGTTTTATCTTTAAAAGATGCCTTAGCTCTAGTAGCTTTACGAGGGCAGCTCATGCAACAACTGCCAACAGGGGCAATGCTTGCTATTCATCTTCCAGAAAAAAAGGTGCAAGCCCTCCTAAATGTAGAGATGCATGCAACGTCTCTACAAATTGCTGCAATTAACGGACCATCCCTTTGTGTGGTTTCAGGTCGCACGGATGATGTGGAGGCATTGCAGAACCAGCTTGCAGAAAAAGGCTTAAACTGCCGACGTCTGCATACTTCCCATGCATTCCATTCTGAGATGATGGATCCTATTTTGGAACCCTTCACCCTTGCAGTCAAAAAAGTAACTCTCAATCCCCCACAAATTCCATACTTGTCTAATGTCACTGGCACTTGGATTACAGCGTCACAGGTAACAGACCCAAATTATTGGGCAAAGCATTTGCGATCCTGTGTGCGCTTTTCGGAAGGACTGCAACAGTTGTTGAAAGAACCCGAACAAATCCTGCTAGAGGTTGGTCCTGGAAGGACGCTAAGTACGTTAGCCACACAGCATTCAGATCAGACAGTAAAGCAAGTTGTGCTAACTTCGTTACGTCATCCGCAAGATCGTCAATCAGATGTAGAGTTTTTGCTCACTACATTAGGCAAGCTTTGGCTTTTTGGCGTAAAAGTGGATTGGTCTGGATTTTATAACCACCAAAAACATTTTCGTGTTCCCTTACCAACATACCCTTTTGAGCGTCAGCGTTATTGGATTGAATCTCAAAAACAGTTAGACAATAACCGTAAATCTCAGGTATCACTGGGCAAAAAACCAAATGTCGCTGACTGGTTTTACTTACCTTCTTGGAAGCAATCCTTACCACCATTGTCTCTTGCAGATGAAGAGTTAGTGGAGAGTAAATCATCCTGGCTAGTGTTTATTGATGATTGCGGCTTGGGTTCCCAAATTGTAGAACGATTGGAACGGGATGATCGTGATGTTATTAGTGTTAAAATTGGAGCAGAGTTTACTCAGCATAGCGATTGTGCATATACTCTGAACCCTCAACAACCTGATGACTACCATACTTTAGTCAAAGAAATTTTAGCGCAAAGAAAGTTCCCAAACACAATTGTCCATTTGTGGAGTGTCACAAAGAACAGCCAAACAGTATCAAGGCTTGAAGAGGTTGACAAAGCTCAAGATTTAGGTTTGCACAGTCTTATCTTTCTAGCGCAGGCACTTGGGAAACACAATGTGATGGATGAGATTCAACTGACTGTTATTTCAAATAATGTGCAGCCAGTAACTACAGAAGAAGAACTGTGTCCTGAGAAAGCGACCATGTTGGGAGCAATTAAGATTATTCCGCAAGAATACTCCTCAATTAGCTGTCGTAACATTGATGTTGTCCTTCCCAAATCAGGAACTAGAAGTGAACGCAAGCTTATAGACCAGCTATTCAACGAACTACAAGCAAAATTCTCCGACTTGTTTATTGCCTACCGTGGTCTTCACCGTTGGGTACAAACTTTTGAACCAGTCCAATTAAATAAGCCCAGTGAAACAAATATAAGGTTAAAGGAACAAGGAGTTTACTTGATTACAGGTGGCCTTGGAGGCGTTGGATTTGTGCTAGCAGAAAATCTGGCGAAGACTGTAAAAGCCAAATTAATTCTGTTAGGTCGTTCAGCTTTTCCGGCACCAGATGAGTGGGTCAAATGGCTTACTAATTACGGTGAAGACAATGATATCAGTCGTAAAATTCAGAAAATTCAAAAACTCGAACAGTTTGGAGCTGAGGTTTTAGTTATCAGCGCCGATGTAGCTAACTTTGAACAAATGCAAGCAGCGATCGCCAAGGCTCAACAGCGGTTTGGTCCAATAAATGGTGTTATCCATACTGCTGCTGTTGTTGATTATGCAGGTGTTATTCAAAGAAGAACAAAAGAAATAACAGAAAATGTTCTAGCACCCAAAGTGAGGGGTACATTGGTACTCGCTAAGCTATTAGAACACGTTGAACTAGATTTTTTAGTTCTTTGTTCATCTATAGGTGTTGCACTGTATAAAACAAAATTTGGTGAGGTTAGCTATGTTGCTGCTAACGAATTCCTTGATGTTTTCTGTTATTACAATACTTGTCAAAATAGAACTTTTACAGTTAGTATTGATTGGGATGATTGGCAAGAAGTTGGAATGTCAGTAGAGGCAGTCAAAAACGCTGCCAAAATTAATTCTAATATTCTTGAAGAAGAATACCTCCAGAATGCACTACTTCCTTCAGAAGGTGTTGAGGTTTTTCTGCGTATTCTGGATAGTCCATCTCCCCGATTTACAGTATCAACTGAAGATTTAACGACTAGAATTAAGCTAAATAATTCCTTTTCAAAAATTTCTTTTGAAAGCTTAGAAAAAGTTAATAGATCCCAAGATACACACCCACGACCTGAACTCAGTAATGTTTATGTTGCTCCTCACAATGAGCTTGAGCAAACTATTGGTGAAATCTGGCAACAATTACTTGGTATTGAGAAAGTGGGTATCTACGACAACTTTTTTGAACTAGGGGGACATTCATTACTAGCCACTCAAGTTATTTCTCGGGTTCGTGAAGCCGTTCAAGTAGAACTTTCCTTAAATAACCTGTTTGAAGAACCTACAGTAGCTGGCATATCTGCTTTAGTAGATAAAATTCTTTTAAAAACCCAAAAACGACAGATAACGACTAGTGATTTTGTGGGTGAGCGAGAAGAGATAAGGCTATGAAAAGTACAAAGAGTTTTTGTCCTATCTTAACAACTTAGACGTCAGGCTTTAGAGCATAAACAATGGTTCCGCTCTAACGCTGCTAAAAGAACATTGACATCAGATTTGCACGGGAGATATATCAATAGGAAGTGGTTCGTATTTTGTGGCAAAAAGGAGATCTATTGATGTTAAATAATATGTTATTGACACATGAAAACCTGCCGATTTTTGTTACCTACATTGTAGGAGGCATGGCATAATTCTCTAATTTGAATACTTTTTGTTCAAAAAGAGTGCAATTGATTAAAATAAATATTAATGCTCTGGTGTTAGGAGGGAGATTTCAATCTGATTAATCAGGGGTTTTTAGACAGGGTTAGCGTATCCCCCTATTATCTACATAGTTTTTGAAGAAGTAATTTTTAGAAAATAAAATTATGAAACCCATAGAAGATTTTTTGTCGGATTTAGATGACTTAGATATTAAACTTTGGATTGATGAAGTTAACGGATCTCCTGCACGAGATGTTAGCCTGCGCTGTAATGCCCCTAAAGGAACACTAATACCAGACATACGTGCTGAGTTAGCTGAACGTAAAGATGAAATTATCGCGTTTTTGCAAAAGACCAATCTCGCCTCAACTTTCACTATTGAACCCATTCGACCCATTTCCAGGAACGGAACTATCCCTTTGTCGTTGAATCAGCAAAGATTGTGGTTTCTACACCAAATTGAGGGAGAAAGTACTACCTATAACGAGTTTTTTGCCGTGAGCATTAAGGGTTTGCTTCAGATAAGTCATTTGGAGCAGAGCTTGCAAGAAGTTATACAGCGTCACGAAGTTCTCCGCACCACTTTTCCCAATCAGGATGGGTATCCTATCCAGGCGATCGCTCCCACGTCGGAAATAACCTTACCAGTAACGGACTTGCAGGCATTGCCAACAGTTGAGCAGTCTGCTCTCATACAACAGTTATCTAAAAAAGTTCAACGACCCTTTGACCTAGTCAATGGTCCGTTGTTGCGAGTTACTTTGGTGCAACTAGAGAAAGAGTCTTATGTGTTGCTACTTTGTATGCACCACATTGTTTATGATGGTTGGTCAATGGGGATATTCATTCAAGAACTATCTAGTTTATATCAAGCCAGTTGTGCTGGAGTTCCATCTCCTTTACCAAAATTACCAATCCAGTATGCCGACTTTGCAGTTTGGCAGAGACAATGGTTGAGTGGAGAAGTCCTAAAAACTCAACTAAATTACTGGCGTTCTCAATTGCATGGTGCTCCATCCCTATTACAATTACCTACTGACCGGACTCGTCCAAGTGTGCAAACTTACCAGGGTAGGACTGAAAGTTTTACGTTAAATAGGGATTTAACTCAGAAATTGCAAACCCTATCTGGTAAATCGGGTACAACCTTATTTATGACCCTGCTGGCAGCGTTTGCCACTTTACTATATCGTTACAGTGGTGAATCAGACATTTTAATTGGTTCACCAATTACCAATCGAAACCGCAGTGAAATAGAGTCACTGATTGGCTTTTTTGTGAATACTTTGGTGTTAAGAACCATTTTTGAAGCGAATCCCAGTTTTGAGAACTTACTGGCACAAGTGCGGGAAACTACACTCAAAGCTTATGAACATCAGGATGTACCTTTTGAACAGGTAGTTGAGGCATTGCAACCACAACGCTCCTTGAGTCATTCCCCCCTGTTCTGTGTGATGTTTGTATTGCAAAATACACCAATGAGTGAATTAGAATTACCTGGTTGTACTTGGTGTGAGTTAAATCCAGAAAGCACCATTGCTAGGTTTGATTTAACACTGTCAATCACCGAAACCTCTGAGGAATTGGTGGGGTCATGGGAGTACAACACAGATTTATTTGATCGGTCAACCATTGAACGCATGGCGGCTCATTTCCAGAACTTGTGTAGCGCAATTGTGGAAAATCCAGTAGCAACTGTGGGTGAATTACCCCTGTTGAGTGAAGCAGAACGCCATCAGTTGTTAGTGGAGTGGAATGATACTGCGTCAGTATATCCCACTGATAAATGTATTCATCAGTTATTTGAGGAGCAGGTAGAGAGAACACCCGATGCGGTGGCAGTGGTATTTGAGAATCAGCAGTTGAGTTATGTTCAATTAAATCAAAGAGCCAACCAACTAGCACATCACCTGCTTTCCCTCGGTGTAGGACCAGAGGTGCTAGTGGGTGTTTGTGTAGAACGTTCGATTGAGATGGTGGTAGGACTGTTGGGGATACTTAAGGCTGGTGGTGCTTATGTACCCCTTGACCCCAATTATCCCCAAGAACGGTTGAGTTATATGTTGGCAGATTCACAATTACCAATACTACTCACTCAACAGCACTTATTCAAACAACTTCCACAACACCAAACACAAACAATTTGTTTGGATGAAGATTGGCAAAACTTTGCTGATTACTCTCAGGATAACCCTTGTAGGCAAGTCAAATCAGATAATTTAGCTTACATAATTTATACTTCTGGTTCTACCGGAAAACCCAAGGGAACAATGATTCTCCATAGTGGTATAGTGAATTATTTAAGCTGGTGTATAAAAGCTTATAATGTTGCTGAGGGAGAAGGTTCTACTGTCAATTCTTCTATTAGCTTCGATGCCACTATTACCAGTTTATTTTCTCCTTTATTGATAGGACTAATGGTAGTTCTTTTACCAGAGAAAGGAGAAATTGAAGCACTTAAAACAGCATTGTGTTCTGGTACTAAGTTTAGCCTTGTAAAGATTACCCCGGCTCATTTAAAAATACTCAGCCATTTATTTGCCTCAGAACAAGTAAACATTCAAACTCAAGCATTTATTATTGGTGGGGAAGCCTTATCAGAAAAAGTTACTTCTTTCTGGCAAAAACACGCACCAGCAACTAGATTGATTAACGAATATGGTCCTACAGAAACTGTAGTAGGATGCTGTATTTACGAAGTAGGAAAACAAAGCTTAAGAGGAGGTGATATTCCCATCGGTCGCCCCATAAGTAACACCCAAATCTACATCTTAGACTCACACCTCCAACCAGTACCAGTGGGAGTGGCAGGAGAACTCTACATTGGAGGTGATGGCTTAGCCAGAGGTTACCTCAACCGCCCAGAACTAACCCAAGAAAAATTTGTCCCAAATCCCTTTGACTTTTCAAAAGTCAAAAGCATGCCCTTGAGCGAAGCGAAGGGTCAAAAGTCAAAATTATATAAAACAGGGGATTTGGCTCGATATTTGCCTGATGCGAAGATTGAATTTCTTGGTCGCATAGACCAGCAAGTCAAGGTGCGGGGCTTCCGCATTGAGTTGGGAGAAATTGAAGCAGCCCTCAACACTCATCCCCAAATCCAACAAGCTGTAGTTATTGCAACAGAAGATATTTTTGATAAAAAACGCTTAGTTGCCTATTTTGTCAGTTCTGATGAATCACTTACTACCAATCAAATACGTGAATTCCTCAAACAGAAGCTACCAGAATACATGGTGCCAAATGTCTTTGTCACCTTAGACACCCTACCGTTAACATCTAACGGCAAAATAGACCGCTTTGCACTACCAGCACCTGATAAGGAAATTACGCTGTCAACTGAAGCTTATGTAAAACCGCAAACTGAGCTAGAACGAATGATTGCAACTATTTGGCAAGAGGTGCTTCAAGTAGAGAAGGTGGGTCTATATGACAGTTTCTTTGATCTCGGTGGTCACTCATTACTTCTTATTAAGGTTCATAATAAGCTACGGGAAATTTTTAATCAAGATATATCAATACTCGAAATGTTTAAACACCCAACCGTAAGCTCTTTCGCTCAATATCTGAATCAGGAAAAGAGTGACTACTTATCTTCTTTGGACAAAAGCAAAAATCAGCTTGAAGACATGAAAGAAGGGAGAAACCGTCTAAAAAAAAGGTTGGTGCGTTCATCAGTAGTCAATCAAGAAAAATAAGAATAATGCAATATGAATAACTTTACAACATATGATTATAATACTGGTTTAGAAGTAGCTATTGTTGGCATGGCTGGTCGTTTTCCAGGAGCAAAAAATGTTAATGAGTTTTGGTACAATCTACTCGATGGAGTTGAGTCTTTATCAGTTTTCTCAGACGAGGAATTATTATCTTCTGGTATAGATCCTGCTGTACTGAGTCATCCTCGGTACGTCAAAGCAGGGCCTGTGTTGGATGATGTAGAGATGTTTGACGCTTCATTCTTCGGCTACACGCCCAGAGAAGCTCAAATTACAGATCCTCAACACCGCTTATTCTTAGAGTGTGCTCAAGAGGCTCTTGAGAACGCTGGCTACAACCCCCAAACATATAAAAGTCCAATTGGTGTCTACGCTGGTGCAAGCACGAACACTTACTTACTCAAAAACCTTGCTTCCAACCTTGAGTTGATCGAATTGGTGGGAAATTTTCAAACGATGATTTCCAATGAGAACGACCACCTTAGTACCCTCGTATCTTATAAATTAAATCTCACCGGACCAAGTGTCACAGTCCAAACTGCCTGCTCTACAACATTAGTTGCTGTGCATTTAGCTTGTCAAAGCTTGTTGAGTGGGGACTGCGAGATCGCTTTGGCTGGTGGTGTTTCACTACAATTGCCACAAAAGACTGGTTATCTATATCAAGAGGGCGGGATTTTATCTCCCGATGGACATTGTCGCGCCTTTGATGCTAAGGCACAGGGAACGGTTGGTAGTTCAGGTGTAGGCATTGTTGTACTCAAGCGGTTATCTGTTGCTCTGGCAGATGGGGATCACATTTATGCAGTCATTAAAGGCTCAGCAACTAATAACGATGGTTCGTTAAAAGTTGGTTATACTGCTCCCAGTGTTGAAGGTCAAGCAAAGGTAATTCGATCTGCTCAAGTTACGGCTGAGATTGAAGTCGAAACACTGACCTATGTTGAGGCACATGGGACTGGAACAATTTTAGGCGATCCCATTGAAATCGCAGCGCTGACACAAGCTTTTCGCTCCACAAACAAAAAGAACTTTTGTGCTATTGGTTCAGTAAAAACCAATATCGGTCACCTGGATGCTGCAGCGGGTATTGCAGGTTTAATCAAAACCGTTCTAGCACTCAAACACAAACAGATACCACCCAGCTTGCACTTTCAACAGCCTAATCCCAAAATTGACTTTGCTAACAGCCCCTTCTACGTCAATTCCACGCTTTCAGAATGGAAGTCGAATGGTACTCCCCGCCGTGCTGGAGTTAGTTCCTTTGGTATCGGTGGCACTAATGCCCATGTCATTCTTGAAGAAGCCCCTGTGGAGGAGCAGGGGAGGCAGCGCCGTGCGGGGGTTCCCCCCGTTGAGGCGACTGCCGTGGAGCAGGGGAGGAAATATCAGCTGTTAGTTCTTTCTGCGAAAACGGTATCAGCACTAGAAAGTGCTACTACAAATTTAGTTCAGCATCTCAAGCAGCATCCCAATCTTAACCTCGCTGATGTCGCTTACACCCAGTGTGTGGGTCGTCGAGCTTTTGACCATCGCCGGACAGTGGTTTGCCAGAATCTTGACGATGCAGTAAAAGTTCTAGAACCCCCAGATCCGCAACGGGTTTTTACTCACTACTCCGAACCCTGTGCGCGGCAGGTTGCATTTATGTTTCCTGGACAAGGTGCCCAGTATGTGGACATGGCTAGAGAGTTGTACGAAACTGAGCCAATTTTCAGTGAACAGATTGATGAGTGTTCATACCTTCTCAAATCTTACTTGGGGTTAGACCTGCGTACATTACTGTATCCGGATGTGGAACAAAAAGAAGTTGCAGCACAGCAGCTCAAGCAGACTCATATTACCCAGCCAGCACTGTTTGTGATTGAGTACGCCTTGGCTCAATTGTGGATGGCTTGGGGTATACGTCCTTCTGCAATGATTGGTCATAGCATAGGAGAATATGTTGCAGCTTGCTTAGCTGGGGTGTTCTCTTTAGAAGACGCCTTGGTGCTGGTAGCGACTCGCGGGCGACTGATACAGCAACTTCCTTCGGGGACAATGCTAGCAATACCACTATCTCAGAAAGAAATTCAACCCTTGCTGGGCGAGAAACTCTCCTTAGCTGCAATCAACGGATCAAATCTGTGTGTGGTTTCTGGAGTGGAAGAAGCGGTAGATGACTTACAAAAACAATTGACCGACCAAGGTGTGGACTGTCGCCGTCTGCATACTTCCCATGCCTTTCATTCCCAAATGATGGACTCAATTCTAGAGCCATTCAAGCAGCTGGTCAGCAAAATCAGCCTTAATTCTCCAAAAATTCCTTTTGTATCTAACGTCACTGGTACTTGGATAACCGCAGCACAAGCAACAGACCCGAAATACTGGGCAAGACATTTACGACAAACAGTACGCTTTAGCGAGGGAATCGCTGAATTGCTGCAACAGCCGGAGCAAATTCTCTTGGAGGTTGGTCCTGGGAAGACATTGAGTACCTTGGCTAACAAGCAAAAAGCGTCTGAACAAGTAGTTCTTTCTTCACTAAGACATCCACAGAACCAACAATCAGATGTGGCGTTTTTACTAAATACATTGGGCAGACTCTGGCTAGAGGGAATAAATGTTGATTGGTCAGAATTTTATGCTCATGAGCAACGTCATCGTATTCCCTTACCAACATATCCTTTCGAGCGAAAAAGATACTGGATTGAGCCTCTCTTAGCTAATGATGACAATCCATCGCCTAAAAAGGAAATTTCTGTGTCTCAACCAAAAGATATCATAACCAACTCAAAGCCACCATCATCAATCAAAGCTCCAGATATGCAAGTCGTCAACCAAAAAGACGAGAAACCTGTAGCAAATACAGGTATTGAACAGATCATTTCACAGCATCTTCACGTGATGTCTAAACTGGTAGACTTATTACCACAGGGAAGTTTACCCAAGGAAGTTTTGCCTTCATCGGAAGCGATCCAATCTTTTCCTCTCCATCAAAATGGGCAAATTGCTCAAACCCCAACCAATGCCTCTGCGTTGAGTGTAAATCAGTCTACATTTACTAAGACAGAGTCCCAGCAACAAATCAAAGACCGGAAAATTGCTCCTACACCCAAAGCTACTTCCCAACAAACCGAGAAAGAATCGATGACTCTGTTGAGTTCCCGTCAGCAGAAACATCTGGATGCATTAATCGCACGTTTTGTCAAGCGTACCCAAGAATCCAAACGACTCACACAAGCTTATCGTTCTTACCATGCCAATAGCAGAGCGGTATCAGGGTTTTTTCCGTTTATTAAGGAGATGATATATCCAATCCACGCACAGCGTGGAGAGGGTGCTAGACTCTGGGATGTCGATGGCAATGAATACGTAGACATTTCAATGGGGTTTGGTACGCTTTTATTTGGTCATTCGCCATCTTTTGTTATTGAAGCGATCCAGCAGCAGAGCAAGCAAGGCATACTAAATGGTCCACAATCGCGTCTTTGTGGTCAATTAGCTGAGTTAATTTGCGAGTTAACGGGTGCGGAACGGACGGCTTTTTGTAATGATGGCACAGAAGCAGTGATGGGAGCCATACGCATAGCACGTTCTGTGACAGGACGCTCAAAAATTGCTTTATTTGCTGGTTCTTATCACGGCGGTTCTGACGGAGTTTTGGTAAAAGGAGTCACAACCAACGATGGAACGCTGCGTTCTGTCCCGATGACTTCAGGTCTTCCATCATACTTGGCTGAGGATGTGATGGTGTTGGAGTATGGTACTCCCGAATCTCTGAATATTCTTAAAGAGCATGCTCATAACTTAGCAGCAATTTTAGTTGAGCCGATACAAAGCAGTCGCCCAGATTTGCAGCCCAAAGAATTTCTCTTTCAGCTCAGACAATTAACTCAAGAAACTGGAACTGTTTTAATTTTTGATGAAGTAATTACTGGCTTTCGGATGCACCCAGGCGGTATCCAGGCTTTATGGGGTATTCAAGCAGATATCACAACCTACGGTAAAGCTGTTGCTGCTGGCATACCTATTGGGGTAGTAGCTGGCAAAGCTGCTTTCATGGATGCATTGGACGGAGGTATGTGGAACTATGGAGATGAGTCTTATCCCCAGGTGAAAACAACTTTTTTCGCTGGTACTTTTTTCAAGCATCCTCTCGTCATGGCTGTCGCCTGGGCTGCACTCAATCACATCAAGAACAGGGGTGCCAAACTTCAGGAGGAGTTAAATCAACGGACAACGCAATTAGCCAAGACTCTTAATAGTTACTTTGAACAAAAACAAGTACCAATTCGAGTCGTTCATTTTGGCTCTCTCTTCCGTTTTAATTGTCAGACTCAACTTAGTAATTTGCTTTTCTATCACTTGCTTGAAAAAGGGATTTATGTCTGGGAAGGACGTACCCTTTATCTATCGACAGCTCATACTGATGAAGATATTGAGCAGGTGATTTGGGCAGTCAAGGAAAGCGTTGTTGAAATGCAAGAAGGGGGATTTTTACTATCTGAAGACATTTTAATAAATAGCGGAGAGCCAGTGATTCATCAAACTGGCGGATTCTCAAATAACTTGACTGGTTCATCCTTGAACTTAGCTACTGAGTCTTTCACGGTTACTTCAAACGCAAAGTCCGCAAAGGAGTTGTTTGAAACCCTGGTTGAGCAAATGCCTGACACTTTGGAGAATACTTATGTTGCTCCTCGCAATGAACTCGAGCAAACTATTGCTAACATTTGGCAACAGTTACTGGGAATTGAGCAAGTGGGCATTCACGACAACTTCATTACCTTGGGAGGACATTCTTTGCTAGCTACTCAACTCATTCATAGGATGCACAAAACCTTCCAAGTTGAGTTACCCTTTAGTAGCTTTTTTGAAGCGACTACTATTGCAAAGTTGGCCGAACTGATTGAAGAGATGATAATCGAGAAAATTGAAGAATTACCTGAAGAAGAAGTTGGTCTTCTTTAACAGTGAACAGTGAACAGTAAACAGTTATCAGTTAAATCCTTGGGTCGCGCGTCCCCCACCAATTGGACCGTTCGTCGTCAGACGTGCCGTAGGTATAGGCGTTGGTGGCGGTGAGCGCATCCCCCACCAGCCCGCCTGATAACTGATAACTGATAACTGGTTTAAGACTTATTTCATCATCTTTAGCTTGTACTTGTAACAGCTAATTTTTGACGAGAGGTTGTAAAAAAGCTATAGTTTCAAACTGTTTTTCTCCAATTATCTTCCTAAGAAGAGGTGCAATGTGTCTAAACAAAATAATCTTTCCAGACGGCGAGCTAATCTTTCACCAGCAAAGCAAGCGCTTCTGGAAAGGTTGACGCGAGGTGAACATAAAACCAAATTGAGTGTTATCGAGCCGCGAAAAGAGCAGGCTCCTCCTCCACTGACTTTTGCCCAACAGCGGCTGTGGTTTCTTAACCAGTTGGAACCCAACAGTACTGGCTATAACATCCCTGTCACCATTCGCGTTACAGGGAGGCTTAACCAGGCAGCGTTGGAGCAAAGCTTCAACAAAATTGTGCTGCGTCATGAAGTCTTACGGACTACCTTTGCCGTTATAGATAGCCAACCCGTCCAAGTCATTCACTCTGCCCCCACCTCCACCATATCAATAGTGGATCTCCGGAATCTGCCTGTTATTAAGCGTGAAACTGAGGTAAAGCAGCTGATTATTGAGGCGGCTCAATGTCCTTTTGACTTGGGTGTCGGTCCATTGCTACGTACAACCTTACTGTGGCTGGATGAGGAGGAATACATCCTGCTAGTAGTAATGCATCACATTGTTACTGATGAATGGTCAATGGGGGTATTCATTCAAGAACTATCGACTTTATATCCAGCTTTTTGTGTTCAAGAATCATCCCCTTTACCAGAATTACCTATCCAGTATGCAGACTTTGCAGTTTGGCAAAGACAACGCTTGAGTGAGTCCGTCCAAGAAACTCAACTCAATTATTGGCTTTCTCAATTAGATGGTGCGCCACAATTGTTACAATTGCCCACTGACCGCCCTCGTCCAAGTGTGCAGACTTACCAAGGTACAGCTCAAAGTTTCACTATAAATACTGATTTAACCCAAAAGTTGCAAACCTTGTCTCAAGAGTCGGGTACAACCTTATTTATGACCCTACTGGCGGCGTTTGCCACTTTATTATATCGTTACAGTAATGAATCAGATATTTTAATTGGTTCACCCATTGCCAATCGCAACCCCAGTGAAACTGAGTCTTTGATTGGCTTTTTTGTGAATACTTTGGTGTTGAGAACCCGTTTTGAAGATAATCCTAGTTTTGAGAAGTTGCTTACACAGGTTAGGGAAACCACACTCAAAGCTTATGAACATCAGGACGTGCCTTTTGAACAAGTAGTAGAAGGATTGCAACCACAACGTTCTTTGAGTCATTCCCCCCTGTTTCAGGTGATGTTTGTGTTGCAAAATGCACCCAGGGGTGAACTAGAATTACCTGGTGTTACCTGGTGTGAGTTAAATCAGCAAAGCACAACTGCTATGTTTGATTTAACAGTGTCAATGATCGAAACTGACCAGGGATTGGTGAGTAAATGGGAGTACAATACTGACTTGTTTGATGGGTCAACCATTGAACGCATGGCTGCTCATTTCCAGAACTTGTGTAGAGCGATTGTGGAAAACCCAGTAGCAGCAGTGGGTGAATTACCCCTATTGAGTGAAGCAGAATGCCATCAGTTATTGTTGTCGTTTAATGATACTGCGTCAGTATATACCACTGAAAAATGTATTCATCAATTGTTTGAGTCGCAGGTAGAGAGAACACCCCGATCTGTAGCGGTGGTGTTTGAGAATCAGCAGTTGAACTACGAGCAATTAAATCAAAGAGCCAACCAATTAGCACATCACCTGCAAACCCTGGGAGTGGGACCAGAGGTGCTAGTGGGTATTTGTGTAGAACGTTCGATGGAGATGGTGGTGGGACTGTTGGGGATACTTAAGGCTGGTGGTGGTTATGTACCCCTAGACCCCAATTATCCCCTTGAACGGTTGAGTTATATGTTGGCAGATTCGGGTGTGGAGATGTTGCTTACTCACAGGTCTTTGCTTGAATCTTTGCCGTCACATACTGCACAGGTGGTTTGTTTGGATAGCGATTGGGGGGCAATAGAGCAACACCAGAAGGATAATCTTGATGTTGGCGTATGTTCGGATAATTTGGCTTATGTGATCTACACTTCTGGTTCTACTGGACTGCCGAAGGGGGTTCAAATTTGCCACTACAGTGTGGTCAACTTCTTAAATTCTATGAGTCATTTTCTGAGATTAACTCAGGAAGATACTTTCAGTGCAGTTACCACTATTTCCTTTGATATTGCAGCCCTTGAACTTTATCTGCCATTAATGGTAGGCGCAAAAGTTATCGTGGTTCCCCGTGAAATAGCTACTAATGGGGATTTGCTGTTTTCTGAATTATTCGAGTCGAAGACAACCGCTATGCAAGCTACACCAGCTACTTGGCAAATGCTATTAACTGGTGGTTGGTCTTCTCATTATCCCTTGAAAGTATTTTGCGGTGGTGAAGCATTACCAGCTCAATTAGCTCATCAAATTCTAGAAACTGGTAGCGAATTGTGGAATTTGTATGGTCCAACAGAAGCAACTATCTGGTCTACAATTTACCAAGTAGGAGCAAACAAAACAGTAGCAAGAAACGAAGATGCTTCTTCTTTTATTGGTCGCCCCATAAGTAACACCCAAATATACATCTTAGACTCACACCTCCAACCAGTACCAGTGGGAGTGGCAGGAGAACTCTACATTGGAGGTGATGGCTTAGCCAGAGGTTACCTCAACCGCCCAGAACTAACCCAAGAAAAATTTATCCCAAATCCCTTCTCTAATTCTAAATCAGAGCGCCTTTACAAAACAGGCGACTCGGCCTGCTATGATAGTAATGGTGAGATTAAATTTCTTGGTCGCATTGACCAGCAAGTGAAAGTACGGGGCTTTCGCATCGAACTCGGAGAAATCGAAGCCGTCCTCAACACCCATCCGCAAATCGAACAAGCTGTAGTTATTGCAAAAGAAGATATTCCTGGTAACAAACGCTTAGTTGGCTATGTAGTTACTTATAATGAATCACTCACTACCAACCAACTACGTGAATTCCTCATACAGAAGCTACCAGAATACATGGTGCCAAATGTCTTTGTCACTTTAGACACTCTACCGTTAACACCCAACGGCAAAGTAGATCGCAAAACACTACCAGCACCTGAAACTGTAAGAGATGAATTATCAGGGACTTTTGTTGCACCTCAAACTCCAGTAGAAAAAATCCTAGCCAAAATTTGGACTCAAGTTCTCCGCATCGAACAGGTAGGCATTCACGATAACTTCTTTGAATTCGGTGGAGATTCAATTACCAGTATTCAGATTGTAGCCAGAGCCAAAAAGATGGGTTTGGAACTAACTCCCAGGCATATGTTTTCTCACCAAACAATTGCCAAATTGGCCGAAGTCACTACAACAACCCAAAATATTCACTTGGCGACTGGGGAGATACCGCTTACCCCCACCCAACAATGTTTCTTCCAGCAAAATTTACCTAACCCAGCACGCTGCGCTCAGACAATTTTACTGGAAGTGCAACAAGCAATTGCACCCGAGCTTATAGCGCAAGTCGTGCAGCAGTTACTGTTGCAGCATGATGCACTCCGTTTGCGTTTTAGAAACGAGGAATCTGGATGGCGGCAATTGCTAGCCGATCGCGATGATGTTTTACCAATTACAAAACTGGATTTTTCCACACTGGCTGAAGTAGAGCAAGAATCGGCACAAAAAGAAGCGATCGCCCAATTACAAGCAAGTCTAAATTTATCAGATAAACCACTAATACAGTTTGCTCTTTGCGATCTAGGTAAGCAAAAGCCTCAGCGTATATTCATAGTCATTCACTCTTTAATTGTCGATCCGGCTGCTTGGCAGATTTTGCTAGAAGATTTCCAAACGGCTTGCAACCAAGTTATACTTGGAGAAACGATACACTTGCCACCAAAAACAAGCTTATGGCAACACTGGGCTAACCGCATCCATCAGTACGCTCGATCATCAACCATTCAGCAAGAACTAGATTACTGGTTGGCAGAGTCTCGCAGGCAGGTACAGCCTTTACCAATAGACTTCTATGAGGGTAAAACACAAGTAAAAAATATTACTACAAGCTCAGTTGTCCTAAGCGCGGCACAGACGCAAGCCCTTTTACAGGAAGTACCTAAGGCTTATAAAACCCAAACTAATGATGTCTTGCTGACAGCACTGGTGCAGGCTTTTGAGCAGTGGACGGGAGAAAGTAAACTGCTGGTAGATTTGCAATATCAAGGGCGGCAAAAAATCTTTGATAATATAAATGTATCGCGTACTGTCGGCTGTTTTACTAGTACCTTCCCAGCGTTATTAGATGCTAGAGAGAATAGCGATTTTGGAGAGACATTGAAGGCAATTAAAGAGCAGTTACGTTTGATACCAAATAAAGGTATAGGCTATAGCGTATTGCGCTATCTCTGCGGTGAAAGCATCGCCATAGAAATGCAAGCTCTACCGTCAGCAGAGGTGAGATTTTATTACCAAGAGCAATTTGATCAAGTTTTTCCTCAATCATCTCTGTTAACACAGACGAAACAATCCACTGATTTGAACCCAAGTATAGAAGAAAAGGGCAACTATTTACTGGATATTAGTTGGTCGATTGTTCATAACCAGTTGCAATTGAATTGGACATATAGCAAAGATATTTATCGCCAAAGCACGATAGAAAGATTGATTGAAACTTTCATGGAGGCATTGCGATCGCTCATCAGCCATTGTCAATCGAGTAAAGCACACTATACACCTTCTGACTTTCCGCGCGCGAATTTGAGTCAAAAAGACTTAGATCGACTCCTAGCACCAATCAACCGCAAGAGCAGAAACGCGAGTAATTAAAATGAAAACAGAAAACATCGAAGATATCTACGAACTGACACCCATACAAAAGGGTCTGCTGTTCCAAAGTTTGTACGAGCCGGAATTGGGAGTTTATTTTTTCCAGGTGAGGTTTGCTATACGTGGCAATTTGAACGTTGTCGCTTTCGATCACGCCTGGCAGCAAGTTGCAGCAAGGCATACGGCCTTACGTACAGGCTTTTACTGGGAAAATCTTGATAAACCGCTACAAATTGTCTACCGACAAGTCAAAGTCCCTTTAGAAGAGCTTGATTTGCGAGGAATAGATTCAGTAGAACAGCAAAAACGCTCTTCTTCTTTTTTGGAAAGCGATCGCCAAAAGGGCTTCGATTTGTCCCAAGAATGCCTGATGCGCCTAACTTTAATTCGTTTAACCGATGACTCTTACCAATTTGTCTGGAGTCACCACTTTATTATCATTGACGGCTGGTCAATACCGTTAATCTTCAAGGACTTGATTGAATTTTACGAAGCACAGTGCCGAAGTCAAGATTTACCTATAGAACCAGGTGTTCCCTATCGATACTACATTGACTGGTTGCAACAGCAAGACATATCTAAAACCGAGAAATTTTGGCAAGAAGCACTCAGCGGCATACAAGCGCCTACTCCTGTGACTAACCTAGATACGGATCGTCAGTCGAGTTTAGAAGAAAGATTTGATGAGCAAAACCTTTATTTATCAGCAGCAACTACAGCAGCATTGCTATCATTGGCAAGACAGCATCAACTCACCCCAAGTACCTTATTCCAAGGAATTTGGGCTTTACTTCTAAGTCGTTACAGTTGTCATCGCACCGTAGTTTATGGCTGTACTGTTTCTGGTCGTCCAACAGATTTAGAAGGGGTAGAGTCGATGGTAGGGATGTTAATCAACACTTTGCCTGTAAAAGTGACAATTGATACTGAAAAATCTTTACTGCAATGGCTCAAACAGCTGCAAGCTCAACTGGCGGAAATGCGTCAGTATGAGTACAGCCCATTAGTAGAAATTCAAGGCTGGAGTCAAGTACCAAGAAACTTACCCTTATTTGAGAGCATAGTAGTGTATGAGAGATTACCAGTAGATCCAATTTTAGAGCAATGGCAGGGAGATTTAGAAGTTTCTTCAGGCACATTTTATTACAAAACTAATTATCCCTTAACTATAGCAATTTATCCTGGTTCAGAGTTTTGTATCGCCATCAATTATGATTTCCGCCGTTTTGATGCTGCCACAATTAGCAACATTCAGGAAGATTTTGAGATATTGCTTCAAGGTATGGTGAATCATCCTGATGTGCTATTAAAAGACTTTTTATTACTTTTAGATCGAGAACAGCATATTTCTTCTTTGCTGGAAAAAGAAGTAACATTTGATTTTGATTTTGACAAAATAGCAACAGTTTATTAAAAGACACTGTTTATTGCTATTCTGGTTTATTCATCTACAAAATTCCCTACAGCCTAATCTACATCACCTGAAAACTGAGGTATTTATGAGTTTCATGTCCATAAAACAAGAAAGTAATCATCTGAATATTTTTGCAGAAAAAGAATCTAACGTTAGAAGTTATTGTAGAAACTTTCCGGAGATTTTTCATCGAGCTAAAGGTTCTATCATCTATTCTGAGTCTGGTAAAGAATATATTGATTTTTTAGCTGGTGCCGGAGCTTTAAATTATGGTCATAACAATGACTATATCAAACAAAGAGTCATGTCTTATTTAGATTCAGATGCGATCGCGCATGGTCTAGATATGTATACATCAGCAAAAAAAGAGTTTTTAGAAAAGTTTTCAAGTAGTGTATTAACCCCAAAAAACTTAGATTATAAAGTTCAATTTTGCGGACCAACTGGTACAAACGGGGTAGAAGCAGCTTTAAAATTAGCCCGAAAAATCAAAAAACGACCTGGTATTTTCTCTTTTATGGGAGGATATCATGGGATGACTTTGGGGAGCTTATCTGCTACCAGTAATATCAAGATGCGATCTGGATTTGGTGTGACAGCAAATCATGTGACATTCATGCCTTATCCATACGGATTTATGGAAAGCTTTGACACTATAGGCTTTATTGAATCTGTACTCAGTGATGTCAATTCTGGAATTGAAAAACCAGCCGCAATTCTCTTTGAAACAGTACAAGCTGAAGGGGGGATAATTGTAGCACCTGTTGAGTGGATACAAAAACTCAGAAATTTATGTGCTCGCCATGATATTTTACTAATTTGTGATGATATTCAAGTTGGTTGTGGTCGCACTGGTCCGTTCTTTTCATTTGAAAGAGCAAATATTGTTCCTGACATGGTAGTGCTGTCAAAATCCATCGGTGGTTATGGATTTCCCATGTCGTTATTATTAATTAAACCAGAGTTAGATATTTGGGAGCCTGGAGAGCATACTGGCACTTTTCGGGGAAATCAACTAGCTTTCGTTGGTGGTGCAGCTGCCTTAGAATATCGAGATAATTGCCATCTTGAAAATGAAGTTAAACTTAAAGGTTTTTTCTTACAAAAGTTTTTAAATCAGGAAATATTGCCAATTAATGAAAGCATTAATATCCGAGGAATAGGAATGATTTGGGGAATCGATATAGCAAATTTTGGTGATGCTAGTCTTGCTAAAAATATAGCTGATCGATGCTTTGAACTAGGATTAATAGTAGAGCGAGTTGGAAGAAACGATACAGTTATAAAAATTTTACCACCATTGACAATTGAAATATCAACATTACAAACCGGATGTTCAATTATAAAACAAGCTTTTTTTGATTGTTTATTACATTAAAAAGAAAATTTTCTCTTTGATAACAAGCAGTTGATCAATACAAGCCTAGATATTGAACAGAGAACCCACACAATACTTCTCAGGAGACATAATAATGCTTGCTAATGAAATTAAAACGAACCCGATATCTCAAAATTCTTTTTCTCAAAAAATCTACTGGTTAAATAAATTATCTGGAGAGTTACCAGAGACAAATATCCTACCAGATTATATCAGAGCCAACTTAGATAATGACAAAAATCAAAACTTCACATTTGAGTTATCAGATGTTGTATCTCAGAAAATCATTAAATTCACTAAAAAATCTGAATTATCTATATATTTGTTTTTGTTAGCAGTAGTGAGCATCTTGCTACATAAATATATTGGTAACCCTGATATAATTGTCGGTTCACCTACTTATTACCCAAGAAGTAGCAAAGAATTGATTAATAAGTTTGTACCGTTACGTTTTCAGATTACAAATCAACTTACTTTCAAAGAACTTATACTACAAGTGAAAAATACTACTGTTGATGCTTATAGCCATCAAAATTATTCATTGGATGAATTAGTGCGCTTGTTACAAGTTTTCCCAAGTCAAAACCGCTGTCCCATTTTTGATATCGTGGTTTTATTAGAAAATATTCATACACAAGCAGCGCTATCTCAACTGAAAAATGATATTACTTTTGTTTTTACAGTTGAACATAACCATATTAGCGGTAAAATCATTTATAAAAAATCTCTTTTTGATAAAGAAACTATCAAAAGAATAGTCAAACATTCTGTAACTATAATGGAGTGTGTAACCGATAACTTTGATTTAAAAATCTCAGATATTGATTTCTTAAAAGATGAGGAAAAATATCAATTGTTAAAAGTTTTTAACGATAATAGCCGAATTTATCCATTTGAACAGACAATTCACCAATTATTTGAAAATCAGGTACGGCATGCACCTAATAAAATTGCTATAGTCTATCAAGATACTGAAGTTACATATAATGAACTTAACGAAAAAGCCAATAGACTAGCTTGGTTCCTTCAAAAATTAGGAGTAAAACCAGGCGATTTTGTAGGAATTTTGCATCATCGTCATCCAAATTTTCTCATAGGAATGCTTGCTATCCTAAAGGCGGGTGGAGCTTATGTACCTATTGATAGCAGTTATCCTCAAGAAAGAATCATATATATGCTATCTAATAGCAAAGTTCAAATTCTTTTAACAGAATCTGCATTGTTAAATGCATTAAATGGCGGAACCAAAGACGAGCAATATTTAAAATGCTTAGTTTGTTTAGACATTGAAGATAGTCATCAAGTAATTTCTCCTTTAGCTGGAATAAATATCTACGGACAGAGTGACTTTGAACAATTATCAAAATATAATCCGGCAGCTATAAATAATAGCGGTATCGCTCCGGCTTACACGATGTATACTTCCGGTTCTACCGGCTTACCAAAAGGAGTCATTATTAGGCATGGAGGTGCGATTAATCATATCTATGCCCAATTTGAGGCTTTAGAGTTAACTGAAGAATTGGCTTTTCTGCAAAGCGCTCCTGCTTCATCAGATATTTCCGTTTGGCAATTTTTAGCACCCATACTGATTGGAGGAAAAACTGTCATTGTAGATACGGAAACTGTTTTACAACCGTCAAAATTATTTCAGGTCGTTCAAGCACAAAAGCTAACTCTCATTGAACTCGTCCCGGTTGTACTCAAAGGATTACTTGACTATATCTCCAGTTTATCGATGCAGCAAAGATTATTACCGCATCTGAAATGGATGATGGTAACGGGAGAATCTGTATCGGTAGAATTAGTAAATTATTGGTTGAGTATCTATCCAGAAATTGGGGTTGCTAATGCTTACGGACCAACGGAAGCAGCTGATGATATTACTCAATTTATTATCAAAAAACCTTTACCAGAAAATCAACGAAGCGTTCCGATTGGTAAACCATTAGCAAACTTAAATCTCTATATTCTTGATTCTGAGATGAAATTACTCCCGATTGGTGTTCCGGGAGAAATTTGTGTATCGGGATTTGGGGTTGGCAAAGGATATTGGAAAAATGAAGCAAGTACCAAGTCAAGTTTTATTCCCAACCCATTTTTAGATACTGCCAAACCCTTACCAGGCACTGAACAAGACTTCATCTACAAAACTGGAGATTTAGGCAGGTGGCTTGCTGATGGAACTATCGAATTTTTAGGACGCATAGATCACCAAGTCAAGATTCGTGGCTTCCGCATTGAGCTAGGAGAGATTAAGGCGCTACTGGCACAACATCCAGCAGTACGTGAGACTGTGGTGATAACTAGGGAAGATAGTCCTGGAAACAAGCGCTTAGTAGCTTACGTTGTGCTTCAAACAGAAGTTGTAGGAGTCCAGCATAATCTGCGGTGTTTTATGCATGAGAAACTGCCAGAACACATGATACCCTCAGCTTTTGTGGCATTGGAGGCACTGCCATTAACACCTAACGGCAAAGTAGATCGCCGCGCTTTACCAGCACCAGAACAAACACAGCAATTATTGTCAGAAACATTTATACCACCGCGCACATTTGTTGAGGAAATGGTGGTTAATATCTGGTCTAAAGTCTTGGGTGTTGAACATATCGGTATTAACGATAATTTCTTTGAACTGGGGGGACACTCGTTGCTGGCAACAATGGTGATTGCTCGCCTCAGAGAAGCATTTAAGATTGAATTACCTCTACGCTGTTTATTTGAAGCACCTACTGTAGCTAGTTTAAGCGATCGCATTGGGCGCACAGACCAAAAACTTCAGGCTCCTCCCATTCAACAAGTATCGCGGGATCAAGAACTACCTCTGTCTTTCGCTCAACAGCGACTTTGGTTCCTCGACCAATTACAACCCGGTAACTCTTCCTATAACATCCCAATAGGAGTGCGTCTGCAAGGTGTACTCAATATATTGGTGCTACAGCAAAGTTTCCAAGAAGTTATTAACCGTCACGAAGCCTTGCGGACAGTCTTTACCACGGCGGCTGATCAACCAATTCAGATGATTATCCAGTCTCATAGCTTCACTTTGTCAGTGGTAGATTTACAGCATTTACCACCAACAGAACAAGAAGCCAAAGCTCTACAACTAGCTAAAGAGGAGGCACGAAAACCCTTTACACTAGATCAATGGCCATTGCTGCGGGTAACTTTACTACAGCTAAATGATACAGAATATTTACTACTGCTGACAATACATCATATTGTGGCTGATGGCTGGTCAATGGGAGTACTTGTTCGCGAAGTAGCTACACTCTACGAAGCCTTCTGTGCTGGTAAACACTCTCCACTTAAGCGTCTTTCTATCCAATACGTTGATTATGCTGTCTGGCAGCGACAATGGTTACAAGGAGAAGTTCTAAAGACGAAGCTTTCCTACTGGAAGCAGCAATTGGGTCACAACTTGCCGACGTTAAAACTACCAACGAAACAAAACGCCACTATTTCCCACTTCCAGAGTGCAATCCACGACTTTCAATTCTCTCCACAACTGTCCGCAGCACTGAATAAACTGAGCCGCCAAGAGTCTGTTACGCTATTTATGACACTGCTAGCAGCTTTTCAGACACTGCTATACCGCTACACAAATCAAGATGACATCATCGTTGGTACCGATCTGGCTAACCGCACTCAGTCTGAGACTGAACAATTAATAGGTTTCTTTATCAATCTCCTGGTTTTACGCACCGATATGAGTGGGAATCCCACTTTCTACGAATTGTTAGAGCGAGTCCGGGAGGTAACATTAAAAGCCTATGCTTATCAAGATTTACCTTTCGAGAAACTGGTAGCAGAACTGCGTCCAGAACGGAGCCTGAGTCAAACACCATTATTTCAAGTTTTGTTTGTCATGCAAAATGCATCCATGCCGACTTTAGAAGTTAGTGGGTTAACTCTCAGTCCGTGGGATATTGAGAACGAAACAGCAAATTTTGATTTAGCTGTCTTCATTGCGGAAACAGAAAATCAAATTGTAGGTAGTTGGAAATACAATGCTGACTTATTTGATGCTGCCACTATCACTAAAATGTCAAGTCATTTTGAAACTTTATTAGCCAGTATTGTCAAGCAACCTGATGCTCGTTTGGACACATTAGAAATACTTACTGAATCAGAAAAGCAGCAACAAGCTATGGAAAAAATTAAACAGGAAAAAAGTGATTTTAGCAGGTTTAAATCTATTAAACCTAAAGCAATACGTCTGTCAGAAAAGGAGTTAATCGAGACAGAGTATTTGCACCCAGGACAGACATTACCTTTAGTAATCAAACCTGTTGCTGACGATATCGAGTTAGTAGATTGGGCAAAGAGCAGTCGCGCTCTTATCGAAAGTAAATTATTACAGCATGGTGCAATTTTATTTCGAGGTTTCAATCTTAAATCGGTTTCTGAATTTGAAAGAGTAGTTAGTGCTATTTGTCCTCAATTATTTGCTAACTATGGAGATTTGCCCAAAGAAGGCATTAGCGAGCGAGTTTATAGTTCTACTCCTTACCCTTGTGATCAAGCGATTCTTTTCCACAATGAAAGTTCTCATCTACACCAATGGCCGCTAAAAATCTGGTTCTTTTGTTTGCAACCAGCCCAACAGGGAGGGGAAACACCGATTGTTGACTGCCATAAAGTTTATCAACTTCTCGATCAAAAACTACGAGAAAGATTCGAGCAAAAACAATTAATGTACGTCCGCAATTACATTGAAGGTTTAGATGTAAGTTGGCAAAACTTCTTTCACACTGATGATAAAACAGTTGTCGAAAAAGCTTGCCGTCAGTCTAGTATGGATTTTGAGTGGCTTCCCAATAATGGCTTGAGAACTCGTAAAGTAAGACCTGCAATATCTTACCATCCCCAGACGGGAAAACCTCTATTTTTCAATCAAGTGCAACTGCATCACATTTCTTGTCTGGAATCAGATGTCAAGGCATCTCTCCTATCTACTCTGGGAGAAGAAAATTTACCGCGCAATATCTATTACGGAGATGGTTCTCCTATCGAAGACTCAGTTATGGCAGAAATCGACGCAGTTTATCAGCAAGCCAAAGTCAGCTTTCCCTGGCAACAAGGAGACATATTGATGCTGGACAATATGCTGACTGCCCACGGACGCAATCCCTATAAAGGTTCTCGCAAAATTGTCGTGGCAATGGGCGAAATGATTTCTAGCATAAAATAGTTAAAGGATTGGAACGAGCAATGCAAAATCAAAGTTTTGAAGGCTTTCGGCTTTCTCCTCAGCAAAAACATCTTTGGTTATTACAACAAAATAGTATGGCAGATCGCGCCCAGTGCGTTCTTCTGCTGGAAGGAAGGCTTAAAATAGAAATTCTCAAAGAAGCGTTAGAGAAAATCGTTAATCGACATGAAATTCTTCGCACGATATTTCATCGGCGATCAGGATTAAAAATTCCTATTCAAGTCATAAACGATAGCAGCAAACCATCCTGGCAAACTTTTAATCTAAGTGACATAGATGCAAGGCAACAGCAAGTCAAAATTGAGGAATTATTTTTGGAGGAGAGAAAATTTCCATTTGACCTCGAAGGAGATTCTCTGCTGCGTGTATCCTTACTGATTTTGTCAGCTAATCAGCATATGTTACTGATTACTCTACCATCTCTATGTGCGGATAGCTGGACGCTAAAAAATCTAGTCAAAGAAATCGCTTATACCTATGGTCAATGTTTAAATGATGAGGAATTGTACGATGAACCAGTGCAATATCTCCAATTCTCTGAATGGCAGAATGAACTACTAGAAGATGAGGATGCAGAAGCTGGAAGAGACTACTGGCGACAGCAAAGCTCCAAGTCACCTCCATTGCTAACTCTTCCTTTTGAGAAGCAATCTAGTGGCGAAACAAAATTTGAACCCAATGTTTTGTCTTTAAGAATTGAGTCAGCAGTAGTAGCAAGGCTTGAAAATATAGCTAAATTAAATAACAACATAAAAATTACAGAATTCTTATTTGCTTGTTGGCAAACATTAATTTGGAGATTAACAAGACAGCCAAATATTGTCATTAATACTATTTTTAGTAGCAGGCAATATGAAGAACTGCATGAGACGCTAGGGCTGCTAGCAAAATGGTTGCCTATCCGCTGTGATTTTCAAAATGATTTTAAATTCAACGAAATTCTGACTAAGATTAGCAAGTCATTGCACGATGGCGACCAATTGCAAAAATATTTTATGTGGGAACAGAATATAGAAACTACTAGTAAAGCTGTCAATTTCCCACTAGCTTTCGAGTTTCAAAAATGGTCAAATAAATATGATGTAGGTGGAGTTTCATTTTCAGTTGAGAAGCAGTATGTCTGCTTTGAGAGATTCAAAGTAAAGCTTACCTGTGTGCATAGAGAAGAATTCCTAACAGCAGAAATTCATTACGATCCTGAAACAATTGACTTAGAAGGCATTCAGTACCTGGGACAACAATTTAAGACTTTAGTAGAAAGTGCAGTTAACAATCCAGAAGCTGAAGTTAGTAAATTAGATATTTTTCGCGCTCGCGAGCGCGAAAAACTGCTATTTGATTTCAATCAAACCCGAATCGATTTTCCTTTAGATAAATGTATTCACCAACTTTTTGAAGAACAAGTAGAAAAAACACCTAATAGTATTGCAGTTATCTTTGAAAACCAGCAATTAACTTATGCTGAGCTAAATGCTCGTGCTAATCAGCTTGCTCGTTATTTACAAAACTTGGGAGTGAAACCAGAAGATCTGGTGGGGATTTATTTGGAGCGATCGCCTTTAATAACTATCGGTCTTCTCGGAATTCTTAAGGCTGGAGGAGCTTATCTTCCCTTAGATCCAACCTTACCAATTTCTGGCTTAGATTTTCGGTTGCATGATGCTGGAGCTAAAATATTGCTGACGCAAGAGCAACTAGTAAAAAATCTTCCTGAGTCAGAAACAAAAGTAGTTTGCTTGGAAAGGGACTGGGACATTATTGCTAATGAAGCCAGCAATAATCTCCATTGTGAGCTAACACCTGATAATTTAGTCTATGTAATTTACACCTCTGGCTCTACAGGAAAGCCCAAAGGTGTAGCTATAGAGCATCGGCAACTTCTCAACTACCTATATGGCATACAAAAAATACTAAATCTGACCCCAGGTAATAGCTTTGCTCTTGTTTCTACTTTTGCTGCTGACTTAGGCAACACCGTTATCTTTCCTGCTCTTTGTACTGGCGGGTGTTTGCATGTAATATCTTTTGAACGAGCTTCTGATGCACAAGCCTTAGCGGATTACTTTCAAGAGCATCCCATCGACTTTCTCAAGATTGTTCCTTCTCATTTAAAAGCTCTATTATTATTTGAATACCCAGCCAAAATTCTGCCTCGTCGGCAACTGATTCTTGGGGGAGAGGCAACAAACTGGAAGTTAATCGAACAAATTCAGCAATTAGCTCCAGAATGTCAGATTATCAATCACTACGGACCAACGGAAACTACGGTAGGAGTTCTTACTTACCAAGTTGAAAAAGTACCTGACTCTCGACAATCTTCAACTGTTCCCATCGGTTGCCCCCTAGCCAACACTCAAATTTACATACTTGACTCCAAAAAACAGCCGACACCAATTGGTGTTCCTGGGGAAGTATACATTGGTGGTGCAGGATTAGCCAGAGGCTATCTCAACCGTCCCGAACTGACGGCAGAAAAATTTATCCTCAACCCCTTTAATGATGACCCCCAAGCCCGATTGTATAAAACAGGAGACTTAGCTCGGTACTTAAGCAATGACAACATTGAATTCCTCGGACGCATCGACCAACAAGTCAAAATTCGGGGGTTTCGGATCGAACCTGGAGAAATCGAAGCAGTTCTCAGTAGTTATCCCCACATTGAACAAGCCGTAGTCATAGCGACAGAGGATACTCCTGATGATAAACGGTTAGTAGCTTATATAGTAAGTGATAATCAAGACATCAGCATTCATCAACTACGGGAATTTCTCCAACAGGAACTCCCCGCCTACATGGTTCCTGCAGCCTTTGTTATCCTTGACACCTTGCCCTTAACTCCCAACGGCAAAATAGATAGACTTGCTCTACCCGCGCCAGAGGAGAAGACCAGAACTGGAGAATATGTAGCTCCCCACACGCCAAGCCAAGAAATCATCGCCCACATTTTTGGTGAGCTATTGGGGGTAGAAACCGTCAGCATTCATGACAACTTCTTTGAACTGGGAGGACATTCCCTCCTAGCTACCCAATTAATCTCCCGACTCAGACACAGCTTTGAAGTAGAAATTCCCCTCAAAGCTATCTTTGCAGCGCCTAGCGTCGCGCAACTCGACCAAACCATCGCTCAATTACGGACACAGGGACAAAGTTTGAATCTGCCACCGATAGAGCGAATTGCCCCAAACACAGAGAAAATCCCCCTCTCCTTTGCCCAAGAAAGACTGTGGTTCCTCAACCAACTCGAGGGAGCATCGGCAACTTATAATACGCCTGCCGCCCTACGCCTGAGTGGAGCATTAAATCTTAATGCCTTGCACCAAGCCCTAGCCGAAATCATCCGTCGCCACGAGGCACTCCGTACCAGTTTTGCCAACATCAATGGCACACCTATGCAAGTGATTCACCCAGAAGCCAGTATGGATATAGAGGTGGTGAATTTACAGCACTTAGAACAAAGCGAACGAGAACTAGTTGTAGAGCAACAATTACAACGAGCGGCTTTAGCTCCCTTTAATTTAGAGAGCGCTCCCTTAATCCGGTGCAGTTTATGGCAATTATCAGACAGCGATTACGTATTCGGCATTAATATGCACCATATAGTCTCGGATGGGTGGTCGATTGGCGTGTTGATTCAAGAACTATCAGCGCTGTATAAAGCTTTTTGTACTGGAGAATCATCACCCCTACCAAATCTAGAGATTCAATATGCCGACTTTGCCCTGTGGCAGAGACAATGGTTGAGTAAGTCAGTACTAGAGAAGCAAATGCAATACTGGGTATCGCAATTACAGGGTGCACCAGAATTGCTGCAACTGCCCACTGATCGACCGCGCCCGAGCATGCAAACCTATAAAGGTGCAACGCAAAGCTTTGGATTGAATCAGGAATTAACCCAGAAATTAAAATCATTGTCGCGGCGGGCGGGCAGTACGTTATTTATGACTTTGTTGAGCGCTTTCGCCACCTTACTGTATCGTTACAGCGGCCAGTCAGATGTGGTAATTGGTTCACCAATCGCCAATCGCCACCGCAGTGAAATAGAGCCATTGATTGGCTTTTTCGTGAATACCTTAGTTTTGAGAACTCAATTAGATGATAATCTGAGTTTTCAGCAGTTGCTGGCGCAAGTCAGAGAAACCACCCTCCAAGCTTATGAGCATCAGGATGTACCCTTTGAACAGGTAGTAGAAGCCTTACAACCTCAACGCTCTATGAGTCACTCCCCGCTGTTCCAAGTGATGTTTGTCTTGCAAAATGCACCGATGGGCGAGCTGGAACTACCTGGAGTGTCGTTGAGTGGGTTAGAACAGGAGAGGACGATTGCTAAGTTTGATTTGACCGTATCTATGTCCGAAACTTCGGCGGGATTGGGGTGTGAATGGGAGTACAACACTGACTTGTTTGATCGCTCAACCATCGAGCGGATGACGAGTCATTTTGAAAACTTGTTGTCAGCCATTGCCTCTAATCCCCAGCAAAGAGTGAGTGAATTACCCTTACTGAGTACCGCCGAACGCCAGCAGTTGTTATTCGAGTGGAATGACACCAACCGGGAATATCCACTAGACAAATGTATCCATCAATTATTTGAGGAGCAGGTAGAGCGCACCCCAGATGCGGTGGCAGTAGTATTTGAAAAGCAGCAATTGACTTATCAACAGTTAAACGCAAGGGCGAATCAACTGGCTCATTACCTGCAAACCCTTGGTGTTGGGCCAGAAGTACTCGTGGGCATTTGTGTCGAACGTTCTGTTGAGATGGTGGTAGGATTGTTAGGGATTCTCAAGGCTGGTGGTGCGTATGTGCCTGTTGACCCCACGTATCCTCAAGAACGATTGAGTTATATGTTGCGTGATGCTGGGGTGAAAGTGTTGTTGACGCAAGAAAACTTGTTGTCATCTGTGCCATCTCATACTGCCCAAATGGTTTGTTTAGATACTGATTGGCAACCGATCAAGCAGCATAGTCAGGAAAATTTAATTACTGGTGCGGGTGCAGAGAATCTGGCTTATGTCATCTATACTTCTGGCTCCACCGGACAACCCAAGGGGGTAATGAATACCCGTCAGGGAATTCGGAATCGGTTACTGTGGATGCAAGAAGCTTATCAATTAACGAGTAGCGATCGCGTTCTACAAAAGACACCTTTCAGTTTTGATGTTTCAGTATGGGAGTTTTTCTGGCCTTTATTAACCGGTGCTAGGATTGTAGTTGCTAGACCAGAAGGACATAAAGATAGTAATTATCTGATTAATCTAATTGCCCAAGAGCAAGTTACGACCATACATTTTGTCCCGTCTATGCTGCAAGCTTTTCTGCAAGAAGATAGTTTAGAAGATTGCAGTTCTTTGAGGCGAGTTTTTTGTAGTGGAGAGGCATTGTCATTTGAACTGAAGGAACGTTTTTTTGAATACTTTGAATGTGAATTTTACAATCTTTACGGACCTACAGAAGCAGCAATTGATGTGACTTTTTGGCGATGTCAGCCCCAATTAAATTGTCAGCTAGTCCCCATTGGTCGTCCAATTGCCAATACTCAAATCTACATTTTAGACCAACAAATGCAGCCAGTACCAATCGGAGTAACTGGAGAACTCTATATTGGTGGTGATGGCTTAGCCAGAGGCTACCTGAACCGTCCCGAATTGACTCAAGAAAGATTCGTCCTCAACCCCTTCTCGCCTGACAAATCGGCACGCCTGTATAAAACTGGCGACCTCGCTCGTTATCTTTGTGATGGTAACATCGAGTATATTGGTCGCATCGACCATCAAGTTAAGATTCGCGGCTTTCGTATCGAATTGGGAGAGATCGAAGCAGTGCTGAGTAGTCATCCCCAAATTCAACAAGCTGTGGTCATTGCAAGCGTTGATAATTTTGGAAACAAACGTCTCATCGCTTATGTAGTCAGCGAGTCAGAAACTTTTAGCACCCATCAACTGCGGGAATTTCTGCAACAGCAACTCCCCGCTTACATGATGCCCTCTGCCTTTGTCAGCCTCAATGCCCTGCCCTTATCGCCCAATGGTAAAATAGATAGAAAACCCTTACCTACACCCGATGGCGACATCGAACGAGAGGGAGAATATGTAGCTCCCCGCACGCCAAGTGAAGAAATCATCGCCCACATTTTTGCTGAGGTGTTGGCGATAGAAACCGTCGGCGTTCATGACAACTTCTTTGAACTGGGTGGACATTCCCTCCTGGCTACCCAATTAGTCTCCCGACTCAAACAAAGCTTTGAAGTAAAAATTCCCCTCAAAGCCGTCTTTGCAGCGCCCAGCGTCGCGCAACTCAACCAAGCGATCGCTCAATTACGGGCAGAGGGACAAAGCTTGAATCTGCCACCGATAGAGCGGATTGCCCCAGACATAGAGAAAATCCCCCTCTCCTTTGCCCAAGAAAGATTATGGCTTCTCGATCAGTTAGAGTCAGATAGTGTAGCATACAACATGCCTGCCGCCGTCAGAATAGAAGGAAAGTTACAGCCGACGGCTCTTGAAAGGAGTATCAGTGAAATTATTCGTCGTCATGAAGTCTTACGCACCAACTTTGTCAAACAAGACGGGCAAGCAATACAAATCATTCATCCCGTAAGTGACTGGCAAATGACCACCATTGACTTACAATCTCTGTCAGCCAACCAGCGAGAAACCGAAATTCAAAGCCTAGCCACCACCGAAGCGGCCAAGCCTTTTAACTTGGCAACAGACTCTTTAATTAGAGGTACACTACTCGCATTATCAGATAGCGAGCATGTCTTGTTACTAACAATGCATCATATTGTCTCTGATGGTTGGTCAATCGGAGTATTCATCCAAGAATTGACCACCCTCTACTGTGCATTTGTAGAAGGGAAACCTTTACCTCTGCCGGAATTACCAATTCAGTATGCAGACTTTGCAGTATGGCAACGTCAATGGTTGCAGGGAGAAGAACTACAAAAACAACTGAACTACTGGCAAAAACAACTGGCTGGCGCACCAGCCTTATTAGAATTACCTACCGACTACCCTCGTCCAGCAGTGCAAACCTTTCGAGGAGCGAGGCAATCTCTGCAATTATCAAAGACTTTGATTGAGGAAATTAAGACGTTAAGTCGTCAAGAGAGAGTCACTTTGTTCGTGACACTATTTGCGACATTTACATGTTTGCTGTATTACTACACTGGTCAGGAGGATATAGTTGTAGGTACTGCTGTCGCTAACCGCAATCGTGCTGAAATTGAGAAATTAATCGGTTTCTTTGTTAACCAGCTAGTCTTCCGAATCGATCTCACTGGCAACCCTACCTTCGGAGAATTATTAGAGCGAGTTCGAGAGGTGGCACTGGAGGCTGATGCTCACCAAGATTTGCCATTTGAAACGCTGGTAAGAGCCATGAAATTAGAGCGAAATCCAAGTCGAACTCCTCTGTTTCAGATAAAACTCGTTTTCCAAAATACTCCCGTATCAGATCTAAATCTTTCAGAGCTAAATGTAAATTTGATAGAGGTTGATAACGAGACGACGAAATTCGATCTTCTTTTAAATATGGAGGAGACACAACAGGGATTGTCTGGCTCCTTGCAATACAATACAGCCCTCTATGAATCTACTACCATCACGCAGTTTTTAGAACAATTTAAGACACTTTTGAGCAAAATTGTAGCACAGCCTAATATCAGATTGAACACCATCAAAGAAATACTTTCTGAGGCAGACAGACAAAGGCAATTGGTAAAAGAACAAGAAGTAAAAAAGGCTGCCGTTCAAAAACTAAAAAAATCGAACAGACGTATCTCGAACAACTCAACTGAAAAGAAGTACAGATTATGATAAAAACTGAAGAAAACAACATCAATAAGTTACGTCAAGCTAAGCGAAAGCCGATAAATCAAGAGCGAGGAAAATTAATTGAGGAAAAATTTATTAACTCTGATAACTTTTTTCCTTTAGTTATTTCACCCATTGTAGATGGAGTTAATTTAGTAGCATGGGCTGCCAAAAATCAGGATTTTATTGAAGATCGTTTACTAAATTATGGAGGTATACTGTTTCGGAATTTTAATGTGAATGGAGCGCAAGAGTTCCAGGAATTTATCGAGGCAATTTCTAGAGAAAAATTAGTAGAGTACAATTATCGTTCAACTCCACGCACTCAGGTAAACGATAAAATCTATACTTCAACTGAATATCCTCCCAACCAATCGATCCCTCTCCATAACGAGAAAGCTTATTCTTCTGTTTGGCCGATGAAAATTTGTTTTTTCTGCGCCCAACCTGCCCAACAAGGTGGCGAAACACCGATTGCTGACAGTCGAAAAGTTTTTGCAAAACTTGATTCTGCCATAAAAGAAAAGTTTATGCAGAAGAAAGTGATGTACGTTCGTAACTACGGTGACTTAGATTTGTCCTGGCAAGATGTTTTTCAAACCACAAACAAATCAGAAGTAGAAAATTTTTGCCGTAAAGAAGGCATTGAATTTGAATGGAAAAATGATCGCCTCACAACTCGTCAAGTTTGTCAGGCTGTTGCCAAACATCCTCATACAGGTGAAATGGTTTGGTTCAACCAAGCTCATTTGTTTCACATTTCAAGTTTGCAAACAGAAATACGCGAATCATTATTCTCTTTATTGGCAGAAGATACTATTCCACGCAATGCTTATTACGGTGATGGTTCAACCATTGATCCCTCTGTGATCGAGGAGATTAATCAGATCTATCAACAAGAAAAAGTTGTTTTTTCTTGGCAGAAAGGAGATATTTTGGTACTGGACAATATGTTAAGTGCTCATGGACGTATGCCCTTTGTCGGCACGAGAAAGGTTTTGGTAGGTATGTCTGAACCTTGTTAATTGACAACATTTTTAATTCAAGAAGGATTTGGAGATATGCAAAGTGCAATTATTGATGGATTTCGTATTTCACCTCAGCAGAAGCATTTATGGGTTCTACAGCAAAGCGATTACGCTAGTCGCGTAAGCAGAAACAATCACCAGATCGCTTATTATTCTCAAATTGGTATACGTATTGAGGGAAATATCGCTCCAAAAATTTTAAAAGCTGCCTTAGAAAATATCATTGAGCGACAAGAAATTTTTCGTACCGTTTTCAATTGCTTGCCTGAAATGTCAATACCACTTCAGTTCGTAACCGAAAACAGTATACTAATGTTTGAAGAGCGCGATCTAAGCGGTTTGACTTCCCAAGAACAAAAGATTCAGATCGATGCACTTTTTCAAGCTCGAAGTTGGCAAACTTTCGATTTGGAAAAAGGACCTCTTTTATATACAGTATTAAACAAGCTATCATCATGCGAGCAGATCTTATTTATCAGCTTACCTGCCGTTTGCAGCGATCTAACAACACTTCATAATTTGGTAAAAGAAATTTGTCATTTTTATGAAGCATACTTGGACGGGAGAGAATTTTCTGATGAATTGATGCAGTACGCAGATATATCTGCATGGCTAAATGAATTATTGGAATCAGGGGACACAGAAACAGGAAGAGAGTATTGGCGAAAACAGAATGTTTTTTCGGTTTTAAATAAGAAAATTCCTTTAGAAAATTATTCATCTGCAAAAGTACAATTTGAACCCCAATCTTTAACACTAGAAATTAATTCCGATACGGTAACAAAGTTAGAAATGCTTGCTCGCAAGTATGACACTTCGATTTCTGTATTCTTACTAGCTTGCTGGCAAATTCAACTCTGGCGTTTCACCGAACAGTCAGATATTGTTGTCGGCACTGCCAGCGATGGGCGTAAATATCAAGAATTAGAAGATGTCTTAGGATTATTGACCAAGTATCTACCCATCCATTCCCATCTTGAAGAAAATCTTCATTTCAAAAAACTGCTGGAAAAAGTTGAGGAAACTTTAAGCTCTGGTCACGAATGGCAAGAATATTTTAGCTGGGAGCAAGTTACTGCTAAGAATGGAAATGGGATAGAACCACCCTTTTTTCCTTTTTGTTTTGATTTTCAAGAACAGCCTGCAAATTGTCTTGTTAGTAACGTCTTATTTTCTATATACAAAGAATATACTTGTATTGATCGCTTTAAAGTAAAACTTTCTGGGGTTCGTCTCGACGAGCGCTTGTTGCTGGAGTTTCATTATGATTCCAACTTATTTCCCTTCAAAAATATCAAAATCCTTTCAGAACAATACCTGACTTTACTCGAAAGCGCGATCGCTTACCCAGATAACGCGATCGCCGATTTAGAAATGTGTAGCGATCGCGAACGACAGCAATTGCTAATTGAATTCAACGATACTCATACCGATTACTCAAAAGATAAGTGCATTCATTCTTTGTTTGAGGAGCAAGTAGAACGTACTCCAGAGGCAGTGGCGGTAGTGTTTGAAAACCAGCAACTGACCTACAGGGAATTGAACAATCGCGCTAATCAACTGGCACAATACCTGAAAACATTGGGGGTAGAAACAGAAACATTGGTAGCTATTTGTGTAGAACGCTCATTGGAGATGGTGGTAGGTATATTGGCAGTACTCAAAGCAGGAGGAGCTTATGTGCCACTTGACCCTAATTATCCATCAGAGCGTTTAGTCTATATGCTGCAAGATGCTCGAATTTTAGTATTATTGACTCAACAGAAACTACAAAAAAATCTTACTGATTGTCAAGTTAATATTATCTGCCTTGACACAGACTGGGGGAAAATAGCTAGCGAAGCAAACGACAATCCCAACACTCAGGTAAAACCAGAAAATCTAGCTTATGTGATTTACACTTCTGGTTCTACTGGGTTGCCTAAAGGTGTAGCTATCGAACATCGGCAATTGTTTAACTATCTCAACAGCATTCAAACAATACTGAATCTTCCTTTAGGAGCGAATTATGCGACAGTTTCTACCATAGCAGCAGACTTAGGTCACACTGTTATCTTCCCTTCCTTGTGCGGTGACGGATGTCTACATATAATCTCTTCCGAGCAAATCATTAATGCCAAAGACCTGGCCGATTACTTCGAGCACAATTTAATCGATTGTCTTAAGATTGTTCCCTCCCATTTAAAAGCGTTGTTAACATCAGAAGCTGGCGCGCAAATTTTGCCACGTCAGCGTTTAGTTCTTGGTGGAGAATCAACCAGTTGGGAGTTGATCGAACAAATTCAACAACTAGCTCCAAAATGTCAAATTATCAATCACTATGGGCCGACTGAAACTACGGTAGGGGTTCTTACTTACCAAGTCGAAGGAGTACCCGACATTCGACAATCTTCAACTGTTCCCATCGGTTGCCCCGTAGGCAACACTCAAATTTATATACTTGACTCGAAAAAACAGCCGACACCAATTAGTGTTCCTGGGGAAGTATACATTGGTGGTGCAGGATTAGCTAGGGGCTATCTCCATCGTCCCGAACTGACAGCAGAAAAATTCATTTCCAACCCCTTCAGTGATGATCCACAATCGCGACTATACAAAACAGGGGACTTAGCTCGGTATCTACCAGATGGCAATATTGAGTATATCGGTCGTATTGACAACCAAGTCAAAATCCGTGGTTTTCGGATTGAGTTGGGCGAAATTGAAGCAGTTTTGAGCCAATATCCCCACGTACAGCAGGTTACGGTAATTGCCAGCGAAGATACCCCAGGTGATAAACAATTAGTAGCCTATCTAGTGAGCGATGCCGAGGAGAATCCTAGTATTAGTGACTTGCGACAATTCTTGAAAGAGAAGTTACCAGGGTATATGGTTCCTGCTGCTTTCGTGTACTTAGATGCGCTCCCCTTGACTCCCAATGGCAAAATAGATCGCCGTGCCTTACCCGCACCCGATCTTAATAGCATTGCTGTGGACAATCGCTTTTTTCGATCGCTCGATCTCGTAGAACAGCAACTTGCAGAAATATGGTCAGAAGTTCTAAATCTTTACCCCATCGGAGTCAAGGATAACTTTTTTGAGCTTGGCGGACATTCCCTTTTAGCTGTCCAACTGATGGCCAAAATTGAACAGCAATTCCGAATCAATTTACCCTTGTCAGTACTCTTTCAAAACTCGACTATTCAACAACTAGCGACTTTTTTGCGTCAGCCAGTAGATACATCGATCTGGTCTCCCTTGGTGGCAGTTAAGCCCAGTGGTTCCAACAAACCTTTCTTTTGTGTGCCTGGAGCGGGTGGCAATCCTATGTATTTCTACAATCTTGCTCATCATTTAGGTCGAGAACAACCTTTTTATGGACTACAAGCACTCGGTCTTGATGGGGAATCAGAACCACACACACAAGTTGAGATTGCGGCAACATTTTACATTCAAGCAATACAGTCTATTCAACCGAAAGGACCATATTTGTTAGGAGGTCATTCTTTTGGATCTAAAGTAGCTTTTGAGATGGCGCAGCAGTTACAAAAACTAGGTCACGAAGTAGCACTTTTGGCTCTTTTCGATACTACTGCACCAAATGTTGATGATGTTGATGCCAAATCGCAACATGTTGAGGTGGAAAATGCTTTTTGGTTAAATAAAATTGGCTTAGTATTGGAAGAACTTTACGAAACAAGCTTAGATATATCCTACGAAGTTCTTAAATCCTTTGAGTCAGAAGAAGAACAATTAAAGTATTTTCAAAAGCAATTACAGCTAGCCAATGTCTTACCCGCTGAGATTGGAATCAAGCAACTGCGGGGACTAGTTAAAGTTTATAAAACTCAGGTTAATACTATCTATCAACCAAGAGAGACAGAGACTATAAATCAAATTACTTGTTTTATGGCTAGTGGTGAGAATAAGTCTTCTGAAGATTTAGAAAATAAAGCTTTAACCTGGAGAAAATTTTCCAAGTTACCAGTGAATATCCAAGTTGTTCCGGGCAAACACATAACAATGCTTAATGAACCTCATGTTCGAGTTTTAGCAAACAAAATAAGAGACTGTCTTGAAAAAACTCAGGAAACTGGTTAGTCATATAACTCCACACAAAATTAGATTACTCTCAAAAAGATGCTTAAATCTTTATCTCTTAACCAAACAATCAAAACTCTGAAACCATTTTTGATTGTTTGGCTTGGACAATCAATTTCTCTAATTGGGTCTAATCTTAACAGTTTTGCTTTAGATCTTTAGCAGGGTTAGCGCGTCTCAAACACTGTT
>NZ_QMEA01000307.1 GCF_012912105.1 Brasilonema sp. UFV-L1
TTTACGAGTAGACATTGTTAGTGGTTGTCCATTTTTGTCTATGAAAAATGAAGCGCGTTGCTTTAACGCACCCTACAATTTAAGGTTTACTTTATAAATCATCTCTAAGACAGAGATACTTCAAGAAGTCTTTGTTTAATTGTTAGCAGAAAGGAAAATTCGTTCCTCAATTATTAAACGCCTCTTTTACAAACTTGTCATCACTTGGGCTAACTCATGAGACAAATCTAACTTCGATTCTTTAGACTTTTGAAATAAAACACCAGCTAAAAAGTAATAATCACCTGAATAGAATGCCATTTTATTTTCTCGTAATTTATCTATATGGTTTTTCACCTTTGGCTCAGAGCTATAATAACCAAATTTTAAAGGTAAAACAATGAAATTTATCACTCGATAACCATTCGACCTTGCATGATGAATTGTACTTTCTGGATTAGAGTAGCTAGAGACTAAAAGTAATACATTCTCATAGCCTAATGATAAAAGTTCGTTTGTCACAGTAGCACCATCTATACCGCCAAATAACAATGGCATACAAATATCTTGATCTGGTGCAGGTAGATAGGGAGGATTAGCAACTAGATACTCAGCATCTGGTTGAGAAGATTCAAATAAACATGAATTATGAATTATGTATTTTTGAGCAAGATTATATTCATCGATTGTCAAATTAGCGACTTTCCAAGCAGAAGTATTTAATTCAAATCCATGTATGACACCATCAAATCTATTTTTCAGTAATGAATTAATAACAGGACTGCCATCTCCTGAACCAAACTCAACTATGCACTCAGATTTTTGACAATTTCTTAAAACAAAGTTATCTAAGCAGTTTGAGTAGAAATTAGATTCTTCCGGGCAAAAAAAGATGTTCTTCATTTGACTACCATTATCCAGAAACTTCAATGTTTGAACTTGAGATATAAAGTATCTAGTTCAGCGAAAACCTCTAAACAGACAAGAGAAAATTGTTCCTCTAGCAAACAATTTGTTACTAAAGGAATGATTGAGAAGGTGAATGACTATTTGATTAGAAATGCAAAATGATGAATACCACGAATTGAGAATTTTGCATTTTGAATTATGAATTGCTCAATGCGGCTTCGACTGCACGTATTGATTGCACAACAGCTTTAGACGCGCGATCGCCCATCAGCTTTTCTTGGTCGTACCCCAACACTAGTTCCCACGAATCATTGGGGTACATTTCGGCTAAAGGTAAAGCCACATCATCCAACATCCAACGTCCGTGACGTTCGTCTTCCCTAATATGCACTTCCCAATAACTCATAGCCGCGTTAGAGAGTCCCAAGCGCTGCGCTGCTGCAACATAGTTTCTGAAAGCTGCAGGTACCGATAGCTCAAAATAGGTTAACCCACCATTGTACCGTAGAAAATAACGCTTTCGTTCACTTATCAGATAGCTATTATTGGAACAAGCTAGAAGTTCCCAAGGGACTAAATCGAAGTATCCCTCTGGTTTGGTGTTCATCCCAAACTCGTTCAGCATTTGAGCAAAAAACGTAGAATGCTTGCGAGATAAGCGACCGTTACCGTACTCTTCCTGAAAGACTCGCATGAGTGTACACTGTACTGCATTAGCAGCGCCACCCAGAATGCGGGGAAGGTGACTGCTTTCTACTAAACCTTCAAATGAGCCAATAGCGAGTAAGTGACGGTAACTAGCCTCGCTCATTTCTTCCCGGATGTAGCGACTGTCTTCCGACAAAGGCGGATCTAAATCGTAAGCAGCACGCTCAATTAAAGCTTGCTTAACATCTAATTGTTGCAATGCAGCCACATCGATTTGTCTAAGTTCCCACTGTTGCCAAGCTGTCTCAATTTGGTCACGCACCTTATGCAAGTAAGGAGAACGCTCGTTTATGTAGTGGCGTAGATCATCATACCAAAACAAATTTAATCGATTAATGCGATAAAGAATACGCTGGAGAAAACGATGAGCTGCATCATCACCAGTACCATTTTGATAAGCAGCAGAAATTGCTACACTGAGTGTCTGTTCAAACTCGTTCTTTTGTGAAGGTTGTGCATCTAGTTTTTCATCTAAATTTTCTGTTGTCAGCAGTTCTATAAATTGCTGCTCAGCAAGATGATAATCTACACTTACTTTTTCTTTTATTTGCTTACTTTTTGCTTCAACCTCGGCGAGAGGAGACATGAGTACATTACTTTGCATGGAACATGTTAGCTAGTAAAGGCTGGCATGAAATTATTTCAGTTTGTACTCTCTAGATTTCCATTTAGTCAATTTAAGTTCCTCTCCCGTGAGTGATAAAGAAAAAATTAAGTTTTTGATAAAAGATTCAGTCTACAGGTACACCACAGGAAGTAGGGGAGCAATTTTCTTTGTGTCAACAGATACTTGCACGGGCGGGGAATTCTAACGCTCACAAGTGTGGCTAGTTTACCCTTTAGCTCTTAACTTTATTGGACAATTTTGGTATCTACCATTTTAAGATAATGGCGATCAGCTTCGCTGGGTCATTATCCGATGCTCCGGAGGAGCCGCCAGGGCACGATTGCCCAAGGGGCAGTGGCAAAGCCAATCGCACGGAGTACCCGCCCAACGGCGATCGCATTCACAATGACCGAATCGCCTTTTCCTCTAAAATCAGGACATTTGCACATATCTGGCAACCGTCTTAACTTTTTTTACGAAATTCTTGATCCACTCTGATACTGTTGGCGAAATATAACTTAATACTTCAAAACCTTATTTTTTCGTAGGTTGTGTTGACACAAGGAAACCCAGCATTTACCAAAACAAAGGGTTTATCGAATATTCCAATGTGTTTTGAAATAATTCGCCAACAGCATCCACTCTCTACAAAAAGCGTGGAGACAAAGCAAGAAAAGCAAGATTTGTTCCCAATTGCGGAGCCACGATGAACAAGGTGTCAAAGCTTGAAACTTCTAAATTGATTTATCGGGTAAATGCCTCTTGCCTTGTACCTGATGAGGAGGCACTCACCTAAAATCATCCTGATCTGGATAAGTTTTGAAACCCTTTGGTAAATAAGGGCTATCACTAAAATATTTATGCTCATTAATATCAACTCGAGGGCAGTTTCTAATAAATAAATTAAGCTTCTAAAAAGAAAAATGTGTTCTGCTTTTTTTTATCAAAAAAATATAAAAATTGACAAACAACCAGGCAGGCATCTCAAAGCATTACATTCAATGCATAAGCAAATCTCATGGTTTTCCAAGGTGTTCAAGCAAATATATGCTATTGAACGGTGGATGGTGAGAATAAGTCAAGTAATATTGAACAACTTAGTTATTCTAAATAGCTTATTTCAATAAAACAAAAATTTCCAGATAAGAAATCGTGATACAAAAAAAAATTACATAGTGGATTTTACTGATATTATTTTCTATGTCATCTAAAATTTACACCTCAAAAAAATGTCTCTTCCATTGGTTAATAACCTTTAGAAGTCACTTTTTATGCCTACTTCAGTGATGAATAAAAGGAATAGACAAAGCTTGAACAAAGCTAGTAGGTAAGCTTTTCTTGGGTAGCGTCATTTTATGGTATCCAGGACGTTCAAAGTTTTAACAGTCAAAGTTTTAGATAACCATACCAGGACTATCAGCTATTAGCTGATACTTGGACTAAACCCATCAAATTTAACTCCCAGGAGAAACTACCATGGCAAATACAACAGGTACTAGCGGCAACGATGTCCTTATCGGTACTAATGATAACGACAACCTATCAGGTAATCAGGGCGACGACATCGTATATGGTAGGGCGGGTAATGACACCGTCTTCGGTAATGCGGGCAATAACATCCTCTTCGGTGGTGACGGCAATGACAACCTCATCGGTGGTGGCGGCAATGACATCCTCAGTGGTGGTCGCGGTGTGGACACGCTCACTAGTGGTCCGGGTCAAGATATCTTCTTCTTTTCCGATAACCCCTTCTCTGGCGGTACACCAGCCCTAAATGCCCCCACCGGTATTAACGTTTTGAATCAGCCAGATATACTTACCGACTTCCAATTCGCGCAAGATAAGCTGGTCTTTAGCAGCGAGCAGCTCGGCATTGATGCCCTCAACTTCCAAAGCGGAAATAGCGTTGATCTGTCTGGTGATAGCAATTTAGTGGTGCTATTGGACGGGTTTGCTGCTGCTCCCGCTGCTGCAAAAGCTATTGCGGATAACGACGATATCACAGCCGGTGCGGGTTTGTTTGTCTACTTCAACACCACGCTGGGCTTCTCTCGAGTTGTGTTCTCTCAAGACCTCGCAAACGGTGGTGATATCAGTGTCCTTGGCAATCTCGTTAATCAAACGGATCTAGCCAACCAAGGTCAATTCTCTGCTCAAGACTTCGCTCTCATCTAATGCTTCTGCCATAATCCAGTAGTTGGATTGGGGTAAGCCCCCGAGGCTTACCCCATTGATTGTTGTTGGTTCATCCTAAGCGTGCAATTCTATGTCTGCCAGACATCTTGCAATAGGCTCGATCCCAAAACAACAATCCGTCCCTTGATGCTGCTAATGGAGGAGTTTGGAGTTCTACCAGTTACTGATCAGACGTAAACAGTAACATACAAACGTTCCAGTTTAGTTATTACAATATTTCTACAAAAGCACTTTCTACAAAAACACAAGCATTTGGTGCTATTTCAATACCTGGCACCATTTAGGAATTGTCAAACAACTGCATCGCTCTTTTGGCGTCATAACAATTAGCCATCACAGATTTTTCTGCAACTTCTTGAACTTCCGTGGTTAAAGGTTCCCACTCAGCCCAAGGCGATCGCAATTGTCCCGGCACAGAAATTACAGCAGTTTGCAAGTAAACGAGGTACACAATTTAGACTTCACGCGCCAGATATGAAAGCTGTTTGACTCCTGACTCCCGTCGGCTGATGCTCTCTTAAGCCTGACTCCTGAGTACTAAATTCTCCTCTATCATCGCCATCGAGGATTTTGTCAAAAACCAAGCGCGAGACACTCACGCCACCATCAACCCTCAACAAAAGCGCTTCAGAAATTATCGTTTGAGGAAGTTTACCAGTTTTTTTGACCAATTTCTCCAATACAACTCCCGCCTCTTGATCGTAGCTTTTCCCACTCTCCCAATACCGTCGCCTATTCTTATCCATTTTCCAGATACTTACTTCTTCCTCTTGCGCCAGAAGTTCGCGCTCCATTTTCCGCATCTGCTTCACGTCGTCCATCTTGGCTTGCACAGCCTCTTGAGTCACTTCATCACCAGTCGCGGTAAAGTAATCTCGTACAGGTTCCATCATAGGTGTTGCTAGTTGAAGCGCCATAATAGTCCCAACCTGCCATAACACCAATGGCAACCGGACAAGCTTTATCCGTTTCTTCGCGTCGCGTTCTGTAAAACCCTTTTCCTGCAAATACTCTTGCCACTTGCGGTTGTGCTTGCCACACTCTTGCTTCTTATCCGCCAATTTCTGTGCTATCTCCTGACTTAGAAACGCCTCTAGTTCACGCTGTTCCTCAATTGGAAAATTTTTTAGAAAATTTTTTGCAGAAGCGATCGCAGTTGAGTCAAGATTTGTTATCATGGCTTTAAGTTAAATTGATAAGTTTACTAAACAAAAGCGCTCAGGTTTGCGAGACTAGGGGGCGCTTTTGTTTTTTGTATTATACCATGCTTTTATAATCAAAAAGCACAAAAAATATAAATTTCAGTCGTATTTTTCAAGTTTATTTTTGTTACAAAACCTCCATCTTTAGCCGCACATTCTTAGCGCGTGATTTCTCTAACTTCAAAACAGCTGGATACTACCAGCCTGCCATAATATCAATAGCAAGCGGACAAGCTTTATCGGTTTATTTGCGTCGCTTTTTGGAAAACCCTTTTCCAAATCCTTTTGTCACTTGCGGTTCTTCTTGCTTCTTCTGGGCTAATTCCTCTGCTATCTGCTCCTTTACAGACGCCTCCAGTTTAAGCAGTTCCTTGATTGGAAGATTTTTTATAAAATTTTTCATATGAATGAGCTTAATCTCAGAAAAATTTGATTTCATAGTTTTAGTTAATGAATAATCACTAAAGAAAAGCGCCGTCGGTCTCCAAACTTTGAGCGCTTTAGTTATTGCATTTTACCATGTTTATATAATTAAAAAAGACAATATATATAGATTTCAGCCTTGTTCTTTGGGCTTATATTTCAAACTTTTAGATGGACGAGCAACAGCAGCAGCTTTGTTAGATTAATGATTTGTGCGTTCAAATATTTGTAGCAATTCTGTATGAAGATGCGCTTAATATAGCGTTCGTGATCAAATCCCAACCAGCGAGTGAAGCAATAAATTCTGGGGTTAGTTGGGTAAGAATATTTCTGGGGCGATCGCTTTGCTGCTGCGCTGCCTTGCGATCGCGCCATTCATCCAAAGTAGAGCATGTGTACCACTGCAACTCGGCTTTTAGATATTCCCACAAGCGCAGATAACCTGTGCGTAAAAATGAAGCGGCAAGTTGGAAAATAGGAATTATGTTTTGCGGCCAGTCGATTTGACAGGAGGAATAAAAAGGTTCCTCTGTCAGGAAACCCTCCTGCTTTCCCTGGCACAACAACGCACTGTCTCCCCTTGTCCTCAACGCGGACTGGTGGGTGTTTGAGCCATTGGTTTACTGGGTGGAATTTGTTCAATGTTAATCAGTGCTTCCATGACTGACTTCACAACAGGTGCGGCGACAGTACTACCATAAGCATTTTCACCTCTTGGGTCATCAATTAATGCCAGCACGACATAGCGAGGCGCTTCTACTGGTAAGATACTTACAAAACTGGTAATTTTAGCTCCGATAATGTAGCCACCTGCGCGACTCGCTTTTTGAGCTGTGCCAGTTTTTCCTGCAATGCGATACCCAGGAATTTGTGATGCTTTTCCTGAACCGCTATTGACAACACTCTCCATCATCTCTACCACTTTTCGGGCAGTTGTGGGTGAGAAAATTTGGCGTGGTACCGCTCGATTAGGTGAATAGTGGATTTGTCCTTTGGTATCTATTAATCCCTGAACTACGTGAGGTGTCACGAGTCTACCGCCATTGGCTAAAGCCCCGTGCATTTGCACCAACTGCAACGGTGTCAACGAAAAGCCTTGACCGAAAGAGGTTGTTGCTGGTTCAACTGGTGTAGCAAGAAATTCTCCCTGGCTTTTGAGCTGACTGTTAACAGTAAAGGGTAAATCTGTATCAACACTTTGCCCTAAACCCAAGCGTTCTAGCCAACCGTAGTAGATAGAGGGTTGCAATTTTTGGATGATTTTCACCATCCCTATATTACTGGAGTGTTGTAAGATCTCAGAGATGTTTATCCGACCGTAACGTTTATTTTCGGCATTCTTGATTGTTCGGTCAGACACTTGAATCTGACCAGGATCGTTAAATACATCTTCTGGTTTAATGATGCCAGCTTCCAATGCAATCGCGACGTTTAAAGGTTTGAAGGTTGAACCTGGTTCATATAAGTCTGCTACCGTCCAGTTTTTAAATAAAGAGATATCGGCTTTAGAGTATTCATTTGGGTTATAGGTGGGGTGAGAAACCAAAGCGAGTAGGGAACCATCCCATGCATCCATAACAATCACAGCCCCTCGCTTTGCTTGGTACTTTTTCATTTGTGCTTTGAGAGCAAAGCGGGCTGCTCTTTGCAGACGGTTGTCTATGGTGAGTTGTAGTCGCAGATCATCAGAATTAAAAAAACCATCTGGAGCGTAATCTGGCATGAGCGCCCCGTTACCAGCTCTGCTGAGCCGTACTGTTTGCATAGAACGTTCTAGCAACTTTTCTTGAGAGTACTCTACACCAGCCTGACCACGACGATCTAAATTAACGTAGCCTACGACTTCTGCAACTAAATCCTGCTGTGGGTAGAATCGAGAGTATTTTTGAATTGACTCTAAGCCATTGAGATGTAGTGAAGAAATGCGATCAGCAATTTCTTCTGATAAAGCATTAGCAAGTGTAATACCGCTTTTCTTAGCGTCAAACTTTTTTTCTAACTCAGCAACGTCTTGACCGAGTAATGGCGAGAGTTGTTCTGCCATCTGCTGATTAGACTTTTCAAAGAGTTTGGGATGGGCATATAAAGTATATACGGGACGGTCTATTGCCAGCAAATCTTTATTACGATCCACCACTGGGCGACGGGGTATAAAAGGTCGCAAATTCACCATTTGCTGGTTTCGCGCCTTTTCTGTTAACTTTGGTCCGCGCACGATTTGTAGGTTGTACAAATTAAAACCCAAGCCCACTCCAGCCGCAAGAAGAAAGCTCCAAACAATGAAAAGTCTGAATTTTATGTTAAATGGCTCTTTTGTTGAGTCAACAAATTTGCTGCTCGACTCTCGTTTGGAACCCTTTTGGCGTCGCTTCTTGAATGCTGGTTTCGGAAAGTTAAAGTTTTTAAATTTTGCTCTGTTTGATGACTTTTGCATGAAAATTGTCCTTCAAATGTCCTTTGTCTGATGTCCAAGTGCCAATGACAAATGACGAATGACTAATACCCCACTGGATTAGGGGTTTGCAGTTGTCTTTCTGAATTTGGTGCTGTGGGGGGTACTGAGTTCGGCTCAATAGGTGCTGGCTCCCAAAAAATCATTCTATCGGGAGATGGCGATACAAACTTGCCGGGTGTACGTTCTACTTCTTGTGCCATTTTGTTTTTTAGCACCTCATTAGTCGTCATCAATTGGCGCTCATGACGTTGCAAGTTTTGCAACTTACGGTATGCTTGACTCCAAAGTTGTTGGGAATACACAGTCCAACCATAGACCACGAGGGTTACAGCTACCAACGCAAACGCCACAATTGAAGAGTAACGATGTAAAGTGCATAAGCGGAGTAACCAAAAAGGGACAGATTCAGCAGATGGCATCATAGGGACAGCTGACGCTTTTTGTTTGCCTAGTTCGCTCACGGATGTTGTTGTGTGTTTATTGGTGCTAGAAGCTTCCTTTGTGAGTTGCTGAAAAGAAACTGATTTTTTTGAGGAATGTCTTGGTTTTTGAGTGGATACTGGTGTAGATGAAGCAGGTAGAGTGACCTTTGGAGTGCTTAACTGCTTTGTCTGTGGGGTCTTTTCCGGTTCAGTGGACGCTTTTTTTTGGTGAGCAGAGCCACTTTTTCTGCCACTTTTCGCTGCTGTTCGGGACTGACTGCCCGTTGCAGAAACATTTGACTTACGTGCAACAGCCATAATTTTTTGGAATTAAGATACTTTAGTGTAGATGATTGTCTGTTTTTGCTCTTGCTATTATTGCCTATCGGACAATAACCACAAATAACACCACTAATCCAGTCAATATATTGTGATAGGTAGGCACACCAATCTTTGCATCCCTAGGGAACATGGTTTCTTAAAGAAATAAGATTTCTTGACAATTTTGGAATTGCCCCTGAATATCTTGACTGTTGAGGTATCGCATTTATAAAGTATGGCAACGCATTGCCACCATAAGCAAGAGTATGCAAATAAAATCGGAATTTTTGCTATGATATCGCGCTCCATGACTTAATCTAGTAATGCTACCCTAAACAATTAAGTTGTTTGACAAAAAATTCAGGAATTTTGCTTAAATCTGTGATCTCAAGTCACTTAAAAAAAAGCAACAAATAGGGTATCGTATTCAACAGGCTAAAATTGTTATTGCCGCAATTGGTGAAAGAGGAGTTATGAAAATAAAAATCCTTAGTTTTGCATTGATTCTTGGTCTGGCTACAGTTCTTGGAGCCTGTGAGGGGGGCAGCGAAGCACCTGGGGGCGGTGCTGGAGGTGCTGCAACTTCACCTGCTGAACCAGCAGACACCGGCGCTACCCCTCCTGCTGGTGGTACAGCAACTACCCCTCCCGCAGCTGATGGCACTACAGCTACCCCTCCCGCATCTGCTACTACCCCTGCCAGCCCAACCAAGACTCCTTAGATAGGAGTTTCTCAAAACAACCAAAACAGTTTGTTGTAGCGCTCCTCACTACATTAGTTGAGTTGATATTCTCAGACTATAGATGTAGATCGCTATGTTTTGAGAGGGCATGAAGTTAGTCACGCTCACTAACAATTTCTCTTGGCCAACCCCTGTACTCCGTTCCTTATCTGGAAAAGTGCCCAGGTATTAGTACCTGAGCTTGCCAAGTTTTTACAACAACTTCCTCAAGAAACCCGGTTTCACAGAGAAACCGGGTTTCTTGGCGCTTAAGCTGCTGGCAAGATAAAAATATGGGGACGCATGAATCCATAAAAAACGGAGTCAGCCTTATTAGAACGAGTACTCGTGGGTGCCGACAGTGAAACTAGACAAAGGAGCCAGTCTCGTGCGCGGGTTAAGCGCGTTGAGAGACCTGGCGTGCTGACTCCGTTTTTTACCGAATTTTTCCACGGGAGGAAAAATGAAAAGAGTGATAAAGTTTCTGATTTTAATTGTCTGTACTAGCATATTGGTGGGGTTAAGCAGTTCACAGGGAGCATCGGTCATGGCATTACCACCAAAAGAAGATTTACCAGAAGAAATATTGCGGATGCAGATGATTACAGCAGCGCGATCGCCTGTTGATGGTCAACCCCTGAGTGCTGGAGAATACGCTCAATTGCAAGCTCAGTTGCAAAAAGTTCCCCCACCAAAACTTGACCCCCGCATTCGGGATCAAGTTTTTCTGATACGACTGCGTAAGACATTGCTTCAGCTTTTCCCGTTTTTAGATATTTGAAGGGTATAGAAATTAAAAAATGACTACATCTTTCTAAATTCCGTATTCTACACCCAATGAAGATACTCTCTCCCCAAAGGTACTCCTTCCAAGGTACGATGACTATCCAGGGCAAAATTTGCGAAGAAATGTAAAGAATATAGATAGATGTTTGACAAAGCAAATTTACTTAGTCACTTTATTCAACGAACGTAGGTAGCTCCATGTCTATGACCACAATAGCCCCAGAACAGGTTAACCGCATTGTTTGGAATCAACATCAAGATCCGTTTGAAATACTAGGTGCCCACCCCATAGAACAGAATGGTAAAAGCATCTGGGCTGTGCGAGCCTACCTACCAAGTGTGAGTCAGGCGTGGGTTATCCTTCCTGAGGAACGGAAGGAATACCCAATGGAAGCAGTGCATCATCCTCACTTTTTTGAATGCACGATAGAAACAACAGAACTGGCGAACTACCAGTTACGGATAAAAGAAGGGGAACACGAGCGAGTCATGTATGATCCTTATGCTTTCCGTTCTCCCCATCTGACTGATTTTGATTTACACTTGTTTGCAGAAGGTAATCATCACCGGATTTACGAAAAACTGGGAGCGCACCCCACAGAAATCAACGGTGTGAAAGGTGTTTATTTTGCAGTTTGGGCACCGAATGCTCGTAATGTGTCAATCCTGGGAGATTTCAATAATTGGGATGGGCGCAAACACCAGATGCGTAAAGGACAGACAGGTATTTGGGAATTGTTTATTCCTGAAATCGGGGTAGGAGAGTGTTACAAATACGAAATAAAAAACATTGAAGGACACATCTACGAAAAGTCTGATCCTTACGGTTTTCAACAAGAACCCCGCCCCAAAACTGGATCCATTGTCACAGATTTGAATGCCTACACTTGGGGTGACCAAGATTGGCTAGAGGTTCGGCGTCACACAGATCCCCTCACCCAGCCCATCTCAGTTTACGAAATGCATCTAGGCTCTTGGTTACACGCCTCCAGTGCGGAACCAGCCAAACTGCCCAATGGTGAAACACAGCCAGTAGTCACAGTTTCAGAACTGAATCCGGGCGCACGTTTTTTGACGTACAGAGAATTGGCAGAACGTCTTATTCCCTACGTTAAAGACTTGGGATACACCCATATTGAATTATTACCGATTGCAGAACACCCCTTTGATGGCTCTTGGGGTTATCAAGTCACTGGGTACTATGCCCCTACCTCGCGTTTTGGTAGTCCAGAAGATTTTATGTACTTCGTTGACCAATGCCACAAAAACGGTATTGGAGTTATTGTAGACTGGGTTCCAGGTCACTTCCCCAAAGATGGTCATGGTTTAGCATTCTTTGATGGGACTCACCTTTACGAACACGCGGATCCCCGCAAAGGTGAACACAAGGAATGGGGTACTCTCGTATTCAACTACTCCCGTAACGAAGTCCGAAATTTCTTGGTAGCAAATGCCCTGTTCTGGTTTGACAAATTCCACATTGATGGTATTCGCGTTGATGCTGTCGCCTCAATGCTGTATCTTGACTATTGCCGCGAAAATGGAGAATGGGTTGCCAACGAGTACGGCGGCAGAGAAAACCTGGAAGCAGCAGATTTTCTGCGTCAGGTCAATCACACTATTTTCAGCTATTTCCCTGGCGTTGTCTCAATTGCCGAAGAATCTACCGCATGGCCGATGGTATCTTGGCCTACCTACACTGGAGGCTTGGGGTTTAACTTAAAGTGGAATATGGGCTGGATGCACGATATGCTGGATTACTTCAGCATGGACCCCTGGTTCCGCCAATTCCACCAAAACAACATCACTTTTAGCATGTGGTATCACCACAGCGAGAACTATATGCTGGCGCTGTCACATGATGAAGTGGTGCATGGTAAGAGCAATATTATCGGTAAAATGCCTGGAGATAGATGGCAAAAGCTCGCTAATGTGCGTTGTTTGTTTGCCTATATGTTTACGCACCCAGGCAAAAAAACCATGTTCATGAGCATGGAATTTGGGCAGTGGAGTGAATGGAATGTCTGGAGTGACTTGGAATGGCATTTATTCCAGTATGAGCCGCACCAACAACTTAAAGAGTTTTTCAAAAGTCTCAACCAACTCTATCGCTCTGAACCAGCTTTGTACACTCAAGATTTTGCACGGGAAGGATTTGAGTGGATTGACTGTAGTGATAACCGCCATAGCGTAGTATCGTTCATTCGTCAAGACAAAGACTCCGATAACTTCGTTGTCACAGTTTGCAACTTTACGCCTCAACCTCATTCTCACTACCGCATTGGTGTACCCGAACCAGGATTCTATACCGAGTTGTTCAACAGCGATGCTCGTCAGTATGGCGGTAGCAATATGGGTAACTTAGGTGGTAAGTGGACAGATAATTGGTCAATGCACAATCGTCCATACTCGCTGGATTTATGTCTACCACCCTTGGGAGTATTGGTTCTCAAGTTAGATAAGAAGAAGACAGCAGAAGTGATGGAAGAATAGATCACTTTTGACCTTTTTTGAATTCAAAGTTCGCTGCCTGCCTTCGCTGCGCTAACGTTCAAAGTTCAAAATTAAGAATCTTTTTTGAATTGATCAATGAGGGTCAGAACCCCCACCACAATCTTTGATTTGGTGGTCTTGAATTAGTGGTGAGTACAAGCTCCCACTAATTCAATGAGCGAATTTTGAATTTTGAATTTTGAATTTGAGCCCGAAGGGCGAGTGACATCCTCCCCCGCTATAAAGACGCAAGAAACTTAGCGGGGGATTTCAAATTCACGGGGGTGGAAATTCAGAGAAGTCAACAAAAAAATGATCTCCAGGAAACATCTGCTTGGTTGTACGCGCTAAGGCGGACGCACTTGCGTTCGTTAAAATTAACAATACTACCTGCAAAAATAGGACTCACAGTAATGGTGACTCAACTGACATCTTCCAATCAAAAAGATATTATCTATCCCGAAAGCGACGGACAACCAATGGCAGACAACACAAAGCAATTTGAATTGATTGTACTCATTAAAAAAAACTTGGATGTCCTGTTTGACAATGACCCCAATGTGTTCGTTGCTGGGGACTTACTGTGGTATCCTGTTGAAGGTAATAACCTCATCCGTAGAGCACCTGATGTTATGGTTGCCTTTGGCAGACCAAAAGGAGACCGAGGTTCTTATCTACAGTGGCGAGAAGAAAATATTCCCCCACAAGTGGTGTTTGAAATTCTTTCTCCCAACAATCGCGCTAAAGAGATGATCGCTAAATTTAAGTTTTATGAGCGCTATGGCGTGGAAGAATACTATTTGTATGATCCAGACACAGGTGAGTTGACTGGCTGGCTACGCTCTGGTGATGAATTAGCAGAGATTGAACAAATGATAGGTTGGGTAAGTCCCCGTCTAAGTATACGCTTTGAATTGTCAGACGGCGAACTTCAGATTTATCGTCCTGATGGAGGGCGGTTTCTTAGCTATGTGGAACTTGCTCACGAACAAGAACAAGCTGAAAATAGGGCAAAACAAGCTGAAGCTAGGGCAGAACAAGCTGAAGCTGAACTACAAGCGCTGCATACTTTACTTCAAGAACGAGGAATTCATCCAGACTCAATGTGAACAATTTTTATCTAGAAGTCAAACAAAACGCTGAACGCCTAGATCGTTACCTCTCCCAAGAATTACCAGAGTTATCCCGCTCACGCATTCAGCAGCTGATTGAACAAAGTCATGTCCAACTCAATGGTAATATTTGCATATCAAAGAAAATTGCTGTCAAAACAGGCGATCGCATTTCCATAGAAATACCAGATGCTGAACCTTTAGAACTCCAACCAGAAGATATCCCTCTTGAGATTCTTTATGAAGATGACTCGTTACTTATCATCAACAAAACAGCTGGGTTAGTTGTCCATCCTGCACCAGGTCATCAAGACGGTACTTTAGTCAACGCAATTTTAGCTCACTGTCCTAGTTTACCAGGAATTGGGGGAGTTCAACGTCCGGGAATTGTCCATCGATTGGATAAGGATACAACAGGGGCGATCGCAATTGCCAAAACAGAACAAGCCCATCAACATCTACAAGCTCAACTCAAAGCAAAGACAGCTCGGCGAGAATATCTTGGTATTATCTACGGTACACCCAAAACAGAAAGCGGTACAATTGACTTACCCATCGGTCGCCATCCAGTTGACCGTAAAAAAATGGCTGTTGTTTCCATAGAACAAGGTGGAAGAGCTGCGGTGACTCATTGGCGAATCAAAGAACGCCTCGGTAACTATACACTCATGCACTTCCAACTAGAAACCGGACGCACTCATCAAATTCGCGTTCATAGTACACATATAGGTTATCCTATTGTTGGTGATCCTGTTTATAGTTCTGGTCGTTCTGTTGGTGTGAATTTATCAGGTCAAGCACTCCACGCTTGGCGATTGAAGTTAGAGCATCCTGTCTCAGGAGAATCGATTGAAGTTACAGCACCTCCTCCCAAAGAGTTTACAACTTTGTTGGAAGTGCTCAGACGGCGAGTTGCTATTTCCCACTCTGGATACTAAGCATTCGCTTTTGCAATAGCGGCTGCTACCTGATGAAACTTGCGCGGATCGCCTTCTGGTAGGGGTTGTTCCTGACGTTTACGAGCATAAAGCTTTTCAAGGGTTCCTTGCCAATCGATATCGAAGGCGCTAACTATTTGGGCTGTTTGCGTGTCTAGTACCTCGACGACATATTCCTGAATCTCTTTCTGTGCTAGCCAAATCCGAGCTATGATTGCTAAATTATCTTCCGATGCAACTTGGCTATCGAAATGTCTCAGGATTTGCATCGCCCAATCAGTGTTGGAAATAGCGACGGCGATCGCCAATTTCTCCAACCCATTCACCGCCGCATAACGCACCACCCATTCTGGATCTTGGGACACTTGCAGCAAAACATCTAAAGCTTGAGCCTGTGCAGGTTGAACTTGTTCTGACGGTAACTCTTCCCAAACGATTGTACCAAGTCCTCTGGCAGCTGCTCGGCGGACGCTGAAAGCAAAGTCATTTTTTGCCGCATCCAGCAACATCTCCAATCCTCGTGGATCACCAATTCCAGCAAGAGCGCGAATTGCCCAAGCCCTTGCTCCATAATTGTAGCCATCCAGCAGTTCCATTAAAGGTTTTACCGCTGGCTTCCCGATCTGAATCAGTCCTTCAACAGCTGCAACTGCTGCTCCAGGATTATTGTAACCCAATGCTGCAATTAGGGTTGGAATTGCTGCTTCCAGACGAGCAGCAGATAATTGTTCGACAGCTTCCAGTAAACGAGCAGAGGAGTCTGCTTCTTCAACAGCACGGATTAGGGTTTGGGCAAGATCAGCAGTCATAAGTGATTCAATATTCCGAATTTAATAAATCAGCTGTTTTTGGTATCGTGGATAGCTGAAGACTGAACTTTTATATAGTTTGAGTTTTGTGCATTATCTTAATTTTAAACCAGCAAGTGCTGGCTCATACCGATTCAGAAAATGTTTGCGACAGATTACCCCACCCTCTCTTTTAACTGCGCTAAAATCTTTCTATTTCCGAACTCGCAGGGAGGGTTAGGAGAAGCAAAGGATATAGGACTTACGCACCAAACCGGGTTTCTTTACGAAAAATCGTCATTTTAGCCATAAGTCTCTGTTTGTGAAACCCGGTTTCTTTCGTGTCTGTGCGTAAGTCCTGGGATATTCATTTCTTTCACTTTGATAGCAGGATAGGGAACGTCTATGAATATTCAGCTTGTCGAATCTTTAGCCAATGCAATACTAGCTTTGTCTCCTGAAGAACGAGAGTTATTAAACCAAAAATTAACACATCCATCGAATTGGCAAAACTTACGTTCAGCAATTTTAGCCAATGCTCAAGCCATTCAGCAACGGCGTAGTAGTCAACCCTTTGAACCGGATATTGATGAAATCGTTCATCAAATGCGAGAAGAAAGAGAGCAAGAGATGATGAGCTTAACACTATAATTCATCATTATCTTTTTAGGACTACTGTTTTTTCTAATGCTGATTCCGAATGCAGAAAATGCAGTCGTTGATATTCGTAAACTACGTGATTACTGTTTAAATCAAGAGCATGATAATGGAAAACACAAAGCTCGGCTATTCTCATCGAAACTGGGTATGACGGCTGATGATGCTGAACAATTGCGTCGAATTCTTCTAGAAATTGTCAAAACTCGTTCGGCTCGACTGGGAAGACAGGATGAGTTTGGACAACGCTACATCCTTGATTTCCAAATTGAATGGCAAGATAGAAGTGGAATCATCCGGAGTGGCTGGATTATCGAACATGATTCTGATATTCCGAGATTAACGACTTGCTATCCTCTGTAATATTTGGAGGTGAGATGAGATGACAACCAATTCAGTCAAATTGCTTGATGTGGTAGCCTTGATGGTAGACCTTCCCGAATACAATCTGTGGCGCGGACAAGTTGGTACGGTGGTTGAGATGTTGGCGGGTGGTACTGCTTTTGAAGTTGAATTTAGCGATCGCAATGGACGCACTTATGAATCAATTGGTTTGCGTCCAAATCAGATTATAAGGATAGCTGGCTGAAAACCCTTGAGGAACAGGCACGTAGTGCCGTATTCCGTACTTTAGGCAAGGGCGGGGTCTTACACGTAAAAATTTTGGGCAGCCTTGTTTCGTTAATTAGTGTTCCAAGACGAGTACCCGTTTTAATAAGGCTGCCCAAAATTTTCGGGGACAATGCGTCGGATGAAAGCTGCATGAAAGCCTTTAGGCTTTCGTCAAGGATGCTAAAATATTTACATCAGTACAAGATTTAAAAACCTACCCCCGGACTGGGGGAAAGTCTACGCCCGAAACAACCTTGAGGAGATATCACTACGCCCTTTGGGCAAACGTGGTGAGCCTGGGAACCTGAGCAATCAGGATATTAAGGCAGCGATGTCTTAAGAATCTCCGTGGCTTTAGCCCGGAGAGTGTCAAGGTATTGCACTTTGAGCCAGTCTAGTACACAGTTATCAGTTGTCAGTTACCAGTTACCAGTTACCAGTTATCAGTTATCACTGTTCATTGTGTACTGTGTACTGTGTACTGTGTACTGTTCACTGTTAAAGCTGCTCCTCTCCCTCAGATGGTTTTGGGGGATTTTGTTTGAGATCGGCGAATTGCTCTAGCAAGAACCACGCAGGAGCATTGCTCTGTGGGACTTTCCACAAACGTCTATTAAAAATTGTGGTAATTCTCAAAAAATCTGGAAAATACGTTGTAGAAACTGTATTAAATCAGTACACAGTTATTAATCAATACGGTTCAGTTAAGAATTTTTAGTGAAATTTGATGATGTGTAGAGACGTTGCATCCGAGCGTTCGTACATTGCCAGGATGACAATGTGACAATGGTTTTGGTCTTATCTGAACCGTATTGAGTTATTAATGAATAGTAAACAGTACACAGTAAACAATGAACAGTAATAACTGATAACTGATACTGCGCTTCCTTGATAACTGATAACTGATAACTGATAACTGATAACTGATAACTGTATATAATTATGCCGCCAGACTTCTCAGGTCAAAATCTCAGAGGGCGTTCGTTCAAAGGTCAAGACTTAACAAGGGCAAACTTTAGCTATGCAGATATTAGAGGGGCTGATTTTACTGGTGCAAATCTAACAGGTGCAAACTTCAGCCATGCTAAAGCGGGACTGCGAAAGCGCTGGGCTATTTTCCTGGTTGTTGTTTCGTCGTTGCTCTGTGGAGTCTCAGGATTCCTCTCCGCTTTTGCTGGCTATTTTGTGGTGGCACTATTATTTGACTCCAGTAAAGACCCTCAAGAGCAAATAGCCTATCAAATCGCGGGCTGGATTGTTATAATTATACTTGCTATTTTCATTTTCATCACAATTCGCCAAGGAATACAAGCAGGCTTAGGAGCCTTCGCCGTAGCCTTCGCCGGAGCCTTCGCCGTAGCCTTCGCCGGAGCCTTCGCCGTAGCCTTCGCCGTAACGTTATTGAGTATTTATATCAGTTGGCGAGCGATGAAAGGAGACGAAAAGCACGCTTTGATTCGGAACATTGCTGTTGCTTTTGCCGCTTTTCGCGGTACAAGTTTTCGCAATGCTAATTTAACTGATACTAATTTTACAGGAGCCACGCTCAAAAGTACAGATTTTAGAGAAGCTATTCTGACCGAAAAAGAAAAGGATACAAGCCCCCAACTTATGGTATGGAGAATGTAAAAAATGTTTTCAAAAGACGCATAGCGCGTTAGCGGAGCGGCACGAAGTGCGGAAAACGGCGTCCTTGTTTCAAGCCCCTAAATTTATTTTGGTGGTTCTTAATTTTGAATGAGCGAATGAGCGAATTTGAGCGTTTGCGTAGCGCCCCTCTTAGGGGCTAGCGAGTGACTCGTACGTGTTTGCGCAATACCAAAAAGCTTGACCTTGCTCGTGCTGGTTTTACATATCTTCAAAAAGCACAAGTGCGAGGCGTGCTGGTGACTGGAAAAGGAGTGGACATAAATTTTGACCGTCAAAACTTGCGGGGAATTAATTTGCATGGAGCTGACTTAATAGATGCAAGTTTTGTGAGCACAGATTTGAGTGAAGCTAACTTGCAAGATGCTGATTTATCCAGAGCCAAGTTAGTACAAGCACAGCTAGACGGAACTGATTTTACAGGCGCGATTCTCACGGGAGCGTATATACAAGATTGGGGTATTACCGGCGATACGAAATTTGATGGGGTGCGATGCTCTTACGTTTATATGCGGCTCCCCACAAAAGAAAATCCTGATCCCTTGCGTAAACCGGATAACAGGGAAGAAGTATTTGCAGATGGTGAGTTTGGAGATTTTATTAAACCGATTGTTGATACTCTCGACCTTTATCATAACCAAGGTGTTGACCCGCGTGCTATAGCCATTTCCTTCAAACAGTTAGCAGAGAATCATCCAGAAGCAGATTTGCGAATTGTGGGGATGGAGGTGCGAGGAGAAGATAAGTTTTTGCTTCGTGCTAAAACTGCAGAGAATGTTGATAAATCAGAACTGAGTGCAGAATATTTTGAGACTTATAATAAATTTAAAAACTTGCCAGAGAGCGAAATAAAATTACTGTTAGCAGAAAAAGAAATAGCAGAAAAAGCAAACCAAATACGTAGATTAGAAAATATGGTAACGACGGCGCTAGAGCGTCCTAGCTTTTATTCAAACACTCAAGTCGAAAAGGTAGATAATATGAATCCAAATCAAGGTGGAATTCATCAAAGCGTGAGTGATAGTCAACTTGGTCAAGGAATGCAAGCAGTACAAGGGAGTGAGAATCAGTTATCTATGAATAATAATGAAAATTATAAAACGAAATATGACTTAAGCAGAGCTAATGTTGGTAATGTTGTTGATACGGCGAAGTCTGGCAGTCAGCAGATAGTGAATCAACACAATTATGCAGCACAAGAACAAACTCTGGCGGAAGCTGCTGAGGAAATACAAAAATTGTTAGAGCAGCTCAATCAATCTTATTCTACTGATACAATGTCTGGAAAAATGGCTGTTGCTACAGAAGCTATTCAACGCATTGAAAATAATCCGACTTTGATGAGGAAAGTTCTTAGTTCGTTAAGGGCTGGTGGAACTGCTGCTTTAGAACAGTTGCTCAGTCATCCTGCTGCAAGTTTTGTGATTGCTGCTTTAGAGGATTGGAGTCAGAATTATTGAGAGGTTGGATTGTAGCAAAAAGACTTGGCGAATAGAATGATACTGTTGGTCGATTTACCAGAGATGTTACCCCGCAATCAGCCTCGTTCCCAGGTTCCAGCCTGGGAATGCAATTCGCTGAGGTTGGAGCCTGTAGTCAGTCAAAGAGGCATAGCCTCGATGACTGCATTCCTTGCCAGAGGCAAGGAACGAGACATTCTACACGCTTTACTGTACGGCTCGCCGGACTGATTCTACATCAACATTAAGTTCTTGAGCAATCTGCTCCACACTCATCCCTGTTTTTAGTAACAGAGGTACAGTGACTCTCAAAATTTCAGCTTCCCGTTCTTCTCGTCCTTCTTCTCGTCCTTCTTCTCGTCCCTCAGCTTTCGCTTCCTGATAAACCCTTGTCTGCTCTAAAGTCAGTCCTAACACAGCTTTCACCTCTTCAGGGCAAAACTTACAAAAACTGATAAACGGCTAGAGCGTGTTCGCCCCTTCTATACGCTCTACTGTACGGCTCGCCGGACTGATTCTACATCAACATTAAGTTGTTGAGCAATCTGCTCCACACTCATGCCTGTTTTTAGTAACAGAGGTACAGTGACTCTCAAAATTTCAGCTTCCCGTTCTTCTCGTCCCTGTTCTCGTCCTTCTTCTCGTCCTTCTTCTCGTCCTTCTTCTCGTCCTTCTTCTCGTCCCTCAGCTTTCGCTTCCTGATAAACCCTTGTCTGCTCTAAAGTCAGTCCTAGCATAGCCTCCACTTCCTCTCTACTCAACGAAGAAAACTTATAAACTGCAATCGTGGTAATAATATCTGTGATTTCGTTTTTCAGTAGTGCGTCCGTTGATTCTAATTGTACCCGCTCAATTAATTGCTTTGCTTGCTGTGCGATAGCTTTCTCTGAGGCAATTGTCAACTGCAGTGAAGTACCCCTTTTTGCTAGCCCCTTCGGGGCGCTGCGCAAACGCTGAAAAAGGGGCTTCCAATTTCAACTATGCAACGACGGTCTTATTCGTCTTTTGGGCTTCCCGCTTCATCCGCCGATGCCTCCTCATACCCGTGTATGATTTGGTCTTACTCCGCGTCCACAGGCAGATCCTCGCCTCCCGCAAGGATATAACTTTACGTACAACATGGCTTGGCTGATCTTTTACCGCAGAGCGTAATCATACGAACCAGTGGTCATGTTCTTTCCCCAAGCTCTGCTCTTTCTGTGGTAAGCGTATTACCGCTACTTGACCTATCTGTTCCGAGACAGTTGGGCGGGTCATCGACCAATACTATTATACAACAATGGTTGGTAAAATCCGGGAATATTGACAACTCCGCGCTAACGTGCTGCTCCGCTAACATGCATCTTTTCCCTCAACAGCCTGCGGCTATTCTTGGTCAAAGATGCAATCGTCGCTGCACAGCACGCCATCCCCACCCTGCGGGTACGTTGAGGGTGGGGACTTCCGCGATACCGTTAAAAATTTGGTAATAGATGGAGTCGCGTTTCACTAAAAGGGGGAAATGTCAAAAATTAATGTAGATATCATGTTACTGTACATGATAGTGCCATTCTCTAGTTACATTGGATAAAAGTGGTAGCAGCTTTTTTGGCAACACCAGTCTGTCATTAGCAACTACTCAAAAATTGTCCACCTTTAGATTACGCTTATTTTTTATCGCCTATGAACCCTGCCCTGACTAAAATTGGCGCTCAAATGTCCAACCTGAGCGGCGTTAGAGCAATTATGAAGGACATTATCGGAACTTTACAAACTGGTACGGGGCAGGAATTAATTAATTTGAGTGCTGGTAACCCAGTAATTTTGCCAGAAGTAGAACAGTTGTGGCGCAATTGTACAGCCGAATTGCTGGCTAGCCCAGAATATGGTGAAGTCGTTTGTCGTTATGGGTCGAGTCAAGGGTATGGACCATTCATTGAAGCGATCGCCAAAGATTATAATCAACGGTATGGATTAAATCTAAGCGATCGCAACATCCTCATCACCCCTGGTAGTCAAACTCTCTACTTCTACGCTGCTAATATTTTCGGTGGCTACACTACCAACGGCGAACTCAAGCAAATTGTCCTACCTCTGAGTCCTGATTACACTGGTTATGGTGGTGTTAGCTTAGTACCAGAAGCATTAGTGGCGTATAAACCATCTCTGGATGTTGATGCAGCAGCTCACAGATTCAAATATCGTCCCGACTTCAGCAAACTGTCGATTACACAAAAGACTGGATGTGTTTTATTTTCTCGCCCTTGTAACCCCACAGGAAATGTCCTGACTGACGATGAGGTGAGAAAAATTGCTGCTCTTGCTGCTGCTCACGATGTGCCGGTGTTAGTTGATTCTGCTTACTCTCCGCCTTTCCCGGCATTAAATTTTACAGATATGCAGTTGATATTTGGAGAAAATATCCTCCACTGCACGAGTTTATCCAAAGCAGGATTACCAGGGGAACGCATTGGTATTGCGATTGGAGACGAAAAACTCATCGAGGTGCTTGAGTGTTTCCAAGCAAATGCAAATCTGCATTCTTCACGGTATGGACAAGCGATCGCGGCACGTGCGATTAATTCTGGTGCGCTGGCAGAAATTTCTACGCAAGTCATTCGTCCATTTTATCAGAATAAGTTCACGGTTTTGGAAAGCACCTTAAACGAAGCAATGCCAAAGGATTTACCTTGGTTTCTGCATCGCGGTGAAGGAGCAATTTTTGCTTGGTTGTGGTTGCAGGATTTGCCAATGACTGACTGGGAATTTTATCAAGAACTCAAACAGGTGGGTGTCATAGTTGTTCCTGGTAGTACTTTCTTCCCTGGCTTAGAGGAAGAGTGGGAACACAAACAGCAGTGTGTTCGTATTAGTCTCACCGCTACTGATGAAGAAATTGTTGTAGGTATGCAGCGTTTGGCAAAAGTGGTACAAGAAGTTTATCAACGTGCGGCTATTAGTGCTTAAATGAAGCGCCAGAACGCTAAAAATGCAGAGGAAAAGATGAGGGATAAGGAGAAAAACAGACACCGTAGAGCAGGAGAAGCAAGTGGAGAAAAAACTCCCTCACCTTCCCCATCTCCGTCATCCTCCCCACCACCCATTTCAATACCAGATGGTTGGATAGAAATTGGCACAATTGTGGCACCTCAAGGGTTAGATGGGGAGATACGTGTTTATCCTGACACGGATTTCCCAGAACGCTTTGAGGTGCCTGGAACACGGTGGCTGTTGCGTCCGAATCAGGCGGAACCGCAAGCCGTAGAATTACTGTCAGGACGTTATGTGCAAGGTAAAAATTTATATATTATTGAACTTGCGGGAGTCGAAAATCGTAACCAAGTTGAGGAGTTGCGTGGTTGTAAGTTGATTGTCCCAGAAAGCGATCGCCCTCAATTGGGAGAAGATGAATATCACGTCGTAGATTTGATTAACTTACCAGTCTTTATGCAGGAATCTGGGGAACTTCTTGGTACAGTGGTGGATGTTCTTCCTGCTGGTAATGATTTGTTGGAAGTACAATTACACTCTGCAAAGGACGAAGAACAAAAGACAAGGGACAAAAAACAAAAGACTGTTCTGATTCCGTTTGTAAAAGCCATAGTACCAATTGTAGACTTGGAAATCCGTCGTATTGAAATTACGCCACCATCAGGATTATTAGAAATCTAGTACTGCCTTGCTGAGGGCAGCTATGCTGAAGGGAAGAGGGTTTCAATGATTGGCTAGACCAAAATAATATGCAAATTAAAAGCGCGACAGCTTACCTTGGAATTCAATCCGGGACTGCGTCCTGCTGCGCTAACAAAATTCAAGGGCTGGAACATTTGCCAAGCGCAATGGCGCAGGGTGCCCGCCCAAATGGCGATCGCTAGCCCCTTAGGGGGCCTGCGCTAACGCTTGCCTTACGAGCGCTTTGCGCACGCTACGCCCTCCGGCAGATCGCATTCTCACTACAAACCTACCATGTAAATCAATCGATTTAAAATGGACTTAACTGGAGGAAGTGGATATTCAGTCAAATCAATGGTGATAGTATTATCTTGCAGCCGTAGAAACCGCCAAAGTGTACCTGTAGTAATAGTTCCATAAACTATGTCTATAGGATTTTGAGCTTGCTGGTTAAACTTCCATTCACTCAAGCTATTGGAAGATTTCCGGGATTGACTGCATGAATATACTCACTTCCTGAGGTTGGAAATCCTCGTTTATAAGAAGCTTCCTCTGGGTTTCCCCATCCTAACTGTAAAATAATTTCCAAAAAGTTAGTATTTTCCGACTTCCATAAATTTGTCCATTCTGTTCTTTGAGCAATTCTATCCACATCAGCTTTTATAATTTGTTGATGCTGTTTGCCATGATTAAAACTTAAGTACAAGTCCATTCCTACAGTGACTTCATTCCAAAATTCCAATACAGAATTTTTTGCTGCTTTTAATATTTCTATGTCACTGGATAAAGCAATTAAGTGAGCATCAACTTCTGGATAGCGTAAGGTTTTTCCTTTGACACTCACTTCACGCCAGACAATACCTGAAACTTGATGTAAGTTTTGATAGTCGTGAATGGTGGCTTTGAAATCTTCATATGCTGTAAACATTTGTAGCCCATCGGTGCTGATAAACTGGTCTATGACAGGATTGCCAGAGACGGTGACTGCTAACTTCAGGCGTTTTCCCTTGAGGCAAGCTTGGCGTTCAGACCGTAAAATTTGGATTAACTGCTCGGTAGTGTAAACCTTTGACATCAGAACACACTCTATTAGTCATTGTCATTGGTCAATAGTCATTATTTCTTCTGTTACTGATTTGTGACTTCCTAACTCCTCAGTTCTCAATAATTTTTAAAAATTGTTCATGTCAATTATTCCTTAGAGTCAAAAGCTTTGCAGTATCTAATAACACTAAAAAATAGGGCAGACAAATTTTGTCTACCCCACAAGTTACCTTGTTAACTCACTGTTTAACTCATTAAATGCTCGCCGTTTCAATGGTACTGACTCTGAACGAGGTAATAAATCAAACAATTTCCGAAATTGCTCGTCTATTTCTTCAAAAGGGACTTGACCTTTTTTATTCAAAACAACCTCACCCGACTGATTAAACACGACAACTTGAGGAACACCCCCTGAGTAGTAATAACCTGGTTCTGTGGAGTTATAAGTCTTCTCGGTGAGAATGCTATCAACAGTGACAGGGATAATTTCTGCTACTTGACCGTAATATTCTTGTACCGTTGAAATAACAATGGCATATTTTTTACAATCGCTGCTGTCATCCACATAAAATGCTAATAGCGTCGGTTTATGCTCTGCTAAAGCTTTTGCAAGAGTTACTTTTGGAGGAATGAGTGAACCATTTCCCGCATAAACCACAAAAATATTGCCGTCATATCTGTCGTTATCGATACCAGCAAACGCCGACTGTATATTAGTCAATAACAAGCAAGTCAGCAGTAGGAACAAGGAAAACAATCGCCGCCAGTTTGGAATGAAATTCAGTAAAAAGCGCCACTTTATGGTATTCATCAAAAAGAACCTTTCAACATTTATATTTTTCTAGTTTGTGCTGAATGTAGCAAACTGGAGGACAGGGGGGACAAGGGGAGAGGGTACAGGGTTTAGAGTACAGCATTTAGGGAAACAGTAGGAAATATAATACGGAGTTTAGAGAAAAATGAGTCTGTCACATGTCATCTGTCATCTCCTCAACTGGCTATTAGTCCCTTGCTATCTCCCCCTTTACCAATACTACTCACCTGTTTAGATATCATGTTGTTGTGGTTGTTTGAGTAAAGATTCTCGCGGTGTTTTGAGTAAAACCCAATGCAAGTAGAGTACGTCCTAAGTAGCCGGTTTCCTAGACAAAGCTAGCCATTTATTGACAACTATCTCCCATGTCTTCGATCAACTCATCAACGAGTTTCCTCAACCGTTCCTGCCAATTAGGGACGGCTTTAAGTTTCTCTCTAACGCCTTCGCGTACTTTAAAACACACGGGCGACTTGTCAAACGGCTCTTCGTTAAAAGGGAGTGCGCCTAATTTGTTTTTCTTCCTGAAAGTCATTGACTTAGGCTGTAAGTGTTGATATACTAACATTAACATAGTATTTGAGGTCGAACAATGCTTTTATCCATCAAAACTAAGTTGAAACTGAGTGCCGAACAAAAAGTAATAATGAGTAAGCACGCTGGTATAGCGCGTTTTACTTACAACTGGGGTTTGGCAACTTGGCAGAACTTATATAATGATGGATACAAGCCAAACAAATATCTTCTCAAGAAGTTCTTTAACAACCACGTAAAACCTGAGTTTGAATGGATCAAGGAGAAAGGTATTTGTCAAAAGATTACTCAATACGCTTTCGATCAACTTGGTGATGCATATAGCCGATTTTTTAAAGGGCTGGGCGGTTATCCAAAGTTCAAAAAGAAAGGTCAGAATGATTCTTTTACGATTGACGCTAGTGGTAAACCTATCCCCGTCGGTGGTGTACGTGTCAAGCTACCTACTATTGGATGGGTCAAAACTTATGAAGGATTGCCTCATACAGCGACCACCAAGTTATCAATATCTCGGATAGCCGATGACTGGTACATTGCATTTGCGTATGAGGTAGAAACCGAGCCTACGCCTAAATCCGTAGATGTTGTAGGAGTGGATTTGGGGATTAAAGAACTGGCTACACTTAGTACTGGTATTACATTTCCTAATTCAAAAACCTACAAAAAAAACATCCAAAAGCTGAAACGATTGTCTAAGACTTTGGCGCGAAAAGCGAAAGGTAGTAGCAATCGTCATAAGTCAAAAATCAAACTTGCAAAGCATCATGCTCGCGTCTCAAACATTCGCAAAGATTCGCTTCACAAAGTCACCAACTACTTATGCAAAAACCACGCGCTTGTAGTGGTTGAGGACTTGAATGTTTCGGGCATGATGCAAAATCATAAACTTGCTCAATGCATCGCTGATTGCGGATTCCATGAATTCAAAAGACAGCTTGAATATAAATGCAAGAAGTTTGGAAGCAGGTTAGTTGTTGCGGATAGATGGTATCCATCCTCCAAAACTTGTAGTAACTGTGGTTGCAAGAAAGAATCCCTATCGTTAAGTCAACGTGTCTATTCATGTGAACATTGCGGATATGTGATGGACAGGGATTTGAATGCAGCAATTAATCTATCGCGCAGGGCTTTGGCGTGAATGCTTTCTGTTAGCGCAGCGGCGCGTTAGCGCGGGCTAACCGCTCCCATGCTCCCTATGAAGAAAGAAATAAATGTCTAGACTTGTCTAGGTTTTATATAGCAGTCGGATGACTATTGAACGTTCAACACTGAGTGTAAGGTTTTCAGTAATTCCTGCATTGTGTAAGGCTTAGACAAAAATGCTTGAACACCAATCCCAGACATTTGGGCTACCCTTTTGTTTGATGACAATCCGCTAATGGCAACGATTTTTACAGATGGGTTAATTTTCTGCAAAGCACGAATGGTATTCATCCCATCCAAAGATGGCATCATTATATCTGTTACCACTGCTTGAATTTGTTCTTGATGTTCGACGTAAAGTGCGATCGCCTCAATTCCATCACTAGCAGTTATAACTTTATAGTTATGCGTTGAAAGTAAAGTCTTGCTAATCTCTTGAATCGCAAGTTCGTCATCTACAAACAAAATTAATTCTCCATTTCCTGTAAAGAGTTCAATCTCTTCTACTGGCTGAGAAATGCTTCCTTCTAGTGCTGGTAAGTACACCTTAAATTCGCTTCCTTGTCCAACTTCGCTATACACCTTAATAAACCCGCCGTGGTTTTTGGTGATCCCAAACACTGTTGAAAGTCCTAATCCTGTACCTTTACTCACTTCCTTAGTTGTGAAAAATGGCTCAAAAATTCTATCTATGATTTCTGGAGAAATGCCAATTCCCGTATCACAGACACTAACAACAACGTAGGAACCAAGTTTGGCTTCAGGATTCATCTTGACAAAGTTTTCATCAATGAGAAGATTGTCTGCAGAGATACTCAGGGTACCACCATTTGGCATTGCATCGCGAGCATTAACACAAAGATTTATAAAAATCTGTTGCAGTTGAGTGACATCTCCTAAAACTGTCCAAAGATCAGGTGCTATATTTATGCAAATTTCAATAGATTTAGGAAATGTCTCAAGAGTGACTTGCTTAAATTCCTGAAGTAAATGCTCAAGTTGAACAATAGTGCGCTGACTTTCAAATCCTCGTGCAAATTGTAGAACTTGCTTGACTAAAGCAGCCGCGCGTTTTGCGCTTGATTCTACTATTGTCAAATATCTCTGCCTCTTCTGTTCAGAGAATTCTATATGTAGAAGCAGTTGAGCAGAAGCAATAATTGGTGTTAATACATTATTTAAATCATGGGCAATACCACTCGCAAGTGTGCCAATACTTTCCAAACGCTGTGCGCGCAGAAATTGTGCTTCAAGTTCTTTCTTCTCTGTGATATCTGTATTTACAGTCAGAATTGATGTTGATTGGTCTGACCAGTCGCACATCAGAGTCCATCGACTTGAGACAATAATTTTCTTGTTGGACTGCGTGAAGTGATGAAATTCCCCATACCATTCACCTGTCATTGTAACTGTTTTCTTCGCATCTTCAAAATTTGGTAAAACTTCTTCATCATATAACAGAACATTAACATCCTGAGCTAATGCCTGTTCTGTCTTCCATCCGTAAAGAGTTTCGCCACCTTTACTCCAATATAGAATTTTGTTATCGTCTAATGAGTGAACTATAATAGCGTCTTTTGTAATATCTAACAGAGCAGCTTGTTCGCGGATTTTCTGCTCTGCTCGTTTGTGTTCTGTAATATCCATATTCACGCCAATCATCCGCAAAGGCTTTCCGGTGTCATCACTAAAGACTTGAGCTTTGGCTGCTATCCAGTGTTCACTTCCATCTTGCCAAACAATGCGAAATTCGGTGTCTAATTCTGAGCTTTCATTAATAGCACGTTGAATTTGTTGTTCTATTCTAACCAAGTCACCAGGATGAAGTGTTTGCACCCAGTTATCATATCTATTGCCAAAGCTACCAGGAGTGAGTCCGTACAAAGCTTCAAATTCTTCCGTCCACATTGTCTCCTGTGTTTGAATATTCCATTCAAAGGTTCCAATTCTTCCAACCTTTTGAGCTAACTCTAGCCGCGACTGACTTCTTTTGAGTAACTCCTCGTTAGCTTTTTGCAAAGCCTCTTCTGCAAGCAGGCGTTCTGCAATTTGTTGTTGTAGTTCACGGTTGACAGCTTCTAGTTGTGCTGGGCTGGGTAGAGCAAGTGCTTTTGGGATTAATGGTACAAGTGCCAGCGCTGTGTATACTGAGATCACAGCAGTGACAACTTTCAACCATCCCGATAGCCAATAAGTGGGATACCAAAGTGTCCAAATTTCCATCACATGATTGGTACCGCAAGCAAAGATGAATGCTCCGAAAAGCCAAACTATGCCGATAAAGGGGAAATCGTTACGCTTGTTGATAAAATACGCTAGCGAGATTGGTATTGAATAATAGGACAGCGCAATCAAAGCATCGGATATGATATGAACCGAAACTAAGTCTGTCTTCCAGAGATAGCAATGTCCGTGAGGAATAAATCCAAATAAAGTCACAAGACTTTGTAGTGTTATATACAGCATAGCGTCGCCGATTCCACTCCAAATATATCTCTTTGAGATATCTTAAATTTTGATATAAATGTACTAAGCAATTTTTTCTTATTTCAGAAGATATCTGAAAAGTTATATTTTATGAGTTTAGTAAAACCTGGTTATACAAGGCAGAACACCTGCCTCACGGAGGCGAGCGCAAATGTACTATAACAGTTTTCGAGACAAACAAAACTCTTGGGATACAAGAGTTTTGCGTTGCAATGACTGCGGTACTAGTTGTGAAATCAGAATTATTTCAAACTCCAAGCAGCGAAAGCTAGAGCACCCCAACCTGCAATAAAAGCTGCTCCTCCTAAGGGAGCGATCGCTCCTAAAGATTTCACACCGCTTAAGCTCAGAGCATATAAGCTCCCACAGAAGACAGCAATACCAATGATGAACAGCCATCCGCTGGCGACAAGAGTCACGGGAGGTGACTCAATGCGACTGAGGAGTAGTGCGACTACTAGCAGTGCTAAGGCATGATACATCTGATAACGAGCGCCGACTTCAAAAATTTCTAGGGAGCGATCGCTGATTTTTTCCCGCAAAGCATGAGAAGCAAATGCACCAGCAGCAACAGATAAACCACCTAAAATAGCTGCTAAACTCAAAAAAATTCGTGTCATGAGGTAACTTTTTAGCCAATTTGCTCTTTAAACGTCAAAATGGTAAGAGATTCCCCCTTCTTCACTTACTTTAAAATTAGCATTAAATAGTTTAGCTTGCTCATCTAGATATTGCTTTGCAGTGGCTGGTGGCAATTGTGACTGCATTGCAAAGCCGACAAGAGTGATGCGCCCATGATTATCTTGAATCATACGATAAAACGTAGATTGCAACTGGTCACTTGTCTGCGCCTTAATTGCCTTTTTTTCCTGCTGATTTTGGCGGTATACTCCCAATGCTAACCAGACTCCTAATACGGAGGTGGGAACGCCAAAAATTAAACCATTAAATGCAGTATTATCCAGTACGTTAATGGCTTCTTCATTACGAAAATCAGGAAGATCTACAACCTGTCTGACACCTGGTAAGATTGGCTTCTGCATAGCATTTTTCTGCATGAGTGCAGAAGCTGAGAGTGACAAAAACATAAATCCGAGTGTAAGCAACCAACCCGCAGCTAATTTTTCAGCAGTCTTCATAATCGTTATCTTGCCGATTCAAACCTTGCTTGTGATTTTAACCTCAGTTTCTATGAGCTTCCACTGCTAATAAAATCTCGACAAACTGGACATTTACTTTTTACTTCATCGGGAGCATGGGAGCGGCTATATAGTGTACACTTATAGGCGTTACAGCTTATCTCACCCTAATCGTCCGCCCATTTTCACATTTGTACTGTTTCCCATTAACAGTTGCTGTTGTCGTGACTTGATCATCTGGTGAACTAGAAGAACAATTCAGCTTAACTTCACCATTTCTGATTTCTGTGGTTTGATTAACTTGTGAAGAGTTCGTGTCACTGGAACTCTCACCCCCACAAGCGGTTGTCATGACCAGCAAAGAACAAAGTAAACTAAATACAATTGTTTTATTAACAAGGCTTTTGGGCATTTAACAACCCCTAATTATAGTTTGATATATCTGTTTTCTATTGTAGAAATAATAAAACCTTACCTTCCATAAAAATTCATTTTGATATCGCGCAGCCGACGCCACGTCAGTAAATAGCAAACACTATGCCTAAACGCACCCAACCCAAAGGGCGGCTCCCAGAGGGAGCATCGCCACAAAGAGTGCTAAGTCTTGCCTAAAGACTAGCTTCCCATACCTAAAAGCGACTTAAGCGATCGCCCGATATTTGTTGGTTGCATCGCATCCATTGCAGCCGTGGGTTCATAACCGCAATGCATCATGCAATTTGCACACTTGGGATTTCCACTCGCGTAACCGTATTGACTCCAGTCAGTTTTATCTAACAGTTCTTGGAAAGTCTTATAATGTCCTTCATTCAGAAGATAACAAGGCTTTTGCCAACCAAGAACGCTATAGCTGGGACTACCCCAAGGAGTACAATCGTAGTCTTTCTCACCAGTGAGAAAATCTAAAAACAATGGGCTATTGAGAAAATCCCAGTTTTTCTTGCTTCCTGCTTTGTAAGGAGCAAAAATTTGCCGGAAGAGCGCCCGTGTTTGTTCGCGTTTGAGAAAATGATCTTGATCCGGTGCCCATTCGTAACTATAGCCAGGAGAAATTGTCATACCATCAACACCCAGCGTGCTGAGGAAGTCAAACAACTCCTGTAATTCTTTCGGGTCAGTACCGTCAAAAACCGTAGTGTTTGTTGCAACACGAAATCCTTTTGCTTTTGCCGCACGAATCGCAGCAATTGCAGTGTCAAACACTCCTTTGCGGTCTACACACTTATCATGAAACTCCCGCATCCCGTCTAAATGTATACTAAAAGTCAAGTATGGGGAAGGTTCAAACTTATCTAAGCTCTTCTCTAACAACAGTCCATTAGTACATAAGACAACAAACTTTTTGCGTGCAACCAAGCCTCGCACAATCTCATCAATTTGGGGATGCAGCAGAGGTTCGCCTCCAGGAATAGAGACGACTGGTGCGCCACACTCTTCGACAGCAGCAAAGCATTCTTCAGGAGTTAAGTGTTGCTTAAGTATTTCTTTAGGATGCTGTATTTTACCACAACCAGGACAAGCCAAATTACACCGGAATAAAGGTTCTAACATTAGAACCAAAGGGAAGCGTTTTCGACCCAACAGGCGTTGAGTCATTAAATATTTACCTATTTCAATAGCTTGTTGTAACTGAATACCCATAATTTTCCTCACACCTGAACATAGACTCTAGCCACCGGTAGTCTGCACACAACCGATTGAGCAAAATGTCCGATGACAATTTTGCATGGTTATGGTAACTCGCCGAAAAGTCTCTATTTGTATGCTACCTCAACGTATTTCTGAGCCACAAACCAATTTACGGCGTCTTGTAAAGCTGTTCTGATTGGAGTTTGAGGTAAACCTAATTCTCGAACCGCTTTGGAAGCATCGTAATACATGAATTGATGCCCCATGCGAACACCATCTAAAGGAATCGAAGGGGGTTTACCTAAAGGCGCGAGAATTCGCTCATCAATCCAAGCTAAACTGAGGGGTAACCACGCTGGTACAGATTTTTGAGGAGCACTCAAACCTGTGATTTCGGCGAGTTGGTCTAGGAGTTCTTTAAAAGAAAGGTTTTGGTTGCCTAAGATATAACGTTCTCCTGTTTGTCCTTTTTCCAAAGCTAATAAGTGTCCCCTCGCCACATCGCGCACATCAATGAAATTCAAACCCGTGTTTGGGTAGAATGGCATTTGCCTTCGCAAAAACCGCAGAATAATCTCCCCCCCAGTCGGAGTTGGTTTAATATCCCAAGGTCCGATTGGAGTGCTTGGATTGACTATCACGATATCTTGACCCTGTTGAACTGATTGTTTTGCTTCTTGCTCAGCTAGATATTTAGACTTCTTATAGTGACCAACAAGTTCCTCAACAGGACTTTGATGAGTTTCATCCACTACCTTCCCTGGTTTACCGACTCCAATCGCAGCAACAGAACTCGTGTAAACAGTGCGTTCAATACCTGCTTGACGTGCAGCCGCTAAAACATTACGTGTTCCCAAAACGTTATTGTGGTATAATATATCTCGATCAGCTTGCCAAAGTGAATAGTGAGCCGCAACGTGAAATAATACCTGAGCGCCCTGTATTTTCCGGTATAAATCTGGTTCGTTCAAATCGCCTTTGACAATCTCGACATCTAAATCTTGTAAATTGTCCAAGCGGCTGTTAGGACGTACTAGCGCTCGGACTGCATAGCCTTCTTGAAGAAGCAACCGTACTAAGTTAGCACCAATAAAGCCTGTAGCACCTGTAACAAATGCGCAAATTGTCATTAATTGTGTACCTTGCTATGACGCTGATGAACACAATACGCATCGTAACAAGTGTTTCATTTCTTTGATTTTTGTGAGGAGTCGCTTTTCCCACCCTACAGAGGGATGGGCAAAGCGCGAAATGAGTTAAAAATTAGGCTTTGTTACTACTCGGAACGTTTTATGATCATTGTCCATCATCTCAACAACTCGCGATCGCAACGTGTGCTATGGCTGCTTGAAGAATTAGGTATCGAGTACGAAATTAAGTTCTACGAACGCGATCCCCTAACAATGCTAGCACCGGAGTCACTGCGGCAAGTCCATCCACTCGGCAAGTCACCAGTGATCACAGATGCAGACCTTACGATTGCCGAGTCAGGTGCTATCATCGAATACCTAGTAGATCGCTACGGCAATGGTCGGTTAGTTCCAGCATCCGGAACACCGGAGCGTCTGCGCTACACGTATTGGCTACACTACGCTGAAGGTTCTGCAATGCCGCCCTTGCTCCTCAATCTCATCTTCGATCATTTTGGACTAGGGAACAACGACGCGAAGAGCGCATTCATCGCACCCCAGATCAAGCTTCACTTTGACTACATCGAAAGCGAACTCCATAAGAGTATGTGGTTCGCGGGTTCTGAATTCACCGCCGCCGATATCCAAATGAGTTTTCCCCTCGAAATGCTTGCTATGCATAGCGAAGAAGTCGAGAACCGACCAAAGCTCAAGGAATTTCTTGATCGCATCCATGCCCGAAAAGCTTACAAACGTGCGATCGAGCGTGGAGGCAGATACGACTTCGCCAACAGTATGCATTGACGCAGCAGCCCAAGGTAATGCGTTACCATGCAGAGCATGATCACGAGGAAACGAGGGAACGAGGGAATAACTGATAACTGTTATGACTAGCAAGCCAGAACCAAATATTGGGCAGCTCAAAGCATTGGAACTAAGGCGACGCCTGCGCTTAGATGAGCATCCCGATGTCGCCTCCAGTTACAACAACTTGGCTCTACTCTACGATTCCCAAGGACGGTACACTGAAGCTGAACCACTTCTTCTCAAAGCATTGGAAATTGCTTCACTCAGCGAATGAGTCAATCATCCCAACACAATCACTATCCGTGAAAATTTAAAATACTTGCGTGAGCATCGCCAGTCTGAGTGAGTGAAAGCGTGTCTTTTGTCGTTCGCGCTTTGCGCGGCTCCCCTTGGGAGCATCGCCTTTGGCGACTCCGTTAGGCAGCGTCTCCGGTAGGAGAAGGAGTATCGCGAGTTCCAAATACTCGTTCGTAAGTTATAAACGCTTGTTCGTAAGTTATAAACGCTTATTCGTAAGTTACAAACACTTATTCGTAAGTTACAAACACTTATTCGTAAGTTACAAACACTTATTCGTAAGTTACAAACGCTTATTCGTAAGTTACAAACGCTTGTTCGTAAGTTACAAATACTTGTTCGTAAGTTACAAACACTTGTTCGCGACTATCAAACACTCGTTCGCGAGTAAAATCCTTTCATTTGAAGTTATGAGCATTTTGATACGCTCGATTTTGGCACAATAACCTGTTATTTCTTTGCTGCACTCAGCAATTTACGCCCGGTAATTTCAGGAAAGCTTGACGCTGTTCTAAAGAAAGAGACTGATTATCATCGGGAGTAGGAATATCAGGCTGCGGAATGATAATCACGATTTCTACAGTTTGTCCTTCTATCAGATTTGGATTTTGAATCTCGATTTTATTTCCTTGCGAAACTGTTGCTGTTAAATATAAGCTAGATTTCACTTGTTTTTCCTACCTTTTTTATTTATTGACATCACTTTGAGTGGGTATCATCTAAACCAAATATAGGCGATAGAGTGCAGGTGGCTTCCGCATCGCCTCTCAATACTGCTCAGTTACAGGAAGACAAGGAGTTTAGAGAGAAATTAGTCTGTCACATATCACCTGTCATCTCCTGAGGTGGCTATTTTGGCAAGAATTAGCTAAACTCACATGATTAAACTTAAGACTCACCTGCTAAAACTAGCAACACTCACCAAGATTAGGGTACTGATGTGGGAAACAAAATTCAACTGATAGACAGGATACGACTGGCTTTTGCTGTGTCAGTCGCAAAAAGCGTTACTTTTGGAGTGCGATCGCTGCGCTTGGGTGCGGCGAGTGTTTTACCAGGTTCTCTGGCGCGTCGCATCGAACCCCGACTCTTGCAGTTATTAACTCAACAAGTCAAGAACGGAGTCATTTTAATTGCTGGTACCAATGGTAAAACAACCACTTCGCTGCTTCTGTGCTCAATTCTAGAACGCAAAGGGTATCGCGTTGCTCACAACTCTACAGGCGCAAATCTAGAAAACGGCTTGATGACAGCGCTGTTGGAAAGTACTAACTTAGTCGGTACGCTAAATGTTGATTACGCCATTTTAGAAGTTGATGAAAATATCCTACCAAAGATTCTTGCACCAATTCAGCCTAAGATAATTCTGTGTTTAAACTTGTTCCGCGACCAACTCGACAGATACGGAGAGGTTGATACAATTAGCAAACGTTGGACAAAAGTCATTTCTACTCTTCCAAGTCAAACAGTCGTCATTCCTAATGCTGATGACCCAACCTTATCTTATCTTGGTCAGCAGTTACCGCAGAAAGTGTTATTCTTTGGCTTGAATGAGCCAGAAAATTATCTAGATGAAATTCCTCACGCTGTCGATTCTATATTTTGTCCTAGTTGTGGACACTCCTTAGATTACAAAGGCGTTTACTTGTCCCATTTAGGAGATTTTCATTGTCCTAAATGTGGCTTTAGTAGAAGTCAACCCGTGCTTGATAGCCGCGAATTTCCACAAATACTTGTAGGCTTGTACAACAAATATAATACTTTGGCAGCCGCTAGCGCTGCTATAGAATTAGGAGTTGATGAAGCAACTATCCTAGATACGATTAACAATTTCCAAGCTGCATTTGGTCGTGCTGAAGAGTTAGAAATTAATGGGAAACGAGTACGAATTTTGTTATCAAAAAATCCTGTGGGAACGAATGAAACAATTCGCGTTGTGACTCAAAGTCTTGACAAAACGACACTGCTTGTGCTGAATGACAGGACACCCGATGGAACTGACGTATCTTGGATTTGGGATGTGGATACAGAGAAATTAGTAGAACGAGGAGGGACTTTAGTTGTGAGTGGCGATCGCCTCTATGACATGGCGTTACGTTTGCGCTACAGCGAAAAGACTCCTCAAACTCACTTCAATCTCATCGTCGAAGAAGATTTACGACAAGCCATTGCAATCGCGTTAGAACACACACCAGACAATGAAACTTTGCACATATTACCTACCTATTCTGCCATGCTGGAAGTGCGAGAAGTTCTGACAGGCAGAAAAATTCTATAAATAGAGTCATGGGTTTGTCACTTCGCACTACCGCTGTGACTACGAATCTATTATCATTTTGAATTTTGAATTGTTTCTATGCTTATTCAGCACTTCCAAATGCTTGCACGTTATAACACCTTAGCAAATAGAAAACTCTATGAAGTTTGTTCCCAACTTTCGGATGTAGAACGCAAGTGCATCAGACCAGCTTTTTTCAAAAGTATTCACGGAACTTTAAATCATATCATGGTAGGCGATAGCATTTGGATGGGACGTTTTGAAGGCAAACAAATGCCATCTACCAATCTTGATGCTATCCTCTATGATGACTTTGATGAGTTACGCTCAGTTCGTGTGTTAGAAGATGAGCGTATAGAAGCTTTCATGTCAGAATTAGAGCAAGATTTCGTCACCAAAACAATAAGCTACGTGAATAATCAGGGTAAACTTCATACTGACCCGGCTAATTTATTGCTAGCACACTTTTTCAATCATCAGACACACCATCGCGGTCAAATTCACGATATGCTAACCCAAACTGAAATTGCTCCACCAATTTTGGATATGCACCGGATTATCCGACCATAATTAAGGAACATTATAAATTCTAAAGACGTTTCAAACAGAGCGTCTGCCCATGAGTGAGGAGTGATAAATTATGAGTAATCAACAGTATGAGTTAACAATTGGTTGGCTGTATCCAAAACTCATGAGTACTTACGGTGACAGGGGTAATGTCATCTGTCTAGAACGCCGGTGTCAATGGCGGGGATATAATGTCAAAGTCTTACCTTTAGATCAAAGCGCGACAGCAACAGATATCCGTGCAGTAGATTTGATTGTCGGTGGTGGCGCACAAGATCGTCAGCAAGAAATAGTGATGCGGGATTTGCAAGGTGCGAAAGCACAAGCAATACGTGAAAAAATTGAAAATGGAACTCCAGGAGTGTTTACTTGTGGTTCACCCCAGTTGTTGGGACATTATTATGAACCAGGTTTTGGACAGCGTATTGAAGGTTTAGGCATATTAGATCTGGTTTCTGTGCATCCTGGGGAAAATGTCCGGCGGTGTATTGGGAATTTGGTCATAGAAGTGACAGCAACTCGTCTGGCGCGGGATTTGGAAGAGATGATGGGTTGTAAACCGTATTTGATTGGTTTTGAAAATCATGGCGGACGCACTAAGTTAGGAAAAGTAGAAGCACTAGGACACGTGGTGCATGGTTTGGGTAATAATGGCGAAGATGGGACAGAGGGAGCATTTTATCAGAATGCGATCGCGACTTATTCTCACGGTCCGTTGTTACCAAAAAATCCTTTTGTGGCTGACTGGCTGATTCAAACGGCGTTGCGGTTGAAGTATCAACAGCCTATCACCTTATCACCGCTGGATAATACCTTAGCCTTACAAGCGCGGGAGGCTATGTTTAAGCGGTTGAAGGTTAATCTTCCAGGCGTTAGTGCAGCTAAAGTTTGAATGTGAAGTACCCCACTTACATCCCCACCCTTTACAGGGTGGAGATGTTGTGCTGTAGCAACTACGAGGTACGCCGGGAGAAACCCGCCTGCTTTCTCTGGTTCACCCTATGGATCTTGCCACGCAAAAAGGCTATCGAGATGTCCTTTGGACACCTCTTAATGTTATGCCGAATTGAAAACAGTACTCATTGCTCCTAATTTCCAATTGGTGGTGCTAGAGGTTGGCGTGGTGTACCACCTCCACCAATGCTGTTCGATGCGTTGTTGTTCACAACTTTCACAGCAGCAATAATTTTGGCGAAGTCTGCTTGGAGGGCGGCGTCTCCATGAATCTCATGTCCGATGACAGCCTCGTACTCTTGCTCAGCACTCCGCTCAACGCAGAGGTAATTGTAGTCCCAACCCGCATCATCAACAACGTAAGCACCATAGTCTTGCATAGCTTGAAAGATTTTTTTTCCAGCTTTGGAAGTCAGTCCCAAACTCTCGGCTGTGACATTAGGTGGAATTGCTAATAACGAACCCATAACCAGCGCTGGATTAGACCCCTGATATTGGTTAGCTGCATAAGAATCAGCTAGACGAGCTGGCCAGCGGTGACCAGGGGTTGACGATGAGGCATTATAGTGGAGCCATTTGCCCCAGAGCACTATTTTGAGTGCGTGACGGATAGGCTCGTCGTTCAATAACTCACCCTTGCGAATGCTACCACCAATACTCGACATTCCTGAGCCACCATGCCCACCATCAATGCCATCGCCATAAATGTCTTGCTGTCCAAACCAAACGCCGTGAACTGGACCATTTTGCCAACAACGGGTGGTCACGTTAAAAGACACAAGTGTTCTGCCATCAGGCTTTAGGAACGCCGAGGAGTTGTTTGGAGTAGAGTTTGCCTTTGCATCCTCAATAATGAGATTTTCAGGAACCTTCAACTGTTCACCTGCTTCGGGATGCCATTGCGCCTGCTGCTGCACCTGAGTCCCAGTGCAGCGACCTGGACCCCACGAACCAGGCATATAAGTTGGCACAGCCGGGTCACTATCTTGGGTGATGATGAACCAGTCTGTATCAACTCCAACGCCCGTTGAGCCGATATAAGCATCAACGTATTGAGCGTTGGATCCAATTGGCATATTCCAAATGCTGTCGCAGGCAAACGGTTGTGTGTACTTATCGCGTGGTTGACCAGAACCGCATTGGCTGGTAGTTGAATTCGGTGTTGAGGTGGTGGCTTGGGCTATGAGAGTAGGGGTAGTCGTTTTTGTTGGATGTGAAAGCTTTTTTGGATGATTTGCTAATTCCGATTTGGTTGCTTGACTCAGAGTCAAGTTCGATTGATTTTGAGTGCTAATGCTGATGACAGAAGCAGCATTAAGAGTATGGCTAATAGCACTCAAAGTAATAGGGTCGAAAATCATCATTTGCCTCTTCTCTCGTGTTCAATATTGGTTGAATCTCACAATGGTGAGTTTTCGTACTCCAAATTGGTAGAGGCAAAACCCTGAAAAATTATTAAAGTTTTGTTGAAAGGGCTTTCACGCCCTCATCAGATTTGAGCTTGTATAAAACCAGAGTGGAGTTGAGTGACTCAAACCTTTGTTAAGGTTATCTCATTAGTGCAAACTTGTTAACAGTATGTCAAAAGCTTTGAATCTGTCAATGTATAGACTTATTTGATTTTTTAAAAACAAAGCGGGCTAAAAGCTTACTCTCTAAAGGTTTATTTCTCAGTATACTTAGGAAGATTCAAGTCGGATTTCTATAATAAAATCTGTTCTATCTGAGGTCTTGCACCAGCTTCAAAAACCAGGTTTCTTGCAACTCATACAATCTAGAAACCTTGATTTTTCGTTAAGGGTATGAGCCAGTTGTGGCGATCGCTGTTGGATACTTTGGTAACTAACTCTGAAGCACTACCCGAACAATACCGATAGCGCGAGTTTTCTTCACGCCTGTGCAAGCCTATTGAGACGTTTGTATTCACTGAAAACTGGGGTTGGGCTGTTCTTAGACAAAATGCGAGCGCCTTTGCAGCAAGGCGGGTTTGTTGAGTTGTGAAAAGTCGATTATTGAGAATAGACCCGCCTTGCTGCACTAATCGTGAACTCTAGATGGGTAAATTTGGGTAAGGCGCTCGCATTTTGTCCAGACGGAATGAAACGGACAAACTTCGCCCTACACTCCAGCATGAGTTATAAAAAAAGAGGGATAACCCCTCTTCATCCAATACTTTATTTATAAGCTTTTGTTATCAGCTTTGTCTAAGTAGTCATTTATACAACTACAACGGTGAATGGATTACTCTTCAATCGCTGCTGGTATTTCTTCTTCAACTGCTGCTGGTATTTCTTCTTCAACTGCTGCAGGTATTTCTTCTTCAACTGCTGCTGGTATTTCTTCAGCCACAACTTCAGCCGCTGAAGCTGATGCAGCTGGTACACCTTGTTGTTTTGCTAGCAGCTGTTCCCGATACTTAGCAGCCATTTCTTCTGCTTTGTCATAGACTAAATCGCGATTCTTAATCATATCGCCTGGTTCGGGTTCCAGTTGTTTGGTAGACAAGGAAATACGACCACGTTCTGCATCTAAGTCAATAATCATGACTTTGACTTCATCATTAACATTAAAGACACTATGAGGTGTATCTATATGTTCGTGAGAAATTTCGGAGATGTGGAGTAAACCACTCACACCGCCAATATCGATAAAGGCACCGTATGGCTTAATACCGCGTACTGTACCAATCACGACTTCTCCAACTTCTAAGCGGTTCATCTTGCGCTCAACCAGCGCACGGCGGTGCGATAAAACAAGACGGTTACGCTCTTCGTCTACCTCTAGAAACTTCAATGGCAGTTCTTCGCCAACCAATTCTTCTTTTGGTTTGCGGGTGCTAATATGAGAACCGGGAATAAACCCACGTAAACCTTCTATCCGCACCAAAGCTCCACCGCGATTAGTCGCAAAAACACCAGAACGAACAGTTGCATCTTCTGCCTGCAACTGTCGTACACGTTCCCAAGCCCGCATGTATTCTATACGGCGAATGGATAGCGTCAGCTGACCGTCTTCGTTTTCATCAGTCAGGATGAAAAATTCTCTTGTTTCGTTGGATTGTAAGACTTCTTCCGGGCTATCTACCCGGTTGATAGACATTTCTTGTATAGGTATGTATGCTGCTGTTTTAGCACCTATGTCAATCAGAGCGCCGCGTGGCTCTATGCTGAATACTGTACCTGGTACTATATCGCCTGGGCTAAAATGATAATCGTACTTGTCTAGCAGAGCAGCGAAATCGTCGTGAGTAAATCCAATTTCAGGGGCGGTTAATTTCTGATTGACCATGCTGATTGTTTCCTGGTGATTTTTCTCCGTAAAGGTTTTGCCTCCTAGCGATGTATATGCAAGAGCCGAATAGGCATTCCACACCTACATCCTTTTTCAGACTAGCTTTTTCATACTAGCGCAGAAAAGAGGATCTGAACACATTACCTTCCAGATCGTACATTATATCATAAATTATTTACTCTTTTATATTAGTCAATCGTTAACTATTAATGAATAGCTCATTCACTTTTTTCTATATGGAAAGGGCGCAATGTCATGCGCCCTGCATTTGTTTGACTTTACACCTCATCTCCCTATAGGACAGGCGTGAAGTGGTTTCTATTTCTTCTGAATGCGAGGAGGTTCGCGGAAGGCGATCGCAAAGAAGAGAGTTCCGAGTGCCAGAGTCAAAATTAGGATGTACGCAACGCTTTCCATAGCTTTAGTTCCTGTTTATTTACCCACTACCTACTAGTGTATCAAGCTACAGGTTAAAGAATGGTCTAGATAAGGCTAAGGTTAGGTTTTGAGAATTAGCAAGAATTTTTCCCAATTCTCACCTGACCAGTTCCTCTGATTAGACCATTCTTAACTCTTCGCTACAAAACTTTACACAGATTCCTTACGAGTGCTCAAGTCACCCACTTTCTGGAAGACACCGAATTCGACTTGCTCTTCAATATCTGGGTCGATACCAGCAAAGACATCTCGGTAGATTGTCCGAGAACCGTGCCAAATATGACCAAAGAAGAACAACAGCGCAAAGACAGCGTGTCCAAAAGTAAACCAACCTCTGGGACTGGTGCGGAATACACCATCAGAGTTGAGGGTTTCTCTGTCAAATTCAAAGATTTCGCCGCCTTGAGCCTTACGGGCATATTTCTTCACATCAGCAGGATCTGTGAAAGTTTGACCGTTTAAATCGCCACCGTAGAAGCTAGCGGTCACACCTGTTTGTTCAAAGCTATACTTGGATTCAGCTCGACGGAAAGGAATGTCAGCACGGACAATACCATCACTGTCGGTCAAAACCACTGGGAAGGTTTCAAAGAAGTTGGGGAGACGACGCACGCTCAACTCACGACCTTCAGCATCTTTAAAGACCGCGTGACCTTGCCAAGATTGGGCAATGCCATCACCCTTGTTCATCGGACCTGTACGGAATAGACCGCCTTTTGCAGGGCTATTGCCGACGTAATCGTAGAAGGCGAGTTTTTCAGGAATTTGTGACCAAGCCTCAGAAAGTGATGCACCTTGAGCAACCTCAGCTTGCACACGGCGATCAATTTCTTGCTTGAAGTAACTCTGATCCCACTGATAGCGGGTAGGACCAAACAGTTCGATTGGTGTGGCAGCGTTACCGTACCACATGGTGCCAGCAACAACGAACGCTGCGAAAAAGACAGCAGCAATACTGCTAGACAGCACAGTTTCGATATTACCCATCCGCAGAGCTTTATAAAGCCTTTCGGGGGGTCTGACTGCCAAGTGGAATAACCCCGCAATAATACCTACGATACCAGCAGCAATGTGGTGAGCAGCGATACCACCAGGGTTAAACGGGTTAAAGCCATCTGGTCCCCACTCCGGTGCGACTGGTTGCACATGACCTGTTAAGCCGTAGGCATCAGAAACCCATATCCCTGGTCCAAATAATCCGGTGATATGGAAAGCACCAAAACCAAAGCAGAGTAGACCAGACAAAAACAGGTGAATACCAAACATTTTTGGTAGATCAAGGGCAGCTTCACCTGTGCGGGGATCTTGGAACAACTCCAAATCCCAGAAAACCCAGTGCCAAACGGCAGCTAAGAACAGTAAACCGGAAAGAACGATGTGAGCTGCAGCGACGCCTTCAAATGACCAAAAACCAGGATCGGTTGATGGACCACCGGTTACATTCCAACCGCCCCAAGATTGGGTGACGCCCAAGCGTGCCATAAAGGGTAGCACGAACATACCCTGACGCCACATCGGGTTGAGTACTGGGTCGCTGGGGTCATAAATCGCTAGTTCGTACAAAGCCATCGAACCAGCCCAGCCTGCCACCAAGGCTGTATGCATCAAATGTACAGAAATCAGCCGCCCTGGGTCATTCAGAACAACTGTATGTACTCGGTACCAGGGTAGTCCCATCGACTACGCTCCTCCTCGACGATTTATGTTTACAAAGCAATTTTTCAGTTTTTGTTATTGCCAGAGCCAACATTTCTCCACAACGCCTGTCTGATAAATTCAAACACTGTGGTTAATTTGGCAATGCTGTGCTATCCTTCAGGAGTTTTCATCCTGTAGAGTAGCAATGCAAGAGCGAAAAATGAGAATGTTTAAAAAAGTGTAACTTTTGATGGAATTGTTTGCAAGCGTGTAAACATAAGCATTTACGTAGTCTTGAAGTTTTCCAAGCTACATAACTTTGGAGGAGGAAAAATGAGAAACAGGAGTGAAAGAGGGAAAGAGTGAGAGCGTCAGCGAAACTTCTCTAACTTTCTGACTTTCTCACTTTCCTCATCTTTGTGGACTCTATACCTAAACCACAGACCGAATATCTTGCAGTTGACATCTAGCTGAAGCGCTTCCCAAGCGTTCAATGACTTGTTCAGCACTCATCAACCGCTTGAGGACAACTTGACCAATGGCTTGACCAGATTTACTGACTTGTACTTGTGTCATAGGCTTCACTTCCACTGTTAAAACGGCATCTTCAACTCGATAAAGCCATAACACTTCGTTTTGTTCTACTAAACAGATATTCATTCGCTGAATGTCTGGTTGGCGTCGCCATGCAGTCATCAGCCAAAGTCCATCAGATGCCCACACTCTACCAACTGTCCAACCTTCAGATAGAAAGAAGTATTTCACACTTTTTAGTCTCGCTATTAGACTCGAAATCTACTATTGTTTGATTGGCATGATGCTGCCAGTCTGTTTTTCTTGAGCTAAGTATTTTTACGTGAATGGGGATGCACGTAGACAAATCCCTAATGTAAACCTTTTGGGCTACGGGAAAAGCTTAACAAATGTTTGCCCTGGTATACTGTAAATCTAAAACAATTTTAGGCAGTGTTTATATATTTCATTAAATAAAAAATTTTCTGTTATTCGGGAACATAAAAGTCTATATATTGGTCTACTATTTTCTATTTTTACCCAAGACTGACGCACGCGCTACTTTAAAAGACTTTAAAACAGTACACAGTACACAGTACACAGTACACAGTACACAGTACACAGTGAAGGAGTCAGGAGTCAGGAGTCAGGAGTCAGGAGTCAGGAGCCGCTCCGCCTCCGGTCAGAATTCTTTATTTCTTCCTTCTGAATACTGTATTCTGAATTCTGAATTCTTCTTCAAACTGATAACTGATAACTGGTAACTGTTAAAAGAGTTAGTTATGCTAAATTGTGAATTATTTTTCGAGCATTTTGCCAAAAATATAGTAAAATTGCTGACCACTAAGCTTAGAAATATCCAAAGTTATGACCAGGTTTTCCTTGTCCGCGAGACAGTGGAGTCAAATTAGTAAATCTATTTGTTTACTTTGTTTGTGTTTACTTTTGGTGGTTAGTTGCTCAAAAAGCCCACAGGTGACGACAACATCTGGTGCAGTCAATGCTTCAACAGGCGATGGTCGGATTTCTGTTGGTACAACGCTGAATCCTCGTACTCTAGATCCAGCTGACGCTTATGAATTGGCATCGCTTGGATTAGTGTACAACATGAGCGATCGCCTTTACACCTACGAACCAGGAAGCACAGAAGTTAAGCCTCAGCTTGCGACAGCATTACCCAAAGTGAGTCAAGATGGTTTAACATACACAATTTCTCTACGTCAGGGAGTCGTCTTTCATGATGGAACTCCTTTTGACGCTAAAGCAATGGCGTTTAGTCTTGAACGCTTTATCAAAAACGGCGGTAAACCTTCTTTCTTACTAGCAGATGTGGTAGCTTCCGCAAAAGCGACGAGTGAGTATGAGTTAACGGTACAACTCAAAAAACCGTTTGCGGCGTTTCCCTCGTTGCTGGCGTTTCCAGGCGTTTGTCCAGTTTCTCCCAAAGCTTATGAAATTGGTGCAGAAAAATTTAAGCCAAATATCTTTATTAGTACTGGTCCTTATAAATTAGCACGGTATGGTACAGATTCCTTACAATTTGATGTCTTTGATAAATATTGGGGAGAAAAACCAGCGAATAAAGGTATTAATTTGCAAATTCTAAGTAGTCCGGCGAACTTATATAATTCCTTCCGCACGGGTGCAGTTGATGTTGCTTACCTATCTTTAGAACCAGACCAAATTCGCAGCTTAGAAGAAAGCGCTCAAAAAGGTGCTTGGCAAGCGATATCAGCTCAAGGTAGCGTAGTGTCTTATCTGGTATTAAACCGGAATCAAAAACCGTTGGATAAGCCAGAGGTTAGACAAGCTGTAGCAGCGATGATTGACCGTCCACTGATGAATGAGCGTGTTTTATTAGGTCAAGCTAGTCCATTATATAGCATGGTCCCGAAAACACTTGAGGTTTCCCTGCCATTGTTTAAAGAGAAATATGGTGATGGTAATTTAGACAAAGCTAAACAATTGTTAACTTCTGTTGGCTTTTCTAAAGAAAATCCACTCAAGCTACAAGTTTGGTATCCTTCTACTTCCCCAACTCGGAGTTTGGCAGCACAGTTAGTAAAAGCTTATGCTGATAAATATATGGATGGAATGCTGCAATTTGAAATCAATGTTGTAGATAGTGCTACTTTTTTTAAGAATATATCTAAGAGTTTTTATCCAACTGCTTTCGTAGATTGGTATCCAGATTTTTTGGACGCAGATAATTATATTCAACCGTTTTTGAGTTGTGATCAAGGGTCAGATGAGAAGGGATGCAAACAAGGGGGAAGTCAAAGTCAGGGTTCGTTTTACTACAACGAGACTATGAACAAGCTGATTGGAAACCAACGCCAAGAACAAAACCCTGAAGCACGTAAGAAGATTTTTGCAGACATTCAAGCACAAATAGTAACTGATGTCCCTTATGTTCCTTTGTGGCAAAACAAAGACTATGTATTTGCTCGTAAGGGAGTCAGAGGCGTGCAACTTAACCCGAATCAAATTTTAATTTATCAAGCAATCAAAAAATAGTCATTAGACCTCTCCAGAAATTAACAATCAACCACTGTCTTATCAGGGTTTCAAACTTATTCTTGGAGATGTCTATTAGTCATGAGTTATTAGCTATTAACTCTTGAGTGTTGACTGTTAACTCCTAATTCTAACTCCTAATTAATTATGTCTAGAGCCAAAGCCTTACAATATTATATTTTCGCCCGTTTGCTTTTAGCTCCGTTGATGCTATTGACTGTTACTACAGTCGTATTTCTCTTACTACGTGCAACACCGGGAGATCCAGTAGATGCAATTCTTGGTGGACGTGCGCCAGAAAATGCAAAGGAAGAATTGCGAGCAAAACTGGGTTTAAACCTTCCTATATGGTTACAGTACTTGAATTACATCGGAAAATTGCTGCGTTTGGACTTAGGAACTTCTATCGCGAGTCGTGGACAGTCGGTGTGGGAAGTGATTGGGCAATATTTTCCTGCAACTTTGGAATTAGCATTTTGCAGTATGGCGATCGCACTTACAGTTGGAATTGGAATTGGTATTCTTTCTGCTTCTCGTCCTGGAAGTGCTTTAGATGTTGGAGGGCGATTATTTGGGATTATCACATATTCGCTACCCATGTTTTGGGCTGGGATGGTTCTGCAATTGATTTTTGCAGTGCAGTTAAATTGGTTTCCTTTAGGAACGCGCTTTCCAACAACAATGCCAATTCCTCATAGTATGACTGGTTTATATACAGTTGATAGTTTATTGAGTGGAAACTTGAATCAATTTTTCACTGCTTTGCATTATCTTGCGCTTCCTAGTATTACTTTAGGAGTTTTACTCAGTGGTATTTTTGAGCGGATTGTGCGAGTGAATTTAAAACAAACTCTGAAAGCAGATTATGTAGAAGCAGCAAGAGCAAGAGGTATTCCTGAAAGAAAGATTTTGTTTTCTCATGCTTTAAAAAATGCACTTATTCCTGTGATTACCGTTATGGGATTGACTTTTGCGTCTCTACTCGGTGGTGCGATTTTGACTGAGGTCACTTTTTCTTGGCCTGGATTGGCGAATAAGTTATATGATGCGATTAATGCGCGAGATTATCCTTTGATACAGGGAGTTTTAGTCTTTTTCGCGGCAATTGTAGTTGTTGCGAGTATTGTGATTGATATTGTCAATGCTTATGTTGACCCGAGAATTAAGTATTAGGAATAAGTCATTTTGCGATGGAAGTTTGATATATGAGTTTTCGGATTTATTCCGGAAACTTTTTTTTAGAAACCACACTAGAGAAGAGAGGAGGACACTTCTATGGTAAAATTTTACTTAGTCTGCAACAAAATTTCATTGAGTCTGTAACAAACATTGCTCAAACTCTTATTTTTGGGTTGCAAAAATTTCATTTAGTCTGCAAACCCACATCAGATTGAAAATGACGCCACTTAAAGAGGTGCTTGGGCTAAACAAATCACCCGAGCAATGTTCATAAGTTTACATTTTAGGATTTAACATGAACCATTTGACATCGAAAACCTCAAGTATGAAAGCGATGGTATTAAGCGACATCGCTAAGCTAGAGTTGCGTGAAGTACCGCGCCCTGTGGTGCAGGAACATGAGGTTTTGGTACGTGTGTCAGCGGTAGGATTGTGTGGCACGGACTTTCACATCTTTTCTGGGCAATCCAACTACAACATTAATCAGCGAGGAAAGATGATTCCACTGGCACAGCAGCCGCAGATTTTAGGTCACGAACTTGTTGGTATGGTTGAAGAAGTAGGGAGTCTAGTTAAAGATTTGCATATAGGCGATAGCTTCGCTGCTGCGCGGAGCGCAGATCGCGTGGTTATTGATCAGGGGTTGAACTGCCTTAGCCGACGGCGACAACCGAAGTGTGAATACTGTACCAGTGGCGACTCCCATCAATGTCAGTTTTACTCGGAATATGGTATCACTGGCTTAGCGGGAGGACTCGCGGAATATATAGCGGTTCCTGCTGTCAATGCCATACCTATTAATTCTGATTTGGAAACTATCGCAGCTGTTCTTACAGAACCCCTTGGTTGTATTAGTCACGCCTTAGATAGGGTAACACGCGAGCGCACCCGTTATGTCATTAATGCTGAAGATAGCGATAAACGCGTGCGGTCAATTCTGATTTTTGGTGCTGGTCCAGCGGGGCTATTATTTATTCAATATCTGTATAAAGTCCTAAACTATGATGGCTTGATTCTAGTTAGCGAACCGAATCAGCGAAAGCGGGAATTAGCCTCTTACTTTGGTGCAGAGGTAATTGACCCCCAAGTATTTGATTTAGCCGAAGTTGTCCAGGAAAAGACTAATGGACGGCGAGTAGAGTGTTTAATTGATGCTTGCGGTGCTGGTTCTGTCTTCACCAGATTTCCTGCCTTAATCCGCAAACAGGCTACAGTTCTACTCTACGGGTTAGGTCATGCAGGTGTAGATTTGAGCGTACTGAATAACTTACAATTCATTGAACCAACGCTGGTTACTGCCATTGGCGCGTCAGGAGGGTTCCGCAGTGACGGACGCTCACATACCTATGATAGAGCACTTGGCTTGCTGGTGGCCAAGCAGATCGAGGTAAGTTCGTGGATTACCCATTGTTACCAGTCCCTGGAATCTGTGCCTCAAGCCTTTACTCGCGATCACCTAGAACCCGACTATATCAAAGGTGTAGTAGTGCTGTAGGGATCATTTGAGCGAAAAACCATATTGCTTGTGCAATGCTGGTTTGGCGATTATGAAAAAATTTAGCCTCTCAAACAGGTCAAACTGTTTATAAAATCAAGCACAACTTACCAAACATCACCTGTTGGAAAAATCCGACTCAAGTCTAAGAATTCACCTTCAAATCCAGGAATTGAAACTGGGTGATTAGCCAGAGAAATCTGTTTACTCAAATAATTAAACTCACCTTGAATAGTTTGATAGGGCTGACTATAACGCTCTAATTGGTAAGCATTTAAGTTTACAATCCAATAATCGGAAATTCCAACTTCTGCATACAGCCTTAGCTTTGTTGTTTGATCATAAGGCAATGTAGAATCAGAAATCTCAACAATCAGTAAAATATCTTGGGGATACGGATGATGAGCAAGATAGTCCTCATCTTTTCCCCGTACAATAACAATATCCGGTTCAGGCTCACTCTGATTGGGAAGGATGATAGGATCTTGCTTACGGATGACTGCTTGATCTCCTAGAAGTCGATCCAATTGGCGGTACAGGATGGAACCACAAACTGTGTGAGGCGTTCCTTTTGCAGTCATTTGGATCAGTTCTCCTCGAATCAATTCAATGCGATCGCCTTGTGTCAAAAATCCAAGTGAAATCAGTCGATGATATTCGTCAATCGTGAATCGCTTTGGCGTCACAACATTCATGGGAAATTCATTGAGATAGAACTGCTTTCACTTTAACTTGTGTAACCGCAGAGATTAAACTGACTTTGTACTCAATGCTTCAAATTGTTGCCAACAGAGATACAATGCACGCGGGACGTGAAAGCAACCCTTCCACTTACCACCTTTGAGGTTCAACAAGACTTCTCCACGGCGGTTAAGGTAGCCAAACCACTCACCGTGTTCTGGATCGGCAAAGTGCGACCAAGCATAATCGTGCATCTTTTGATACCATTTTCGACATGCTTCACGCCCGGTTAGGCGATTGCCCATTGTCAATGCAACCAAAGACTCTAAATGAACCCACCACAATTTCTGATCCCATTCCAGTTGCTGTGGCGGATGACCATCTGCATCCATAAAATAATACAATCCCCCGTACTCTCTATCCCAAGCAAAATCTAGAATATTGAGCACGACATCCACGGCTTGGTTAATCGTTTGAGTATCGTTACGACGACGGGCAATATCCATAATGAACCACATCGCTTCAATTCCGTGACCGGGATTTATCAGTCGTCCGTCAAAACAATCTATGTGAGAACCGTCGAGAGCAACATTTTCATACATCAATCCGCGTTCTTTGTCAAGAAAATCGCTCATCACTTCCTGAACTGTTGCAGCCAAGACGTTCTCAAGAGTTTCGCTTGGTAGTAGCCATTCCATTTCTAGAGTCAGATTGGCTAAAATCATCGGTACAGCTAAGGCTTTCATGGGGCGTGTGTCTGGATAAGTTTTAGTATATTTGCCTTTCGGGTTATCCTTGCGACGCAAAACATTATTGTAAGCTTGCATAGCGATATCCTTTGCCCAGTCTTCGCCAGAAGCGAGGGCATATTGACTGAAAGCCATTGCTGCAAAGCAATCAGAAAAGATATTATATGGCTGAACTAAAGGTTTTCCTTCACGGGTGAGCGCAAAATACCAATTTCCATCAGCATCTCGACCGTGTTGGGCAAGAAAATGAGCACCATTGCTAGCAATTTTCAGCCAGTTTTCGCGTTTTTCGAGCTGGTTATAAAACATGGAGAAAGTCCACACCTGGCGGTTTTGCAGCCAGACAAATTTATCTGTGTCATAAACTTTCCCTTCACGATTAAGACAAGTGAAATAGCCGCCTTGGTCCCAGTCAATCGAGTGTTTTTCCCAAAATGGGAGTACGTCCTTGAGGAGCGTGTTTTTGTATAGTTCAGCAAGCTGTTTAAAGTTGTGCTCCATAGATTTTGTTACTTATCTTTTTTCTAGTCAACCCAAGCTTTTAGCTTAGCGGTTAAAGTTGCCCGAATCTTTTGTTGGACAGCTTCCTGACTCAAGCTAGCATCGACACGAACAATTTGTTCTGGATAAGAGTCAGCTAAGTGTGTATATCCTTGCTGAACACGACGATGAAAGGCAATTGTCTCTTTTTCAATGCGGTCAAGCATATTCCCGCCTCGCTGTTTTCGAGCAAGTCCTACCTCGATATCAACATCAAACCACAAAGTTAGGTCACTTTCTAAACCAGATGTCGCAATGGTGTTAAGCTGATGAATTAAGTTCATGTCTAAACCACGTCCCCAACCTTGGTAAGCAATGGTAGAGTGAGTATAGCGATCGCACAAAACAATCGCCCCCTCACTTAGACTCGGTTTAATAACTTCCTCAACGTGTTGCGATCGATCCGCAGCATACAAAAGTAATTCAGTTGTATTTGCAATCGAGTGAGAGCCTACTTCTAACAAAAGTTTTCGTACATACAACCCTAACTCTGTTCCTCCTGGCTGACGAGTCACAACAACCGAAGTTTTCAAACTTTGTAACCACTCTTGCGTCAGCTGTATTTGACTAGTTTTACCACAACCTTCTACTCCTTCAAATACAACTAATTTACCCTTCATGTTTTTTAAAATTTTAAAAATTTTTAAGTTTTTATTATCTCATTATTACTAGATTACTAGCGCTGCCCAATAATAACTCATCTCATATCACCCGATTGGGTGACCCAAATGGATGAAGTCTAGTGAATGAAAGCCGTTGTATTCTTTATATCAATCAGTGATAAGCAGTAGCAATAAGCAAACTTGGCTATGAATAAACAACAAGAAGCAGATATGAAACTAGCATATCAAGCAGCGGCAGAAATGACGTACATGATCGCTGTTGGTTTGAGTCAAGCAATGGAAAAGATGAACAAAGAGAAACTTGTTGCCAAGCGACAAAAGCGAGTGAAATCAAAAGAAAGTATAAAAATTTGAATAAATATTTGAAAAAGTTCCACCAGATGCTGGTATAGCATTGTTGCTAACCGGAAAGAATTTCTAATTGTGAGCTAGGTTAAGATGTGAGGAGTTTAACTGTGTCTGATAGAGCACAGTGTCTCAAAATTAAACTGAAACCAGGAAAGACCGAATATGCCATAGCCTGGATTAAAAATTTATATAACCAATCAGAGGAAGTCAAACAAGTTCTGAGTAACGAAGGAATTATTGTAGAGTCCATTTTTTTAGAAAAAGGTAGTGATGGCGAATACTTAATCTTGTATCAAAAAACAGAAAATCTCCTCAAAGCATATGCATCTTTCAATATATCCAACCATCCGCTAGAGGTAGCGACCAAGCTATTCATCAACGACTGTTGGAAGGATATTCAATCATTGGAAGTTCTATTTGATACATAATTTTCACAAGATTGTGGTTCCTCGTTCCTTGCCAGAAGCAAGGAATGCATGACTGTGGGTTGGGCTTTTACCTAGAAAAACTGCGGTGCCTCCGGAAAAATCGCCCCATGA
>NZ_QMEA01000308.1 GCF_012912105.1 Brasilonema sp. UFV-L1
GGGAAGGGGAGGGAGAGATGAGATTTTCTACGAATTGGGCGGCTTGTTGTTCTAAGAATTCGACTGCATCGCCGACAGTGCGATAGGAATGTTGAGTTTTGTTAGCTAAAGTTTGGATATCTTGGACTGATAAGTGAGTACAAAAATCAGTCGTGAGTGGATCAAAATCGAGGCTGAAATCTTGAGCCAAAGCACGAGTTAATCCGATATGATGACGATTGGGAAGACGTGCGATCGCCACAATTAAATCTCGCAACTGTTGCCCTTGAGGACATTGTCCAAAAATATGCAAACCATCGCGGATTTGAGCTTCCTTCAATTCACAAAGATAACCATCAAGTGAAGGTAAAACTGAGAAATCAAAACTTGAAACCGAAGATTCTTGTTTTCCTTGAATACCTTTTTTTGCCTTTTGCTTCAATTCCAAATCCAAGAGAAGATTTTCTTTCACAATGAGTTCACGGATGCGATCGCCAATCATTGACAAACGAGATGGATCCAAACTCTCAGCCTCATAATATTCATCAATCAAATTCTCCAACTCATGCAAAGAACCATAAAGTTCCGCACGAGTCAAAGGCGGCGTTAGATGATCTATAATCACCGCTTGAGCGCGACGTTTCGCCTGCGAACCCTCACCAGGATCATTCACAATAAACGGATACAAATGAGGAAGTGCTCCCAAAGCCACCTCTGGATAACATTGATTCGACAAAGCCACACTCTTTCCTGGAAGCCATTCTAAATTTCCATGCTTCCCAACATGAACCACAGCATCAGCCCCAAAACATTTTCTCACCCAATAATAAAAAGCCAAATAATCGTGAGTTGGTTCCAAATCCGGCGCATGATAATTCAAACTTGGATTAACATCATAACCTCGCGCTGGTTGAACTCCCACAAAGATGTTACCCAACTGAATACCAGGAACAGGGAAGGAGGGAGGGAGGGAGTGGGGGAAATTAAAATCTCTTTCTTTTCTTTCTTCTCTTTCTTCCTTTGCGTCCTTTGCGTCTTGGCGGTTCGTTTCAAAAACCCTTCCCCATCTTTGCTCAATTCCCTTCTGCACAGCTTCTGGTAACGAAGCAAAAAACTCCTCATACTCTTCCAAAGAAACACTTTGCAACACCGGACGCAACTCCTTACCTTCCGAGTCATTCGTCACTCCAGCGGTGAGACATTCAATCAACTCATCCCCACTCTCAGGAATATCTTCCACCTGATATCCAGCCAACTGCAAAGCCTTGAGAATTTCCACACAACTTGCTGGTGTGTCTAACCCCACACCATTTGCAAGACGTCCATCACGGTTTGGGTAATTTGCCAAAATCAGCGCCACACGACGTTCTTGAGGAGACTTAGAACGCAGACGCACCCAATTAGCTGCTAATGAAGCGACAAACTCAATGCGATCGCTCACTGGTTCATAAACTACCACATCAGTTTCCAAAGAGGAATTGCTACTTTGTACCCTCTTAAAAGACACAGCGCGACTGATAATTCGCCCATCTACCTCTGGAAGTGCCACATTCATCGCCATATCACGGGGTGAAAGCCCTTGAAATTCTACCTCCCATTGTTCAATTGAACCACCACTGAGGATAACTTGCAACACTGGCACATCCAATGTTTTCCACAAATCAATCTGTGGTGTTTCTGTTTCCAACCGCGCCAGAGAAAAACTAGTGGTATTTAACAGCAGTCCGATTTCCTGAGTATCCTTGGGTTGAAAAAATTCACATAACTCTGTTTGAACATCAACATCACGCAAGGAAGATACAAAAATCGGCACAGGTGTCAAGTTTCGCTTTGCTAAAGCTTTGCACAAAGCATCAATCACCTTAGTATTGCCCGCCAAATAATGAGCACGATAGAACAGAATTCCTACTTTCCCTACTTCCCCTACTTCCTCTACTTCCCTTCCCTTCCCCCATTCATACAATCCTACGCGAGGAACTACTCGCGGTGCTGGAGGATTAAAAGAAGTTGAAAAGCAAGTATCACAAATAAACTGAAGAGCGTTGAGAATATTTTCGACTCCACCTTCGTTAAAGTATTGCCATACCTGATTTACAGTACTTAGAGGTAGGGTAGACCCACAGATGAAATCCGGGTCTATTGCGTCATCTCCTGGCATTACAATAAGGGTTGTACCATTACGTTGCACGATTTCCTGCACAACTTCTAAGCCATAAGCCCAATAAGAACGCCCTCCTAACACGCGGAGAATAATCACCTGTGCGGATTCTAGGACTTTTTCGGCATAGTTATCAATACTTATTTGTTGCTGTAACTGCAGCAAGTTAGCAACTCTTAAAGCAGGAAATGTCGTGGGTAATTTGGGTACAGCAGCCGCCAAAGTTTGAATGTCGGTATCAGCAGACGTAAGAAATACTATGGGAGCAGGGGTTTGTTCAAGAAAAATGACGCTTTCTAACTGAGGATTCCATCCTCCCGATGTGGCATTAATACGATGCATAATTCTGTCTTACCGTCTTAAACTGTTGGTTAGGACATCATACAAAAAGTTTTTGATTAACAGCAAAAAGCCCCTTTCACTCTTATTTCTAACAATTTTTTAACAATGTCTAGTTCTGCCGATTTGAGCTTCTCTCGAACCTTGCCTAATAATGTGTTTCATCAGCTTGGGGAATTATTGGAGCAGATGGCTCAAGCGGTAGGAAAGGCAGCTGTGGTGCTCACAGAAGCTGTGTTGATACCAGTTGATATTCCCCAACAATGGCAGATGCAACGGTTTACTGTAGTGGTTTGTGAACAGTTTAGTGCTCTGCTTGTTGGTTTTCCAGAACAGGTAAAGGAGGGAGAAGGGCAGACTTTTGACTCAGCACTGAATCCTCTGTACTCTGCATTGAATGTCCGGTTAACGTTTGATCCAGAAGCGATCGCCTCCTTTGTTTCGAGCTTAAGAGATTTGTTTGAGCCGGGTTCCCATACCTACGAAAAACTTGAACACTATCGCCAAATTCCTGTTTCTAATGATGCCACGCTTCAGTGTCAATTTTCACTTTTATTATTAAAGTATTTTTTGCCACAACAAAACAGTGAGGGAACAGAATCATTTCCTGCGACTTATCCTCATGTTTCTGTGTGTCAACCAGTAGAACATGCTCTGCAAAAACAGATTGCTCAAGAGCGACTGTTAAATCAGGTGACAACACAAATCCGTAAAAGTTTGGATTTACCTGTTATTGTGGCAACAGCAGTTGCACAAGTACGAGAGTTTTTAGAATTAGACAGGCTTGTCGTTTATAAATTTGAAAGGTCAACACTCAACACTCAAGAAGTAACAACCTCTTCATCTTCCAATTTTCCGATTTTTCCATCTGGCGATTTTTCCATCTTCCCATCTTCGTATCTCCCAAACCCTACTCTTCAAGAACGCCGACAACGAATCGGAAGTCTTCCACAGAACACTTCAGCGCAAGGATTTTCCGCACCTAATGAAAGTGTCTCTGACTTTTACACCGTATCTTCTCAACCCTCAGGGCAAGATTTGCCCAAGCAAACAGGTTGTGTCATATATGAAGTTCGTGCTCATGAAGAGATTTCGTCAGTTTTGAATTACACAGAAGGAAATTGTATCACGCAAACAACCCATGTTTGGGATAAGTTTAGCAAAGGATTTACCTTAGCAGTGGATGATGTAGAAAAAACTTATCCACTGGAAGAATGTTTATTGAATTTTTTAAGAGAAGCTAGAGTCCGCGCTAAGTTAGCTTCCCCAATTATGTATGAAGAAAAACTTTGGGGATTGTTGATTGCTCATCAGTGTAACACGCCACGCCACTGGAGTGAAAGTGAAAAAAATTTGCTCAGATCTGTTGCAGAACAACTTGCAGTTGCTATTCACCAAGCAGAGTTAATGCGATCGCTCACTCAAGAAAAACAAACTTTAGAGCAACGTGTTGTTGAGCGTACAATAGCCTTGCACGACGCGCTTGTGGCGGCCCAAGCCGCTAGCCGCCTCAGAAGCGAATTTCTTGCGACGATTAGCCATGAATTGCTCACACCTCTAACCTACGTCATCGGGATGTCTTCCACTTTACTACGTTGGTCTTTTGGCGAGTTGACTCAACGCCAAAGAGATTATCTACAAACTATCCACGATAGTGGAGAACATTTATTAGAAATGATTAACGACATTCTCGACCTCTCTCAGATTGAGGCGGGCAAAGCAGTTTTAGATATCACAGAATTTTCATTAATAAACATAGCAGAATCTACAGTTAACGCGCTCAAAGAAAAAGCAACAACTCAGCGAGTCAATCTCAGACTTGATGTACAACTCAACGCACAGCGAGATTTGTTCACTGCTGATACAAGAAGAGTACAACAAATTCTGTGGAATCTGTTAACAAATGCGATCAAATTCACACCAGAAGGTGGTAATGTCATTTTACGTCTTTGGGTAGAAGACAACACTGCTATGTTTCAGGTAGAAGACACCGGCATAGGAATTCCGGAAGAACAGTTATCACTTTTGTTTGAGAAATTTCATCAACTTGATACACCTTACCGTCGTCGTTATGGAGGAACTGGATTAGGTTTAGCTCTGACGAAACAACTTGTAGAACTTCATCGAGGTCGAATTGAGGTAGAATCTACTCCCAATGTTGGCTCAATTTTTACCGTCTGGATACCAGCACAAGCCCTTTCCAGTTCTGAGCCTTAAGTACTACGTGGAGAGTCAACTTTTTATTTGAGATTTTTGCTGATTTGCAACAGGTTGTGAAATCGTAAATGAAGGTGAATCTTCAAGCAGAATTTGTTGGGATGGTGCTTCAGTATTTGTATGATTCAAGTCGGAGCCAAAAAGCTTATCGCCAAAAAGTTTATCGTAATTGGAAGCAACAACCAGAAATGCCCCACCTAATATATATATAGGAAGTGGCAGGCTAAATTTTTTCATCCAGTCGAACAGTTGCGCTACGGCAAACAGTACTAAAAAACAGGCAAGCCAAACTCTCACGTTTCTACCCCTGGATTCAAAAGACTGTATTAATTTTAGTACTAATGACGTGAACTACCCCACCCTGTAGCAGCTTGAGGGTGGGGCTTATAGTTTCACGGGGGAGTGCCTTGTTAGGTTAAACTTCCCCACCGCATGACGGATGGGGAATCACGGCGTCAGGTTAAATTTCGTTATTTACTCTTTGTGGCATAAAGGGAGTGATAAGACCGCTTCAGCAAAGTGCCTCCAGCTAAAACACTTATGCCTAGTATGCCTAACATTGAGGAAGGTTCAGGTACAGACGTTACAGGTGTTATAGAAAAAGAGATTATTGGATAACCTGAATTCACTGGTGTACTAGAAGCACCTGTATCGTAAGTACCTATATAACCTAATTCTAGGTATTGATAACTATTAAAAACATTATATGACTGATTTCCCACAGTGTAGGCGAATCCAAATTCATCCAATTGTGAAGAAGAGTCAGCGAATAAGAGATTATTGTTATCAAGAAATGAATTGGGAGATAACAGTGAGCTAATGGACTGTCCATTTCTTGTCCCAGTAATACCTGTAATCAGGTAACTATTCGTAGCTGGATCATAAGGGTCAGTTGTTAATACCCCAGTTGCCGTGACAGTATCAGTACTGTCAAGAAAACTTACACCGGAGTAAGAAAAATTAAAAGTAGCAGCTAAAACAGGAGCAGCACTTATAGTTGTCAGAAAACAAGCAACGCTAGAGACAGTCATTGCTAGTTTTTTATCAATGTTCATCCAATTTTCCCCTTTATTTCAAAGCACTCTAAATAAGCAAGAAAACAACTCAGGCAACACTCAAGCAGCTTGCTCAAATTTTGTTGTTTAGGCAGCTAAAAATTTTTAGTAGAGGTTAGGCGACCACTTCATAGGGCAGCATCATCTCGTTATCTTCGTGACCAAACATATGGCAGTGCCACACGTAGAGTCCGGTGTATGAGTTACCGAAAGGCAAGTTCGGTGCAGCTTTAGCACCAAACGGAACAATGATGCGGACAACCTCCTGCGCGCCGACGACTACCGAATCCTTCCAACCAGCCTCGTTCGACGCTGGCGATTTTGCCGAACCAATCGTATATGGGGTAGGGTCGATTGGTGGGTAACCATAGGGCACTGTCGATCCACCAATTAAATGGTCTATGAGGACTTGACGTGGACCGGTGGCTCTGTATGCTGCAACGTACTGACTGTAATCGATTGCCTGCCGGTTGAGGATCTGAAATGGAACCAGATGCAAATGCACTGTATGGGCGAACGGTTGAAGATTAATAATGTTCCACTGCTCTACGGTATCTACCTTTGGCTTCTCTATCAATTCCTTTTCATCCCAGTAAACGGCGTTGAGCAGAACCACTGCTGCAATACCAGTAGTACTGTCCAAGACCTCTGTTATGGTTAGGAAACGCTGTCGCACAGGTGGAGTCTCAATTTGTGCGATCTGTGGTTTGTTTAATCGCAGTCGAGTCGGGACAGGTTTAGGATTAGCAGCACCCGCCTTCACCGTAAACTGCATGATTTCTCCAAGCTTGGCGTAATTCTGGTTGATGAGTGTCGCCAAACCCTTTGGATACGGTGCAGCAGCGTCATTTTGCAAGACAATCTTCTCTCCTGGTAGCCTATCGGAGAAGTCAATCAGCACGTCAGCCCGTTCACCAGGACCAAGCAGCAGTTCAGACAAATAAACCGGAGTATTCAGGAAGGCTTGATCAGTACCGATTTGAATCAACTTCTGTTTGGACGACAGTTTGAAATTGTAGAATCGGGAGTTTGAGGCGTTGACGATCCGGAAGCGGTACAAAGTTCGCTCAACATCAAGGTTTGGCCACGCCTTACCGTTGACGACAGCAACGTCACCGTAATACACGTCATCCCATGATGATGGGTAATACAGGGAACTATCGGAGTTGAACGACACATCTTGCACTAACAGTGGCACCTCATAGGGAGGTCCAGCAGGGATACCGAGAGGTCCATTTCCACCTGCGGGGTCGTCATCGTCCCTAATCAGGTAGAACCCAGCCAGCCCAGCCTGAACGTTCAAGCTGGTGATGCCGAGTGAATGGTCGTGGTACCACAACGCTGTGGCTTCTTGATTGTTGTTGAATTTGTACTCATAACTCTGTCCTGGTAGGAACGTGTCTTCTGGGTAACCGTCGTATTGGGGTTCGCTGTTACTGCCGTGTACGTGTATGACTGTCCGTGGGTTAGTTGCATCAGACCCCTTGACACCATGCAACGATGTGTCAACCGACCCTGCTAGCGGGTGGCGACCAAGGTTATTGACTGCTGTAAAACTAACTGGTTTCCCTCTTGTCACCTCCAAAGTCGGACCGAGGTAAGAGAATCCGCCGTAGCCGAAGGTGGATGTGGCTTGCAGGCTACTGTGGAATGAGTGTGAACCTGAGGCGATCGCTAAGGTGCTTGGCGGCGAACTTGGGGCTAAGATGGGCAGAGACTCTGTAAATTTCGAGAGTGTCGGCGAGGCTGCGATAGTTTTCTTTGCTTTAAGCATTTCAGGGATGAGAAGTCCTGCTCCTAACCCCGCACTTGCTATAAGAAGTTGTCTTCTGGTGAACATTGTTACTTTTTCCGTAACTATATAATGATAAATTTATCAGGTGTTCAGTAGGATTTTATGCAAGTTTAATAAAATAAAGTTTAAGTATTTGCTCACAATACTCAGATCTTGCTTGAAGTGAAAAACCGGGTTTCTTGAGAATACCTACTCCTAGAAACTTTAATTTCTGGTTGATAAACCTGGTTTTTTGGATCTTGTTGAGAATGATGCAAGATATCAGAATAAGAACTGAAGCGTCTTGAAAACAAGAAATATGACGAGTTGTCATATTTTGTAATATAAACAACGGTATACTAAGTATAGTCACTTAATGATTCACCTGAGTTGCCACGCCCTAGGAGATTCACCAGTAGCGAAGTTTGACAGCTTATCCTTTGACAAGAAATACTGTAATCAGCATGATAAAAATTCTTAACAAACAAGCTTTTTATGGAGAGAACACAGGATGAAAAAAATTTTTTCAGCATTGTTGCTAGTCATGGCAATTTTTACCTTTGCCTTTAATCGTCCAGTTCTAGCCGCAGATGCTGTTAAGGGATCAAAAATCTTCACTGCCAATTGCGTTTCTTGTCACGTCGGTGGAAAGAACCTGGTTCAAGCTAACAAAACCTTGAAAAAAGACGCTTTGGAAAAATATGGGATGTATTCGGCAGATGCTATTATTACTCAAGTGACAAAAGGTAAAAATGCCATGCCTGCTTTCAAAGGTCGTTTGAAACCCGAGCAAATTGAAGATGTCGCAGCATACGTGTTGGAACAAGCTGATAAAGGCTGGAAGTAAAGAGTCATATCATGTCCGGTAAATTACTTATGATATGTCCGCAGCGGACAACTGTTCAACCAGACATAATATTAAGTATTGAAGAACAAATAGGTAAATTTGAGCGTCAGCCCAAGGCGCATGTACCTTAGACTCTCGCATATCCGTAAGAATTCAGGGACGCGATAGTCATGAAATGGAAAGACTTGTATAGAAATTCTACCAAGTTCATTTAATGACTTATCATTCAAAACTCCTTGGCTTGTTGTATCAGCGTTTGTAGGCATCACTCTTAGTGACAAGTCTTCACCTGAACTTGATATGATGTGTCTTTATGGAAAGAATAATAAAACAGCCAATTTTCAAAATAAAATGAGATGAAATCTTTTAATTTCCTATCGGCTGTCCTCGCTAGATAACTTAGGTAGTTCCTCTATGGCTTTTGACCACACTCGTTTGTAATCTTCAATTGCGCCACTGTAATCTTTTAGTTTAGAGCGAGCGTTACCCCGGCTGATATAAGCTTTAGGATCGTTAGGATGAAGCTGTAGAAAGCTGGTGTAATCTTCAATGGCACCGTTGTAGTCTTTTAGCCTAGAGCGAGCATTAGCTCGATTGATGTAAGCTTCAGCATTGTTGGAACTCAGTTCTAAAGACCGAGTATAATCTTCAACTGCGGCACTATAATCTTCTAACTCACAATAAGCATTACCTCGGCTAATGTAAGCCTGAGCATGATTAGGATTTATCCACAAGCACTGAGTATAGTCATCAATTGCACCTATGTAATCTTTTAGTACAAAGCGAGCATTGCCCCGACTGAGATACGCTTGTGCATCGTTAGGATTAGCCTTCAAAGATTGTGTATAGTCTTCGATAGCGCCACTATAATCATTCAATTCATAACGAGCATTCCCACGGCTAACATGTAACTTTGCATTCTCAGAACTTAGTCGCAGAGATTGGCTGCCATTTTCAGGCTCATATTGAACATTACTAAAGCTAACGTAAACTTCAGAATCATTAGAATTCAGCGGCAGAAACTGGGTACTATTCTCAAATGTGCTGCTGTCATCTTCCAACATTGAGTGATTGTGAGTCTGGCTGATATTGATATCAGTATCCATATCCACCTGACTAGAATTGAGTTCCAAATAGTGAGTGTGCTCTACAATAACTTCTTTTTTGTCGTCAAGTTTAGAGTACATCAACCCCATCTCACTGGGAATAGAATAGTCAGGATTGATATGCATGGCATGACTGTAATCTGCAATTGCTCCTTTGTAGTCTCCTAGTTCGACGCGTAGCAACCCCCGATTGTAGAGAGCATCAACGTCCTTGGGATAATGTCGCAGGTACAAATCAAAATCTATCATTGCACCCTTGTAGTCTCCTAACTTTTGACGAGCAAGCCCTCGGTTATAATAAGCTTTAAAGCCGTTAGGATTGAGCCTCAAGAACTCGTTAAAGTCTATGATCGCTCCTTTGTAATCTCCTTTTCGAGCCTTTTCTTCTCCTCGGCGGTAGAACATCTCAATAAAATCGTACTGGCGACGATGCTGTGCTAATGCCTGCTGTCGTTGCATGATAGTACGTGATATAGTCATAGCATTACTCCGTAACTCAATTTGTGCCATCACCTGGCTACTCAACACCTGTAATGCTTCCACCTGTTGCGGACTCAAATCTCGGGGCACAACGTCAATGACACATACCGAACCCAGCGCAAATCCTTCAGGTGTAATTAGAGGCGCACCAGCATAAAAACGAATGTTCGGATCGCAGAGTACCAAAGCGTTTGTTGCAAACCTAGAGTCTGACAACGCATTTCTGACGATTAATGGTTTTGATTGCAAAATTGTATAAGCGCAAAATGCAAGATCCCGGATCGTCTCAGGGGCAGTTAAACCTACCTTCGATTTAAACCACTGCCGATTCGCGTCAACAAAACTGATAATCGCAATTGGCGTATGACAAATTTGTGCAGCCAAAAAGGTGAAATCGTCGAAGACTTTTTCGGGAGGAGTGTCGAGAATTTGATACCGATGCAACGCATTGAGCCTATCCAATTCATTGTTAGGCAGTGGTGGTTGTGAGTTCATTTTTCTTAGTAGACCTCCAAAAGCTGTTTTGATAGAGTGAACAATATCAAAATACCCATCTTCAACAACAAGTAAACAACAAGTAGTTCTTCTTATAGAAGTCTCGTGCTTTTCTATGACTCAAACACACCCTATTTACCTGTGCAATAGTGAAAAAGCCCTTAGAACTGGCTGATTGCTTGCTGCTAAAGCGACAAAGCTAGTTTTTTCTTAAAAACTAGCTTTGATTATGACTTGTTACAAATCTAGTATTCAACACTTATGTGTTGGATGTCACACAAATCGTAACATAAAATGAGTATGTATCTTACATTTTTTAAATAGACTTAACTGGACTTTAGGTATTATTTCTGTTTTATACTCATTTATTGAGCAATTGTCAATTTATGTAAAGATTTTTATATTTACTTGTGAACATACGTTTTTAAACAGGCTTCTAGAGTGTCGGTACAGTGATGCCAAAAACCCGGTTTTTTAAATCGAGTCAACGAAATATCAATCTTTTCAACTGAAGAAACCGGGTTTGTTACCTCGATTCAGATTAATGTACCAGTGCTCTAGCATCTGGCTAATAGCAAATTTTAGTATTTTTGTCATCTATCTTAGAAAGTATAAATGAGATGATGATGAAACTTCTTGAAGTAAGAGGTCATTTATAAAGTAAATATTAAGTAGAGTGTGTTACGGCTATGTAAGGTATGAAGCGTCTTTAGAGAGTAGGAATGAGCCGC
>NZ_QMEA01000309.1 GCF_012912105.1 Brasilonema sp. UFV-L1
GTACCTCATTTACCTGCAATCTGCTGTAAGTACATGAGTAGCCAAGGTGATATGAGAGCTTATAAGGCTTATCACGATAATCAGTGGAGCGAAACAAAGAAAGAAATTAACCCCAAAGAATCGAAAAAAGTAGAGAACGCAGGACTCTTAGCAGCTACCGGAGGAGATTTGTCAGATCCTAATGTTAAGTCCAAGGGTAAACCCATCAGTCAAAATCAGATAGGCAGGATGATGGCGATCGCCAAGAAAGCAGGTTTTACAGACGACGGTTTAAATCGATTGGTCGCAGAGTATGGTTACACATCCAAAAAAGACATTACCTTTACCTACGACGGCGGCGATTATGCAGCGATTTGTGAACGTCTAACTGAGGAACTTGCACCTAAATACAACGCGACGCCAATTGCAGAACTTCCCCCAGGACTCAGACCACAAAACAGTACTGTTTTTGCTACCCTTATCAAAATCTTAGGATTTGAGCAAGCACGATTTGATTTTTACTTTAGCCGCGCATTTCCAGGGCTAAGCGCAGATATGTTAACTGCTGAGCAGACCAACCAAGCTATCAAAGCCGTCTGCAAAGCTTTTGCTCAGGATAATACTGAGGCGAGCGCAGCAATCGACAATGCCATTATTGGCAAAGCTTCTCTTGGTGTTCCTCTCAAGGATTGCCTGACACAGTGGCAACAAAACTATGGACTTCCAGTATTGCAAGTCAGAAATTAATAGAGGATGAACTCAATGCCACTGTACCCATTACGCAACATTCATCCAGCTTGCAAACATCGGTTTGTGACGCTTGCAATACTACGACAATATTTAGTTATCGTCGAAAATCTTGAGAACGGAAACATAGAAGAAAGAATCATTAATGATGCACAACTAGAAAAATGCTTGTATAGACATTGGTTGCATCATTTACAGCCTAGTGAAGTCATATCTCAATGTCGTCCTAAGCCAGGTATTCGACTATCAGTGTGGAAATTAAGGCAAGTTCGATTAACATCTGAAAGATTAAGCCGAATCCGAATTCATAATTGATTGATGTTCCATGCAACATCAAGAACCGCCACAGATAGGCGGTTCTTTTTTAAGACTGCATGTGTTCAAACACTCTTCATCTATATATTTAATCATCGAATTCTACCTTATTTTTCCTCTATGTACATCAAAAAAACTGATGCTTCTACCCTTGTCACTTATTTTTTAGATAATGCATACTATAGAAAAAGCGACAAAATCAGATGGACATGGACAGCAAAATTTACGTTAATTACAAAAAGCTTGAGTACGTTGTTACTGAAGCGACAGAGGAGATTTACACTTTAGCTCCTGTAAGTAGAGAGACAGACCAGAGTTTTACTATTCCAACCGCGAAAGCTAAGCACATTGACTACAAAAGTAAGAGTGTTAAGCATGTTCGCAAGTTTGCAAGGAAGCTTTATACAAATGATGCGATCGCATCAGATTATGTAGAGCGTCTTGCACTTACCACGGGCGGGTATAGAGAGGCATACTGTTATCTCTTTACACAAATAGCGTAAATCACCGCTCCTACGTACTGCCGTAGGAGCGTATGACTGAATCTCGAAAAAACAATCACAATCACTATCCTAAGATGAATAAGCCCAAATTGTCAGACAATGCTCCTACATTGGTTGATTTGTGTAGTTGTGGTGGTGGTATAAAAACAGGAGCGATTTTGGCAGGAGTAAGACCCCTGGTAGGTATTGAATACGACCCGAAAGAGCCAGGACTTTCTCAACATTACAAATTTGTGCAAAACGTCAACTTTGCAGAGTATGGTAGTACTTTGCAGCTGCAAACAGTTCAAGCAGCGGCAGCAAGCGATTTTGCAGGAGTACCGAGAAATCCTACTATTCTTCATGCATCGCCACCATGTACGAACTACACAAAACTCAGAACACTCAACAAAACTACTGAAACTTTAGCAGATATAGAGATAGGTCAAGCTGTGAGTAGTGCGATCGCCACTCTTACCCCTGAGTACTTCACCTTAGAATGTTCTCCTTCCTACGTCAAAGGCATGGCATATCTAGCAATTAAGAATGCATTGCAGGCTTGCTCCTATCATTTTAAAGCGTATGAATTAGACATGATGGATTACAACACACCACAAAGCCGTAGAAGGACATTTATTATGGGCTGGAGAAGTACCAACCGCCCTCTTAAACTTCCACCCAAGACCAGGCGTATAGGTTGGTTAGAAGCGATTGGCTGGGAGGATAGGAAGATTGTACAACCAAGTAAAAAGCAGATGGATGCAATCATCGCATACTTTGAGAAAAATCACCCATCTCCAATTATGGTTGATAAAATAGGTGTCTCTAACAAATCTCTTGCTATCCGTCAGCAATATGAGCCAATGTGGACAATTACCACGAGCTATTTTACTGACCAAAACTCATCACAACGTACTTCTAGCTTAACTTACTACCATGAGGAGAAAATGTATGCTTTGCGTATTCGCGATGTAGCACGCCTTTGTGGTTTCCCTGACTGGTACGCGCCTAGCAATGTTTATTCTCTTGCTGGAAAAGTTTTAGGCAATGCCGTTTGTCCTAGTTTCTACTCTTATTTTCTGAAAAGTAATAATCTAGGTCTTTGAGTGTTTGAGTTGTAACAGTCTTGTCTATATTTTAGGATGAAGGCTGAAAAGAGCGAGCGCAATCTTAATATCAAGAAAGCGCTCGCTCTTTTCATTTCAATTCACGTAATCCAGGAATATCACCAGTTTCATCTATAAGTCCTTGCTCCCGATAAGCCGCTATCTCTTCAGGTGTTATCCTTTTAGCTTTCCCGGTTTGAATATCAAGCCACAATTGAGCGGTTGTAATTCCTCTTTTCCAGGCTAGGTATTTTATTTTACTGACTATGAGGGATTCTCTTTCTTGCAGTTTAGCTCCCAGCAAACTATCAGCTTGTTGAGCATCCGTGTTTCCTCTACAAAAGGCATCAGCTTTTAACAAGTCTCTATAAAACTCTCCTGGTTCTACTCTCATCCTTGGATCACTCGATCCCGCTTGCGTCATAAGCTTTTGCTCCTTTTTTGTATCAGGTTGAGCATTATCATAACACCTGCATATGTAAAGTTTTGATAATAATGGGCAGCATTGGGACAAAGGAGTTGACTAATTGCCCAATCCTGCCCTAGTATGATTTCAGGTGAGTGAAGCAAAGTTAAACCGAACTAAAGCGAAGCAAACTAAGAACCTCTGAAAACTTTATAAATCATGGTTGCAACAAGCGAAGTCATTTATGACGTGACTCATCGAACTTTTGTTGATCAGCTTGAGGAAACTGTAAGTTTGGATAGAGTTGTAGAACTGACAGGGAAAAATCCACGAACTTTAATTGTATATCGCAAGATGGCTTATGAGCTTGTGGTTGATTACCGAGATAGTTGTACAGAAAGGTATCCTCGTTATCCTCTGGATTTAAAGGCAGTACAGATCAGAATAAACTTTGGGGAACGCCCAAAACCCATATATCCAGATCCACCGCCATTTACAAGGGTAGAGGCAAGAATTTTGGTTGGGATTTCAAAGATTTTTGACGACCTCAACGACAAAGGACTTGTTATCACTCGAATACAGCGCAATCCCTACTTTTGGGCAAAAATCAGAATCTGAACATTAGCGACAAAATCAAAGCGACAAAATCAAATGGAAAGCACAATCACAGTTGAAGCTTTAGCGAAAAAAATGAAGCAGAAGCCGTCGCAGGTAGCGATCGCGCTTCTAACCTACGGAATCGAAGTCAAAGGTCCATCTGAACAAATTCCCTTAGACATTGCAAATAAGCTTCAAGGGATAGATGCAGACATTAAATCATTGAAATCTGCTGACACAACAGCGTCAAATACAGCCGTACAAACAGGTAATCAAACTGAAGTTGAGGAACCAAAAGCGCTCACACTTGCAGATTGTCAGTTGATTGCAGAGGTACATGAAGTCAGCTTGCAGACTGTTCAGAATCTTGACACTATCTTGAGCAGTGAAGAGGACGCTTTAGCCCTAGCAAAGGGTGTGTATGATGCTGAGAGACGTGTTGCTCTCTACAATGCTGGTGAAATGCTTGTCTTGACTGAAGACTTTAACCGTAGACGCGATCGCAATTCTGCATTAAGAGAAAAAATCCTTAATCGTCGTCTAGACATCAACTCAACCCTTGCAGAGCAAGGAATCGATCTACAAGCAGTCGTAGAAGCACAAAAACTTTTGGAAATACAGCGACTAGAGAAAGAGCAAGCAATACTAGCAACCTCTTTTGACGAAGAGCAAACAAAGCAGGCGGTTGCAATTTTAGCGCCAATTGGAATAGATCTAGAATTAATTTTCAATGGAGAGATCCAAGAATCAGAGCTTGCATACACTAAAGCTGAGCTTGAGCTTAAGAAGCATGGTATTAGTCTGAAAACTTTGATTACAAGAACAAAGGTACATCGCTCCAAACCATCAAACATGGAGGGGAAGCACCCTTTAGGGCTGGAACGGCTAGTGAGTTTTTCCAAGGTTTCAACGAAGTACATCAAGAAGTAGAACAAATTAACGCTAAGCTCCATTGGGGCTTAGCCCTCACCAGCCTGGAGTACATAGTTTTGCAGATTGTAATCAGGGATAGAAATATGCTAAGTATGCACGATTTCATTTACTGTTCTGGCGTTGCAACAATCGCCGCAGTTGGAGCCGCCGTAGTCGTTACCACCTTTTTAGTTTCTCCTCTCGCTGCTGGGATGTTTGCATTATCAGGTTTGACTTATGCCTTACAAAGAAAAGCATGAATTTGACAATTTGGTCAAAAGCTTAGAATCACTCTCGCGTCACTCTTACTCACCGCAACAACACTTATTAATAATCGCCCTTACCATTGGAATCTCATTCGGTTCCTTAGCTCCTCTCTTGGTTTTAAGAGTGCTGCAACACCAACACTCTCAGGTAGGGACGCAGAAAATAGAATTTTACGCTCCAAAGTAAGATACACCTGAAGACACCAAATACGTAGACTTAAGCAGAATAAGACTCATTCTTATTTTGTTCTATTTGGCAGTTCTAAAAGTCTTGCTTAGTTCGGTTCTACGAAAATGGCTGAAACGACCAAAAAAGTTTGAACTTCGCGTCAAAAACCTAGTATTTGCAAGCCTTTAGAACTAGAAAAAGTCGTTTTGATCAGAATTTGGTTCTAAATTGCATAGATGAAGCGAAATTGAGTAGAGGGGAATTTCGGGATGCGCTCGCTACAAAGGGGGTTTCGCATACTTAGGGAAGTGTAGCGGTCAACAAATCACAGGAGCAAATAAATGGCGACTAAAAGACAACAAAGAGCAGCGCTCGTAGACGGAAATATTGACGTTAATCATGTTGGATTTCCTACTGCTGAACCTATGGCTGAAAGTTCGGCTAATTCCTCTATTACGAGGCAAGGTGATAAACCAAGCTTTAATCTCGACAACATTTTAAGTACTGTCAATTTAGACGAGAAGCCAAGTGCTTCAAATCTTGAGATGTACTCAGGTGTTATGGACGTTGCGAGCGTCAATCCTGATAGCATCACGGTTGAAAGCCTGCTTGCTGACCAATCTTTGCGGATGTCAGGTGCAGAGGCAGGAAAGCGGATTGCTGAACTGCAACAGGTGCAAAATGGACTCAACGTCAAGATTGAGGAAGTTAAGACACGCCGACTAGGGGTGAAACTGCAAACTCAACAAGTTAAGCTCGCGGGTGATGCTTATGAGCTATCTAGTGCAATGTCAGACACTCGTCAAAAAGGTAATACCGCGAAGCACAAGAAATTTATGGCTGATGTTAAAGGAGTGAAGGAGAAATTTGAACGGATTGAGGCAGTTTCAGACGTGGTTATTACAGCCGGACGGGCGCAAAAACGTTTTGCAAAGGCACGTAACACTCTTTTAGAAGAAATGCCGGGGTTTGAAGAGGTGAGTGGTGTTAATGCTTTGGAGGGAGGAAAAACAGATGAATGAGGATTATCGTTCATTCTGGGCAAGTGTAACGCTAACGGCAATTCTAGGGGTGTACCTGGGTGTTAAGGGTGCGATCGCCTTGTGGGCATTTTCCCCAGTTTTAGCTATAGGATTAATTGCAATCAGCTTTATTAGCGCTCAATACATTGTGACTTCAATTCGATAAGACTGCTGTAGTTGAAACACTCTATCCCCTCTTGTGAGGGGATTTTTTTAAAAGCGACAAAATCAAGAAGCAGTGTACAGGAAGATGAAAGAATTATTTGTAGGTGCGCTCGCACTAGGTTTATTGTTTACCCCGTTGGATGATCGAATTAAGCTGATGGTAGCTGCTGTCGGTTTTGTACCGGGGGCGGTTGGAACTGCGCAAGGATTAAAGCGGTATAGTGATGCAAGGTCTAGGTATGAAGATTTGCTAGACAGTACTGAGCGGTTAACAAGGGCAAGTGTAAATGATATTTCTTCTGCTAAAGCGGAAGCCCAAAAAATTCTAGACGCAGCGAACAAGCAGAGTAGGGAGACAGCGAGAAAGGCGGAGGAAGAGCGATCGCAGTTACTTATCGATATTGCCGAACAAAAAGCGGAAATATCTAGGATTAAAACTGAATTGGAACAGGAAAAGGATAAGTTTAAAGCAGAGCGAGCAAAGCTATATCAGGATTTGGTGTCCCTCTCGGAGTTGCAAGCAGAGGTGCAATTTGAGCGAGAGAAGATTTTAGCCCAGGCGCGTGCTGAGGCGTCGGTAGTTCTTGCTCAGGAGAAAGCAAAGTTAACTGAGCAAACAAGTGCGATCGCCACAATGGAAGCCGAGATAAAAGCGCAGATTGAACGGCTGAAGCTGGAATGGGAAGGACAAAAGCAAGCAGATCAGTTAAAGCTAGCTCAGGATAAGCAAAGATGGGAATTAGAATTGCAGCAAGCGCGAGATGAATTTGAGCAAGAGTGTAGCGATCGCATCCAAGCAATTGATACTGAAGGCAGGAAAAAGCTAAAAGCTTTACAAGAAAAGGCTTGGCAGGATTTTGAGAAAGAATCAGAGTCAGCAATAGAAGCTGAAGTTCAAGAGCGTTTAAAACCGTATATTCAGAAGATTAACCAGCTACAGAAATCTTTGGAAGTTGTACAGCAGCGTTTAGTTATGGCAAACGAACGTTATGAACGTACACAGCGCCCAAATGTCCCTAGAGGACATCACCCACGTGAAAGCATGGCGCGGGATTTGTGTATGTTTTATTTTGAAAAAGCTGGGATTATTTTGGATGTGGTCACTTCCTACATTTTTCCTGACAATTCAGTGCGCGTTGTTTTGGCAGATAAAGACCCATCTCACCCAACAACCATAGAAGAGCTAAAAAAACATAAGAACAGCTTACAAATGCATTTGCAACTTGTAGAAGCGCCAGTCCCTACCGTCGCAGCTGAGGGGTATGAGTTCTTGCTAAGACCACAGGAGCGAATCTACTTAGGGATGCCAACAACTGTGCAAGATCCGGTTGCTATATTCGCCTACAATCCTCCTGAAATTCGCCTAGAAAACTCTGAGACGATAGCAGAGTTTAACGCAGTTTCTGAGCTTCAGCAAGCAGAGAAAAAGCAAAGGATGCTTACTTATATTCCTCCTGAACATCCTCTTCCTACCCAAGGTGAAATTACCCAAGCAGAAATTGAGTATGTGGAATGGTTGTACAACTGGCGTTATGAGGCAGAAGGAAAACCTAATGTCCGGAATCAAAACGACTTAATTGAAATGGTTTGGCACGTTAAACCAGGATATGGAAGCGATCGCAAGAGTGTTGCAGGTATGACTATCAGGAAGCGACTACACGCGATTTTTGATTTGTTAAGAATTGAATACACCAGCAAATCATAAGACATTGACATAGTGAATAATGTAAAAGTAGAATACAAACAGCGACAAAATCACACGGTAGAGCATGAATGCACACGACTTTTTGAAAGATGCAGGATTTCCCCCGGAGTGGAAAGAGTATCACTTGCAAGACTACTTAGCTGATTGGTATAGAAATCAAGGGTATGATGTCAGAACTGAGGTTAGTTGTATTGGAGGTCGAGTAGACATAATCGCAGATAAAAATGGGCAAGGGTTAATTATTGAAGTTAAGAAGTGGTTAGGTAGAAATGAGATTTTACAAGCTTACGGGCAAGCAAAACTGTACCAAGAACATTTAACTTTGGACGGCAGACCTTTATATGAAGGAGGCAAGGCAAGAAAAATTGTTGTTGCTGGACTTTTGACGAAGCGATCGCCTGATGAGATTGATTCAGCATGGAGTCAAGCAGATAGAGTCACGCATTCTGGTGGGTGCGTTGTTTTCGTAGATCAGTGTCCAGATTATTATCCATCTAGACCGTTTAAGCATTACTGCGAGGAAGAGCCAACATACACTACATCTAGACCTGGTTTTAGATTGAGTGACTATGTGAACTGGGGGCAAGAAAGCCGTAAGGTAGCTCAAGGAGTTTGGTCAGGATTTAAGGTTTTATGGTGGTTGTGTCGGTTTATTGGGCGTTGGTTCACCTCTAAAAAATACTCCAGAAACTATTACAATCACCCTTCGGGTTCGCCACACTCCCAAACTCCTGCGGAGACGCTACGCGAACGTGACGGAAACCGCCAAGACGGGAGGTGGACTCACAAAGCAAGGAAACGCCCTAACTTTTTATTCATTTATCTTGTGATCGCCGTCTTAGCCGTCTGCTTTGATATGGGACAAAGATTAGTAACACACTTTACCCAAAATCAACCTCAACCACAAACAGTTATCTATAAGTAATGCTACCTACCTTAAGAGACTATCAAAACAAAGTTGTTTCTGAGACTTACGCACATATACGTCAAGGGAAAAGACGTGTTTTAATAGTTGCTCCTACAGGTGCAGGTAAAACCCACACAGCTGCAAAAATTGTCAGAGATGCGGTCAACGTAGACCATCAAGTAATGTTTGTCGTCCACAGAGACGCGCTCATCAATCAAACTGTTAAATCCTTTGCTAGGTGGGGTTTAAGTTGTGGTGTTGTGTCGGGCAACCACAAGGAAAATAGGTTTCCTCCTGTACAAATATGCTCCTTTCAGTCTTTGGGACGCGAGCGCGATTTGTCTTGGTTAAAACCTGGCTTGGTAGTCAGTGATGAATGTCATGTAACTAGTTATACTTCAATCATGTTACAGAGACTTCCTAAGCTCTCCGAGGGAAGAAATAGCAATGAACCTGTGTACATTGGCTTAACTGCTACTCCTTGGAGATTGAAGCGTGATGAGTGCTTAGGTGATATTTTCCCGGTAATGGTGAAAGCCCCATCTTACGGGCAACTTATCAGGATGGGTAATCTTGTGCAGCCTGTGTATTACGAGGTTCCGAACTCGTATGGCAAGGATATGGCTGCTGATATCCATTACATCATTGCTCAATGGAAGAAGTGGGCGCAGAATAGTCCAACTTTTGCCTTTACTGAGTCAATCCCGTTTGCTAAAGCACTAGCCAAGGCATTTAATGATGAGGGTATAAATTCTGTTGCGATACATGAGGGGATTTCATCTAAAAAACGCGATCGCTACTTTCATGACTTTGAAGCAGAAAATATTAAAGTCCTGACAACTTGTGTAGCGCTTGTGGAGGGCGTTGATATTCCCAAAGCACGAGTAGCAATTCTTGCTCGCAACAGTGACTCACCCTCATTTTATTTTCAAGCAGTAGGGCGAGTCATGCGCCCTTACACATATCCAGATGGTGACATCAAAACTGATTGTCTTATCCTTGATCAAATGGGTATTGTTTCCAAATTCGGATTGATTGAAGACTTAGAAATCACTGAAGCAGACTTATTTAATTCTTCCAATACAAATAAAGAAGAAACTGGGGAGGAGAGAAAGCCAGTCAAAAAATGCCCTTGTTGTGAGCAGATGGTTTCTGCTCAGCAGCGAAAATGTAGATGTGGCTACGAGTTTGAGCGGCTTGAGTTGAGCGATCGCTTCCTCCCTTCCGGAGATATGCAAATTCTCTGGAAAGATGAGGCTCAAAAAGTCCACTATGCTCAGTACCAGAAGATGTTAAGAGTAGCTTGTGCTAAAAACTTGCCTTTTAGATGGGCTGATGAAAGTTTCTTGCATACCTACGGCTACTTTGCTCCTTCCGACTGGAGAAGAAACGCTGTTATTCCTCCTGGCAACCCCAAGATGAGGAAAGCATTTGAAGAATACTTACAGGCGATCGCTGCTGCTGAATCTAGAGATCCTGCATGGATTTCAAGACAACTCTCTCTTGAATTAGGTATGTAAGAGTGTTTCAAATCAAGCAGTCTTGACATCATTATCGAGAAAGTGTACTATTAAAGCAATTAATAAGGAGCAAGCGATCAAATGGCTACAGCGACTGAGGCGAAAACAGAAAAGTTAACGCCTGTTTGGAACAAAGTACAAGGCGGCTATATTTTATCAATAGACAAGGTGGATGGGAAATTTTTTCCATCTCTTAAGAAAGGAGAGGAGTTCGAGTCTTTTGGGCTGTTTAACAATGAGAGTGATGCAAAAGCGGCAATCTTAGAGGCATATCATAGCAAAGTTCAAGACTTAGAGCCAGGACAGTATATTGAGGTGGATGTTGATTTACTGTATGTGCATCCTAAGAACAAAGCGATTTATGTGAATGACACTTTTGAGGATTTGATCCGCTCATTAGACGTTGCAGATCCTTACATTGCGCCATTAGAAATTACATCGACAGGAAGAATTGTTGCTGGCAACCGTCGTAAAAAGACGATTGACATTATTAACCAGAGGTATCAAGCTGCTAACCTGTATAGAAAAATTCCTAGAGTTCCTGTGGTGGTTAAGGAATACTTAACAGAGGAAGAAGAGCTAAGTCAGCTTATTTTGAATAATCAGTCTAGAAAGAAAACGCATTTTGTGAGGGCGCAGGAAGCTCTGTTGTTGCGGGATATTCAAGAAAGCAAAGCGCGTAAATTAAAAGCGATCGCACGTCGTGGAATTCAGACTGAAGAAGACGCGAAACTTGTTGCTGAGCGCGAAGAAATGAGAAAGCGCATCGGTAAGGATGGAGCCGTTAGATCCAGTGATGTTATTGCTCAATTGACTGGTTTTGGTTCAGGTACAGCGGTAGATAACAGTATTAGTGGTTCTGAATATGTCAACTTCTTGCAGAAAGAAGGGCATGAGGAACTAGCTCAAGTTGCCAAAGAACTCATGGATAAATATGAGTCTTCTAGCTTTGATGCGGAATTGACAAAAGTTCCACTTCATCTACTTGGGGAGATAGGGCAAGAATTACTACAAAGCAGCAAAAAGCGGGTAAACCTTGGCAAGATTGTTGAACAAAAGCAAGCAGAAAAGATTAGACAAGAGGCAGAGAAGAAGGCAGATGCAAGTGATACGGTAGAGGCGAGAATAGAGCTTTCAATTTCTTTGAAGGACAAACCAGAAGACAACCGTTTTACACCTAAGATTTTGGTTGAAAGTGGCATCAAGGTATTAGGTGAGATTGAGCTTGATCCTTGCGCTCCTTATGTAGATGAGGTGAAACCTATTCCTGCCAAGAACTTTTACACTATCAAAGATGATGCTTTAACTAAGGATTGGCACGGCAAAATATTTACCAATTTCCCTTTTAGCAAGCAGCCTAGATTCTTTCAAAAGCTGGATGAACAAATCAGCGCTGCTCATACACTAGAAGGTATTGTTGTCTGTGAAGGTGGCGCTATTTTCGCCCAGAAAAGCCAAGAAGTTATGGCAAAGCACAAAATGGTTATGTGTCTCTACAGAGGGCGTGTAGAATTTGAAAAAGGTGCGTTCTATAAAGCGATTAAAGAAGCGAATAAGACGCAAGATGATCTGGATGCAAACAACAATCGCTCAACAACTGCGATTATTTACTATGGCGCTCGCACTTCTGCTTTCATTGATGAGTTTTCTCAGTATGGAGATATTCGTCTAAGTTTTGAATCTGTTCTAGAAATTCAGTCTCAACAGCTAGGTTTGCCCACTTGGGAAAAAGGAAAGGGGGGTAGCTGGTATACCACTTTTAGAAACAATAAGCTTGAAGTCAAAAAAGAAGGTGACTTCTGGCATGTTCTTATAGACGGTGAGGTTGCAGAAAACACTGCTCATAGCGATAGGTTTGGCAAGGCATTGGCGCTCGCTTATTGTATTGACCCTAGCGCTAGAACGCCGTTCTAGTTTTTGGATGACTTTAAGACTGCTGCAACTGTGGCAGTCTTGATATTTGCATATTTCTGATTGCTCTTTTTCGAGATCATGTATATTGTAAAATAAATTAAGGAGCAAGGCAATGGTAACACGTAAAAAAGCTGCACCAGCTTCAACTGTGCCAGCAGAGAAAAAGACAACTAAGAGGACAAGGACTACGGCAGCATCTAAGACCAAAGCTACTGAGTCTAAATTAGAACAAGCGATTAAGAGGTTTGCTGAAGTTGGAATAGATTTAAAGAAAGGAGAGGATGGTAAATTCGTTGCTACAGTAGATAATGCTGAAGATAATACTTCTTGGAATGAAGTTTTTAAGACTCCTACTGAGGCGTTAAGGTGGTTAGAAGGATACAAGGGATTTGTCGAGGCAGAGAAACTTTTTGCTGAACATGGGTTTGAGCTTTATAGGAAAGAGAAGTATCTAGCAATTAGCTTTGTTGACAAAGAGCAAATTTTTAAAACTCACTTAGAGGCAATTGATTGGCTTAACACAGAATGGCTACAACAAGTTGAAGAGAGTAATGATGTGTTGAGTGATGAGGATTATGATGAGGTGCTGAGGGCAGAGGGTATTGCCCTTACACAAAATGACTCCACACAAAATGACTCTACGGTAGCGCAGAAGGAACCACAAGAGATTCAGGAAGAAGTAGAAGAAGAGATTGTTGTTACTCCTATGATTCCTTTGGAAGAAGAAGACATGCAAGCGGTGTCTTCTGAAGAGATAAGTAAAGCGCGATCGCTCTTTTTGGAAGTAACCATAGAGGAAGCCATGAAAGCGGATGTCAAACCTGTAGACACTAGTTTAGGTGAGGGATCTTATACATGGGAGGAAATAAGAGAACTGCTAGACAACCAAGCAACTAGTGTACATCAGTTGGCGATCGCTGCGGCACGTAAAGGATATGGTTTACATTTCGAGAATGGGAAATACACTTTAAAAGTTTAGCCTTTGTTTACATTATTATGAGACTGCTGCAACAACAGCAGTCTTTTTATGTATGATGAATCTGGAGTCTGAAAAAGGTGAAGACGTGCCAAAAGGAGATAGACTCACACCGAAGCAAGAAAAGTTTTGTCAAGAGTATTTCTTGTTAGGAAATGCCCAGAAAGCTTACATGAGAGCGGGTTATAGGACTCAAGGGAATGCAGCGTATACTGAGGGTTATCGACTCCTCAAAAACCCCCTAATAAAAGCCAGAATCAAGGAACTGCAAGAGTCTGAGGCACTTCGCTATGCTGGAAGTCGTCTAAGATTGATGAGGGAGTTAGAGAGGATTGCTTATGCACAAATAACAGATGTTTGTGAGTTTAAGGGGACGAGTGTTGTTACTAAAAACTCTGAGGATTTGGATGAGGATGTGAGAGCGGCGATCGCGGAAGTGGTAGCAACAAAAACAGGTGTAGCTGTGAAGATGCATTCTAAGACGGATGCATTAGGTAAGCTAATGAAGATTTTGGGTTTGAGTGGGGATTTGAATCTGGCGATCGCTATTCTCAGGCGTTATGGTTTGAACTTGGTAATAGAAGATGGTAGATGGCGACTTCTTGACGAGCAGGCTCAACCAGAGCAACTGGAAGAATCAGCAGAAGATACTGAAGACGACGAACGAGCCGATGAGGAAGACTCTGACGAAGAAGCAGAGGAAGCAGAAGAATAAGTTTTACGATTTCTTTCTTGGTGCTTGGGAAGTATTACATCCATCAGAAGAATTGTTACGCAATTGGCACATTGAGTTTTTGTGTGAGGTTTTAGAAGGGCTAGCTGTTGGGAAGGTAGAGAAGAGAAACTTATTAATTAATATTCAGCCGCGATCGCTCAAAAGTGAGATAGTTTCAGTTTGTTTCCCGTGTTGGAGGTGGTTGCATAATCCAGAGGGGAAATGGTTATGCCTGAGTTATGCCTCAAGTTTGGCAAACTCTCACAACCAAATGAGACGAGATTTGATGCGATCGCCTTTCTACCGTGGCTTGTTTCCAGAACTGGAATTGAAAGATGACAAAAATAGAATATCTGAATTTGCCAATAACTACCGTGGTGAGATTATATCTCGTGGTTTCGATGGCTCAGTGACTGGCGTCGGTGCAAACGCCACGGGAGGTATAATTTGCCTTCCTTACCACCAAGTTATTAATACTGACTCTGGTCTATTGCCGATAGGAGAAATTGTAGAGAAAAAGTTACCTATAAAAGTTGCAACTTTCAATCATGAAACTGAGTCTATAGAGTATGGGGATATAGAGCGATACGAAGAGAATCCCGGCAGAGAATTGATTGAAATCGACTTAGGCGATCGCATCATTGAATGTACAGAGGATCACCCAGTATGGGTAAAAGACAAAGGCTATATCCCTGCTAGAGACATAGCCATCAATGATGTAGTACTAATTTATGACGAAACAGAGAACCTGTAAGTTCTGCAAATCAGAATTTTTTGTAAGCAAGCCATCAGAAAAGCAAACATTTTGTAGTAGAGAATGCTTTAACAATAATAAACGAGGTGGTCTTAGACCTAATCCGGTTCCGTGCTTAAATTGCGGTGATTTGATTACTAATCAAAAGAACTTAAATAGAGGGGTGAAATACTGTGGTCACGCTTGCTATTGGGAGCATGACAAAAAAAGTAGTTACTTCACTTGTGAGCAGTGTGGCAAGCAATATTACAGAGCACCCGCACATCAAGCAAGGGGAGGCTTCAAGCATCATTTTTGCTCTAAATCATGTTTTGGACTTTTTGAGAGAGGCGATCGCAATGCACAATACATCAATGGCAAGTACCGTAGATACAACAGAAGATGCAATAAGTGTCAAGGGAGTATACCGGGGGATGGGAAGCATGAAAGAAGGATATGCGATCGCTGTCGTCAGCAAAAGAAAGACCAGGAAGAATCAAGACGAGAGCAAAGACGACAAGAAAGGGAACTCCGTAAGCTGCAACAAGAGCAAGGATTACCAAATAGATGTAAAACCCGATTTACAATTAATTGTTTTGAGTGTACAAAGCCTTTTGTAGTGACGATGGAGCGATTGAATAGACGCTATTGCTCCATAAAATGTAAAGATGTTGCACACAGCAGAAGAATGAGAGGTAAAAATAACGGTAGGTATGTACACGGTGATTGCAGAGGCAAATACTCTTATGATTTCAATCGAAGAGTTAAGTCTGTAATCCGTCACCGCGATCGCTATACCTGCCTCTTGTGTGGAATGACCGAACGAGAACACGGGTTAAAGTTACACGTTCATCATGTGGACTACGACAAAACCAACTCTTCTGTTTATAATCTCATTACCCTTTGTAAGTACTGCCACGGTAAGATGCATGGTAGCATTGAACAAAGGGAAACATGGAAGAAAGAACTGTTAAGGCTATTAGGCGCAAGCATACGCCGCTCAAGACTTACAACATAGCAACAGCTAATCATAATTATTTTGCAGATGGGGTTCTCGTTCATAATTGCGATGACCCCAACAACGTAGTAAAGGCTGAAAGCGATCGCATTCGAGAAGAAGAGCTAAGGAAATTCAAAGATTACTCGATTGGACGAAAGTCTGATCCTAAGAAAACTTCTGTTGTGGTCATACAGCAGCGTACTCATATATCAGACATTAGTGGTTACATCTTGAGCGACCAGGCGGACAAGTACAAATACATCAAGATACCGACAAGGGCAAAAGAACCAGAAGAGTGGCGATCGCCTATCACAGATAAAATTATCGCCACTCGTCAACCTGGGGAATTACTGCATCCTGAGAGATTTGGTGAAGAAGAGGACGCAGACGCCCTTAGAACGCTTGGAGCGTATATGTACGCTTCAAGACACGCTCAAGAGCCTTACCCTGCTTCTGGAGGCATTTTCAGCCCGGATTGGTGGCGATATTACGACGAGCTACCTAAGCGTTTTATAGCTGCGATAACGGTAGATTGTTCCTTTGGTTCTGAATCCGAGACAGCTAGTTATGTTGTCATCCAGTTGTGGTTGATTTCTCGTCCTTACTTTTACGTACATGATCAACTGCGTCAAAGGCTAACATTCCCCAAGACTAAGGCAGCTTTGTCCAAATTGCACAAACAATGGCAGGAAGACTTAGGGGTTGCGATCGGTCCTACTCTGGTTGAAGGTAAAGCCAACGGCAAAGCAATAATTCAGTCTTTGCAAACTAGTATTCCCATGATTATAGAAATCAATCCCAAGGAATCCAAGAAAGCCAGAGCGCAGGCAGTAGCGCCTATGTATGAATCAGGAAACGTTTTGCTCCTCAGGAGTGCTTCCTGGCTCCAAGAGTACAAGATTGAGTTTGAAGCTTTCCCTAATTATTCTTCTGACGATTGTGTAGACGCGGGATCGCAAATCATCCAGTATTACCTTAATCGTTGGCGCTTGCAAGACTTGGATTCTGAGGAAGGGATGACAGGGCGAATCAAGGTTTACTAAGACTGCTGCTACTTAAACAAACTTTTTTAGAAAAACTTTCGGTGAACCTTGACCGAAACAGTGACCAGTTACCAGGTAACAGAGAGACTTTTCACTGTTCACTGTTAGGGTACAAGCCCCCAAATTCATTTGTGGAAAGAAAAGAAAAGTTATTCCTTGCCAAAATCCACAGCGAGTTTATTCATGGGGATTAACTGGTAACTGATAACTGTTAAGCTTTTTTAAGTATCGTAATATTTTAGCTCATACCGTCTGTTTTTTGGCTTAATCGCCACAATTGTGACCCTCTTCAGTTCGACGAACTTGTTAGGGAACATTAAGTCGCACATTGCGTCAACTATAGATAAAATTATAGCCATTAGGCTACACAAACGGCTTTCATCCCTTGTCTAAAGCACGAAAAATGCAACTACGTTGCTGTCTTTCAAGGGTTTTCAGCCAGCCATTCTTATAAATCAGTGTTCAGGACTAATCTCTATATGCAACATAAATTACGCGGATTAATAGCTACCTTTGTCTTAATCACAACAGTATCTATTCCTCGGATTGCCTTTGCTGGCGATCGTCAACCGCAAACAAGCCCACAATTATCTGATAAACCTTTTATTATAAAAAAGAATCGTCTAAATGACGAAGAACGGCAGAAGATAATAGAGAACATACAAGAATTAGAGCTTCAGTACTGTCCTGATGTGCAAATCCAAAGGCTTTCAGGCAAGGATGACTTCTGTTCTGATGCGCCCCAACCGTCTTTAAAAGTTGCGGCGCCTCCTTTTGAGTCAAAAGGTAGCTCCATAAGCATGACAGAATTGGCTGTCCGCATCATAAAACCGAATATCGACAACTTCATAGGATTCTTCTTCAAAACAATACCCAGCAATATAAATATCAAGTCTGCAGAGAAAGAACTTTCAATAATGATCAAGTCTGCAGAGAAAGAACTTCCAATAATGCTCAAGTCTGCAGAGAAAGAACTTCCAATAATGATCAAGTCTGCAGAGAAAGGACTTTCAAAGGTCAGGGTTAGGGTCAGATAATTTTTAATTTTGTCAATTAAAAATTATGCTGAAATTTTGGAAAAACCAGAGGTATTAATTTAACTTTTGTACTGATTTTTATTTTCTTTTTTGTTTAAGTCCCACTAGGCGTTTTTCTGACTCTGGCTACAGGCAGAGAATCTACGACAGCAATGGACTAAAACAAGATGTTACCTGCAATCAAGCCCGTCCATCTTTTGTTTTTGTTTTATCTTGTGCATCTGTTAACCATTCCTTAGTTGCTGAGGTACTGTATTTTCCTTTTTTCCCAATAGCTGTGCTAAAAACACCGAAACTGTTGTCAGCCCACGCTTGTTAGCTCATGACTATCCCAAAACTCCACATTGCTAGTACCACTGCTTGTGTCTTGGTCAGATGCAGCATCTTTTCTATGATTATCCTTGTCTATTGTCTTAATTCTTCACTTTTTTCTATTGGCATTCTCCCTCTCACACCTAAAGTTGCATCTGCCTTGCGTATTTTTGCAGTCTGACTTCAGTTGTCTATTTTACTGGCTAAATCGCCCTTTTCTTAAATCCCTACCCTTGAAAGGGATGTTCTTCTCCCAGCACCTTTGCTGTTATAGCCAGGGCTTTTTGATACAATGGTTCAGCTTCTGGATAGCGCCCTTGGGAGGTGTAGAGATCTGCTAAGTTCTTCAGGCTAGTGGCATAGTCGGGATGTTCTTCTCCCAGCACCTTTGCTGTTATAGCCAGGGCTTTTTGATACAATGGTTCAGCTTCTGGATAGCACTTTTGGAAGTAGTAAACCTTGCCTAAGTTGTTCAAGTAAGTGGCATAGTCGGGATGTTTTTCTCCTCGTATGTCTCGTATGTCTTCTGTTAGTTCCACGGCGTACTTATACAATGGTTCAGCTTCTTGATAGCGCCCTTGGGAGGTGTAGATATTTCCTAAGTTGTTCAGGCTAGTGGCATAGTCGAGGCTAGTAGCATAGTCGGGATGTTTTTCTCTCAGCACCCTTGCTCTTATCGCCAGGGCTTCCTTATACAAGGGTTCAGCTTTTTTATAGCACTTTTGGAAGTAGTAGATATTTCCTAAGTTGTTCAGGCTAGTGGCATAGTAGGGATGTTTTTTTTCAAAACTGCGTCTTACTACTGATACACATTGCTCACCCCAAGGTTGAGCAAGCTCATACAATCCCTGTCCAGAATAAAATCTACCCAAGCCAGTAAAAACCCAAATTAAATTTTCATCACTGACTGCATCAGTCAGATTTTGTGCCACCTCTGCTAAATGTGGAATAGCATCTTTGACGGATTCAATATCACGACGGGTTGGCGAATAGGGAATTTCTTGAGCAATTGCGATAAAAGTTTCTGCAAAAGCGCGTTTCAATTCATCGGCTTGTTCTGATGCTGCTTGCTTGAGTTTCAAAAACTCCCGAATTAAGGGATGAATTTTGTAGTAATCATCTCTTCTATCTCCAGTTTTATTTTCCACCCATTGAATCAAATGGCGTTCGTAAAGTTGCTCAACAGCTGTTTCAACTTCACTTGCATCCCAATTCAGCCTCCCAGTTGCAGACTCTACCCGTTCCCAAGCAAAGATATCCGGTGCGAATAAACTTAATAGCTCACCCACACCCTGTGTCGTAGAAGCGAGTTCCCGCCAACTTAGTTCAAATGCATCCAAAACTCCAAGCTGTGCTGTACTCAAGGTTTGTTGCAATTGTTGCTGATGGCGGTTTATCGCTTCATCTTGAAGTCGCTGCTGTTTCAGCCGCTCCAACATCTTTGCTAAAGTCCAATGGGGAGGTTTTTTAGCTAAATACCGCCCCACCAATTCCAAACCCAAAGGTAGATACCCCAGCCATTCACACAACAGTTTCGCTGTTTCCTCTTCCTTTTGCACTCGTCTTTCACCCACTAGCCCCCTCAACAATTGCAAAGCTTCTTCTGGTGACAACACATTCAGAAATATCAGAGATTTCTCATCGGAGTTGAGTGTTAGCAACCGCGTTGTCATCAACACATGGAAGCGGTTACCTTTTGGTCTAAGTTGTTGATAATTAGCCAAATCGGTGATACCATCGAACACTACCAACGCCAGTCCTTCTGATGGTTGCCACTGCTGCCAACACCAGTTTACCTGTTTGGTAAGACTCCACGGCTCTCCGAGGGAATTCTTTTGTGGGACTGCCAGATTCATGTGAAGTTGGGCAAACTGCACTATTTCTGCTGCAAAATTCGACGTTCTGGCATCTAACCAGCAAATCCCACCAGGATAATCCGCTTCATATTGACGTGCATATTGCGTTGCGAGTTCAGTTTTGCCAACACCACCCATACCAGAAACAAAAATTGCGACTGCGTTTGGTTGCTGCAACTTTTCTCGCAGTAGGGAAAGTTCATTCTGTCTGCCAACAAAGTTAGCAGAACCTTGAAACACAACATTATTTGGGGGATTTAACTTTGCCCGTTCCCGTTCGGGCGACTTTTCTCAAGTAATATTGAAAGTACTACCTCTTTGGTCAATAGTTTGCGTTTGAGCCGCATTAATAGCTTTTTCGATGTTTTGGATAAAAGTTGAAGGATATGATTTTTGAGATTGCTCCACAGCTTCTTTTATCTCCCTCAGAATTTCAGCCAAGTTTGACGGTGGATTAGTTTCGGCTGCTGTTGCCAATTCCTGTGCAGCTTGAGCCACTTCAGGATTAGCCTTAGCCGCAGATTCTACTTCCAGTACAGCTTTGCCATAATCGAGTGGTTGTTCTGGTGCTTTCTCAATAGCAACTACAGTATTGGGAGAGTGTTTTTTAAGGGTAACTAAGAACTTACCAGCTTTATTCAATAAAATTTCTGTTCCCTTTTCGGTTGTTTTTTCTAAGACTTTAGTGGCAACTATAGTACCAACAGCGATCGCACCAGCAGTCAATGGCTCCATATACTACCTCGTAAGCACGGTATCTTATTTATTAATATATGTTTCTGTCCTAAATTCCGCAACCTCCGCAATCAAAGTAAAAAACTTATAGTTTACCGTCGCTGGTTAGATAAAATTGATGTAAGCAAAATTGAGATTGTATCCCAAACCTTTAAAATTAAGCATTATTACTGTTAGATTCAAGTCTAATTTTTTCTAATTCTGCTATTGGGGAATCGGTGTAAGCAAGAAGAGCGATCGCTGTTTCTTTACTCAACAATCCTGCTTGATAAGTTGATATGATCTGTTGTCTTTCTTCTGGTAAGAGTTGACCAGGGTTAGCATTGACAATAAAATTTAGAACAAGTTTGCTATGCTCTGTATTGTCTTGTCCTTGGTAGTAGCGGTCTAACAGATAAGCACCAAAGAAAGCATTACTGTAAAAGTCCTGAAGTCGTTTAGAGTCTTTCAGGAGTGCGATAACAAAATCATTGCGTAATTCTTGACGCGATCGCCCAGATAAAGTAAGGTCACTTGCTAATAAATGAGATTGATTAGCCTGTGAGTAGATAGTTCCTAGACTAAAGGTAGCAGCATCAACAAATGTCTTAATCTCTATTGGTTGTTCTGTGTGAACGGTTGGTGAGGTATACCCTCTAGTCAAGCCTTGCTCATCTTTAATAGCAACTCCAGAGATAAAATTAAGCATTCCTGGAGCGATGACAATTGCTTCTGGATCTTTAATAAATACCCGTTTACCTGTTCTTTCATCAGTCTGGAATTCTCCGGGTAATTTTGCATTTAGGAAGATACGAGAGACAAAACCGGAGATTTGGTTATTTCTGGGGATCAAGGTGGCAGCATGATTAATGGCATTCTGTGCTGTTTTCATGGAGGTCGTTATAAAAGGTCGTCGCTTGCCTTCGGTAATTGTTAAGCGTCCTCCTAAATTAATAGAAAAAGTATAGTATGGGTTCTGTTCCCCTAATTCGTAATATTCAAAAACTGTTTGTCTTGTTTCGTTAAGGTATTGAGTTTCTATTAACTTTTTATCTTCTTCTACGTAATAGTATTCTATTTTTCGTGGGCGTCCAATCGCATCTCTTGTAACTACTTTGACGCTTTCTACAGGTGGACAATGCAAATAAACAGTACCATCTACTGTAGTTGCCCTCAGATAAGAAACACCACCGACAAGCAGATTTAAAAGTGATTCATAGATTGGATCTGGGAAATCAAAATTTCCCACGGGTGTGCCTAAAGTTCTTGCTAAGTAATCAGCGATCGCGATATTAGCTGACTGTAACTCTGATTCATTTAAATTACTATTGCCCACATTAAAAGATGCAGTAGGATCTCGTCCTAAAAGTGCATCAGCGTGACGTGTAACCACCTCAGAGATGACATTTATCTCTTGAAACATTCGATAAATGTCATCAGCAAGAGCTTGCCCTTCTTCTGTCTGGGTGTCTGGTTTTATCCCAATCCAGAAATCAAAAAGATTGCCATTGTAATAATGCCAATTTTCCTCAATTAGGTGCAAATCTACAGTACTCATAAGAGTGCAGAGGGTACAACTGTCTTGAGGGTATCATGACTCAGCCGACCATTCTTGCCCCAGAGGTTTTTCTGTTAACGAACATTTACACAAGCGCTCGGCTTTTCGCTGTTCACGGATTTTCACTCACTATTTAATGAAGTTATTGCGTTGAGGTATTGCACCGTAAGCTTGATAATTGAAACACCAGTACTATAAACTCAAGCTAATTCATGACCTCTGAACGCGAAAGAGCCGATAATGATTCACCGTGGAAAGAAATCTTAGAAGCCTACTTTCCCCAAGCAATGGAATTCTTCTTTCCTCAAACTGCTGCATTAATTAATTGGGAACGTCCCCACCAATTTCTTGATAAGGAATTTCAACAAATAGCCCGTAATGCCGAACAAGGAAGAAGATACGCAGACAAATTGGTCAAAGTTTGGCAAATTCAAGGAGAAGAAATTTGGTTATTAATCCATGTCGAAATCCAGGCTAAACCGGAAGATGACTTTGCAGAAAGAATGTTTTCTTACAACCTACGAATTTTTGACAGATTTGCGAAACCTGCCATTAGTTTAGCGATTTTGTGTGATACAGACCCGACATGGCGACCAAATCAATACAGTTATAATTATCCTGATAGTAGTCTGCATTTTAAATTTGGCATCGTCAAGCTTCTCGATTATCAAAACCGTTGGACGGAATTAGAGAAGAGCGATAATCCTTTTGCAACGGTTGTAATGGCACATCTGAAAACACAGCAGACTAGTAAAAAGCCAGCTGAACGCAAAACTTGGAAATTTAGCTTAATTCGCCGATTGTACGAACTAGGTTTAGCAGAAAAAGATATTCGTAACCTTTACCGCTTTGTGGATTGGGTTATGATTTTACCAAAAGCATTAGAAGCAGAGTTTTGGCAAGATTTTAAGGAGTTTGAGCAGGAGCGTGCAATGAGCTATATTACTACAGGCGAGCGTATTGGCTACGAGCGTGGAAAACTTGAAGTTGGACAGACTATAATTGTGCGGCTACTACAAAAACGGGTAGGAGAGTTACCTCAAGAGGTTAAAAAGCAAGTACAGGCTCTTTCACTGGAAGAGTTAGAAGCACTTGGCGAAGCTTTATTAGATTTTACAGCAATGGGTGACTTGCTAAATTGGTTACAAGCACATCTCAATGAAACTAAAAATTAGCGTTTATTTTCGTTCCAGAAGCAAGTGGATTTCGTTCGATTTTTGATATTAAGATTTCCGCTTTTTCCCAACACGAGCTGCTAATTTATTAGTTAACTCCAATTGGTATTGATTCTTGTTGTCTTCATAAACTAGAATCGTCCTGGGGTCAGCATGACGGCTCAAATGCTGCACCTTCCGGTAATCACCTTCTGCCAAATCAAGAGCATCGGTAATCCCCGAATGCCTAATCTTATGGGGAGTCATCCGCTTGGTTATCCCAGCCCGTTCGCAAGTCTTACGCACAATTGCATAGATACCATCCCCGGTGAGTTGGTGTCCATAATTGTGGAAGTCCAAAGCAATAAATAGGGGATGACTGGGTTTAAGATTTGTCCTCATACCCAACCAATCAGATATCGCCTCCGCCACAAGAGGATTTAAATCAATCCTAGTTTCATCATTCCCCTTCCCCTTACCATAAACAGTTAACGTATTTTCGTGGTAATCAAAGTCCCCCACCGTTAACTTTGCCACCTCTCCTCGACGCAGGACATTAGACCAAAGCAGCAGAAATAAGGCATAATCCCGCTTCCCCTTAACGCAGGTAGTATCAATCACATCAAACACCTTATTGTACTCATCCACTCCCACGCCTCTGGTGTCGCGATACTTAGTCACTTTCAAAGACTCGATGCGATCGCTATCAAAGTGATATCGACAGCGCTTGAGATTCCGCCCCACCTTAATTAAATACTTAATCGCAGCCAAATAACGGTTAATCGTTGCCGCCTTCCTACCTTCTGCCACCAAATGATTTTTAAACTTGAGAATTAACCCATTAGCCACCTGGTCGTCCAACGCCCAAAACTCCGAAATATCCCGCCCTGTGGGTTCCCTTTGTAAAAAATACTCAAAAAATACCCGTATATTGCCAGTATACCCCCGCTGGGTAGTCGTCGCCTTCTGCTGCAACTCCGCCAAAAAATCGTTGCTGGTTTGTAATTGACTGGCGATTTGAGTAATAGAAGTTTCAGTAGTTGTACTTACAATATCCATTTACAGACGTTAACGACAATGCAGCTTTTCGTTAACGATTATCGCACTACACTACCGCATTGTAAATTTTAAGATCTACAACTACCGTGATTGCCCTAACACCATCCCTATCTAGAGTATGTGTTTTGTAGAAAATTATAAGGAGTCGGAAAAATTTTTCTAAAAAAGTGTGTCGTAGTTGCAGCAGTCTTAATCTCACCATGATATCTTAGTGTTGCAAGTACCGAATGATAGATATGGAATATGCAGTTGCATTAGACAGGATCAAAGAGGGCTTGGGTGAGAAAGCTGCTGATGTGTTAGCGGCGATCGCTGATAAGGTAAGCACTCTTGAGAGTGATGTGAATCTCTGGAAGCGGAGGCATACGACCTTAGAAGGTCAGTTAAATGGACTGAAGGAACAAACAGACGGCAAAGAACCTTCATATGCGCTCACAACTTTAAAGAGTGAGAATGAGACGTTGAAAGAGAAAGTGACGACTTTGGAGAAAGAGTTGGGGGAGGCGATCGCCAAAGTTGAAGAGTATGAAAAAAATAATTTGTATGCAGATATTGCAAGTAAAGCAAAACTTAACAAAGATGCGCTAATCAATTTCATAAAGACTGGGATCTTACCTAACGACATCAAATTAGAAGGTGATACGGTAACAGTAGGAGGTAAGAAGATAGATGAGTACTTAGCGGAAGGAGGAAGAGAGTGGATCAAGAATGCTTTAATGACTGGATCTGAGTCTTACAACAACAAGTCAGAGACAGGACAAGGAAATAATAAACCACCAGTACCACAGGGAGGGACAAGTGGGAGCGGTTCACCAGAGGGAGATCCTATTGGTAGTGTGATTAAAAGTATGGGTTTTAAATTACCTGCAATAATCCAAGGGAATAAATAACTATGGCTCCAAAAGTAGAATTTACACCATTACAAGGTTTAGCGCCTGAGTGGTTGGGAACTCCACTTATTCATGGAAAAGTCACGATTCCTGGGGGCGGAACACTTGACACAACAGGATTGACCCCGCAATCAGATGGGAGATTGTTTATCCCCAGTGGTACAGTTTGGGGAAGAACAGATGCAGACCAGATATCTGCTGCGCCTTGGAAGTTAGCAGCTGATACTCACACGTTTTTTACCCTAAACTTGCATGATATTTGGGATGCCAGAAATAATGACAACACTTTGATAGATTTGTTGCAACCTCATGCAGGTAACGTTGTCTACTGGAATTACTTACCAGGATGGGTTGCTGCTTCCCCGATAGGAATTACTCTTACAGCCGTCGTAAAGGCTGGGCTTGCAAAAAACTTTTATTTAACGAAGGCAAGACCGTAATATGCCACCTACCGCAGATATAGGATCAATTGCTGCTTTTATTATATCGGTCTTTACTGATCCTTTCTTAAAGCAGATTGCAAGAAACCCCATATTACAATTCGGAACCGAAACTCAACCTTTTATTCTTGCTCAGTATCTTCCAGTTGTTCAAAGAGATACAAATGAGATATATGAGGAAATTACCAAGATAGGAACGTTCATTGCGGACGATGGCGCTCCTTTGTCTCCTCCGCAGATGAAGCAGACGGGTCAAGGAATGGCATTTAGAGGAAGACTTGGGCACATTGATATTTCTGCTCAGATGGATGCTCAGGACTTGAGAACACTGGGTAGATTATTGAATCAAGGGCGCGAGCGCTCGCTAGCAATAGAATTTGTCACTCAATGGCTGATTCGTACTATTCGATTAGCCATTGAACTTAAGGCAGAAAAGCAAAGAGCAGAAGCCTTGTGCAATGCCATTGTGACTGTAACTCCAATGGATGCGCCGTCTTACACAATTACATTCCCGAACCCAGCAGGACATCGTATAACTGTTCCTTCAGGGACGACAGCAGCACCAACAGGATTTTACAGCCTAACCTTTGACCCAATCCAAAATACTCTTGTTCCTTTGCGAATATTGCTGCAAAACAAGGGTTATGAACCGATTGCAATTATTACATCTTCCAGAATTGCAGGTGCTTTACAAGTCAATCCGAATGTTGCTAGGTACGGTGCTGGACTGATTGCGCTACCGACTGCGACAGGTGATCTGACGTTTGAGAATAGACCACTATCAGCTAACGACGCGGTACTCAATGGCATCCTTCAGGCAAATGGATTGCCACCCATCATCAGATATGACCGATTCTATCCACTGCAAGGTGGTGGACAAGCGCGGTTATTCCCAGATGATAAGCTTTTAATTATCGGGGCTTCTGGACGAGCACAACCTTTAGAAATTCCGGATGACCAAGGACGCATCGTACGCCGTGAGCTTATCAATAACACTTTAGGTTACTACGGTGAAGGAATCAGCTTAGGTGAAGTTGAACCAGGCTTAGTCATTACCGTCAAAGCAAGCGACCTCAAGCCACGCAGTGTGTATGCTGAAGGTTATAGAGAAGGGTTCCCAGTCTTCCTAGATCATGAGGCAGTGGCAGTTGTAACAGTTCCAGAATTGGTAGCAGCATAACAAGAGTGTACTAATAATGACAGTCTTAGTACCATACGGAAACGGGTATAAGCGATAACGGAGAATTTGTAATGATTACGACAATAGAGGAGGCGATCGCTCAATTTATAAAAATTCCAGCAATAGCATCGTTCTGGAAGCAGTCTTTTACTGAAGATACGATAAATCTTTTGGAACTTACAAAAGGGAAAGTGATTTCTTCTGGGCAGGAGGTTTACCGGATTTATGCAGCCGCAGCAATGATGCTAGAGCAGACACCTGACCTCTGGCTGATTAAAAGGCACGATAGGACAGAACTGAATCCACCACAAAACATCATAGATGCTTTGTATCGTAGGCAAAATTTAGAAGATGAGCGTAATGGGGTATTTATTCCAGGTGATGGAGGAGAAGAAGGAGAGCATAGCTCTAGTAGTACTGGAGTCGTAAGTTACTTACCTCGTGTCATAGGATAACTAGATGAGTATTTACAACTTGTCAATCTTTGAGAAGTCAACTTTAAGATTTACTCGACCAGACGGTGGGGAATGGGAGATAGTAGCAGTTCTTGATCCAGTGCAGTTTAGGCAGAATGAGACAATCAATTATGACCGTTCAGAATTCATCAGAATATATGAAGGTCATATTGTCTCAATAACTCCCCAGGATGTGCAGGGATTAGAAGAAGGGGTATTTGGTACAGGAGAAATACACGAAACAGGAGGGAAGGTAACATCTGGACAGGTCAAACTACTTGACATCGTATCTTCCAGTCTACCGTTAGCAAATGGAGTGTTTGGGCAACGTATAGAAGTAGGTTATGTTCAAAGGATGGGTTACATAGATGCAAATTCAAATATTAGTCAACAGTTCTGATCTTGAAGCAGCGAGCGCTCGTGGGCTATTAAGTGATTTGAGCGTACCATTGAGTAGATCAGGAGACTATCAGCTTTCTGCAACTTTAAGAAACTTTGACAATGAAAGTGATCCTGACGGTAGACCGTGGGCAGATTTAGCACTTAGTACCTGGTTATACAAGAGAACGAAATCCATATTGCAAGAAACAAGACGGATGATAAACGCAACTCAGATGAGTGTTGCGGGTAACGTTCTTAGAGTGTTCAATCTGACACCTTACGCAGGAATACATAACGATGGGACATCAAGAATTGCTCAAAGGAGATTTTTAGGCTTCTCCGACGAAGATTTAAGGGCAATTGTAGGTTTTTTTGAAGATTACCTACAAAGCTTATTTATGAGGTTGAGGTGATGCTAGGAACAAGAGAGATAAGTATTAACGTTGTTAATAAACTAAAGCCTGTTTCTGATGCCTTGACAGCATATGGTGTCAAGGTAAGATCATTACCTAAAAAACCTAGACAAAGAGGAACACAAGAGGCGGAGTACATAAGAGTATTAGCCCCTCAAGCAAAAGGAGTACAGCGCAATCAAGAAGGAGTGCAAGAAGCAAATATTTTGGTAGTTATTAGAGTTTCGCTAGGAAAACTTTTTGCAGAGGAAAGTGATGAAAAAGATGTTTTGGATTGGACGATAGACGCAATTATTAGTAATTTGCTTGGGTTTATCCCGTTCAGTGACAAAACTGTTTCTAGGCGATCGCTATGGTTTGAAGGATACGACCTTCTGCAACCAACTAACGGTACTTGGGAAGCTGAATTAAGATTCCAATGTACCAAACTGCTTGAGTATGAGGTAGAGACATTTGATGAAGATGACAGAGTAGAAAGCGTAGAACTTTACGCTTCAGAAACATTGTCAGAACTAGACGCCATTCTATTTGCTAAAGTACCATGATACAAACTATACCCGGACTTTCTATTGTTGAAAGAGGCGAGCCAAGAGTTACAAGTACGCCCACAAGTATTAGTCGATTATGCTTGTTAACAAGTGCAATGCCAGCAGATGTTGCTAATTATAACAAGCTCATAGCGATCTCAGACCTAGCAGATTTTCAGCTTAAATACACTTCCAACGTTACAGATACAACGCTTGCTTCAGTTCGTCTGATTTTTCGCAATTACCCTCAAGCAAGAGTATCTATCTTTGCTGGTCATGATACTGCGATTACAGCCCCAAATGACAAAGGACACTTGATATTTGGTGCAAAAGAGTTAGCGAAAAAAACCAACTTGGATTTGCATATTTTGGTTTGTCCAGAAGCACCAGATATAACCGTTCAAGCAGACAGGACAGCTTTATTTACAGAGTTAGAAAATGTTGCCTTGCGCTTAGGATGGATTCACTACTTCAATACAGCAAAAGGTGTAGACACAAAAGCTGAAGCTGAGACAGAAGCAGCTTTGTGCTCATCACCTTTTGGTAAGTCTTCTTTGTACTATGACTTTGGGATTGACTTGGAGGGCAAACAGGTTCCAAGTAGTGCGATCGCTTCAGTCATATCATTGTTGCGATTCCGTGACAATGCTTACAATCCTCCTGCGGGTGTACGTTACCCTATCAAAGGTATTACTGACATGGTGGGATACATAGAACCCATTCAAGACTACGAGGACTTACTTAATAAGGGAGTAAATACAATTCGAGATATTCCAAGTTACGGGTGGTGTGTTTGGGGGACAAGAACTCTTGCAAGTGACCCTAACTTCCAAAATATTAACACCGTTGTAGCGATGAATATTATCTCTAGACAATTGTTATTATCTTTACTACCTGAGTTGTTTGAGCCTTCAGACCCTAGAGGATATACAAGAGGGCAAGTTATAAGATTGATTGTAGAAGTTTTAGACAGAGCTTATACAGATGGTGCGCTTTCAGGTGAGACACCTCAAGAATCCTATAGAATTGTTGAGCGAGAAGTACCAGTGACAGATAAAACAAATTCTGTGACAACCGGGGGAGATAATACCGATAAACCGCCAACATCAGGAGAAGATACAACTCAAACAACAACGCCAACCCCAACTGTAAGGCGCAACCTCAGAAGAATCAAGATTAGCGCTTACTGCAAATTTGTTCAAGCTTTAGAAATGATAGAAATAGACCTGATTAATGTAGATGTTGTCCCAACAGGCGCAGTATAGCAGGAGACGCTTGAGTTATGGCTGACAAGTATGTAGCTGTTGCTAAATCTAAAGGCAAAGTTGAAATTCAAGGCTTGGTTTACGTTTTTTCAACAGGAAGCGCCATTATAGAAGCACCTGTTGTGGGTGACAAGTACTATGACCCCAATACTGACCGTATAACCTCGTTAATAGGTCAAACTGAGTATGAAAACATTACTCTGACAGGGTTGATGAGTAAGCCTCAGTTTGTCAAACTCAGGGCTTTGTACGTTTCAGACAAAGCAAAAGATGGTACACTAACCGCAACTCATCAAATAGGTGATTTGGTCACACCCTTAACAGGTGTACGTTTGCTGCGCCTTGAATATGGTGATTTTGACAAGCTAAGTAATTCAGCAGCTGAGATTAAGCTTGAAATCTCATTCTCAGGTATTCCAGCATTGCAAAGTGTACAAGATGCTCAAACCGCAGACAATATAGTCACTGCATAAGGAGTAATATTTATGCCATCAAATCAAACCGAAATTACTTATACTTACATCGAAGAAGAAGAAAAGCTCATCATTTATAACGTTCCTGATGGGGATGGCAACTATATAGAAATACATATGAGGGCTTTGACTAGACGCGATCGCTCATTCTTGCGAGAAATCGAAAATGACCCCAACCAGTTAGAAAAGATACTTTCTAAAATCATCACCAAATGGGGAGAACAAGAAAGTATTACATCTCTTGACTTGTTACAACCGAAACGCGATCGCGCAATTAAGATACTCAACAAGGCTTACGAAAAGTTCTTCAGTGACAACTTTCTCTTTACTGAACGTTGACTCACATCACTGGTTGAGAATTGTCTACGGATTAAACAACAGAAGTTTTGCAGAGTACGACAAATGGTTAGACATGCCAATTCCAGTCATTCAAAGGATGATTGATTGTATTAACGCTATTCATGAAGAGATTTCGGAGCAACAAAACGAGAATAGTCGAGGAAAGCTATGATAGAGCGCTGAAATCAAATATAACTTCTTGTTCCTGTTGTTCTCCCAATGTAACAGTAACAACTATTCCTTTGCCGTTGGGAGATTTTGTAGTCACACTAAAAGGGATTGGAATATAAGGCAATAGTGCTAATCTAACTCTCTCACTGACAAGCTCAGGTAAGGGCAATTGAAAAAGTAAATCAACTGGAAAACCAAGTGTTGGAAAAAGTCTTCTTTCTCTGACAATAGTGGACAAAATGTGCTTTACCTGAGAGGTGTATTTTTCTGGTTCATCCACAAGAGCAATACTACCAAATGAGGTGTAGGTAAGAGGAAACTTAACATCCATGATGTCCAATAAGATACTTTATCTACTCCCTAATTGTTACCGCGACGGTGGCGAAATGCAAGAGATTGCCGACGCTTTAACACGCGGTATTGCTGAAGTCTGTACGGAACTAGAGGGGTATTTAGAGAATTATGAGCGCGATCGCTTAATCGCTGAAACTTGTTTTCCCCAGTGGCTTGATACTCTCGCTCGTTGGGCTGGTTGGGGGGAATTATGGGATCAGAGATGGTCTATTGATGTTAAACGTCAATTGCTGCTCAACACAAATTATATTTGGGAGAACAGAGGCAACCGTGAAATTCTACCTTACCTATTCGCTATTTTTAACCTTAATGTCACTCTAGCCCCAGCAACAGGGCTTATTCTTGGTCAAACGCCTTTTCCTGCTCCTTTAGGTTCTGATCCTTTCTCCTACATCATCTACGTTCCCAGTAACTTTACACCAAACACAGACGAGCGATCGCTTGTTGAGAAACTAGCCCAAAACTTCTTGCCTTGCTGGTGTTTGCTCTCCATTCAATACAAACCTTAAGACTGCTCTAACTGCTACACTCATTATGTCTTCTACAGCAGAAATCATCCTAATTGCCAGGGACTTAACCGGAGCCGTTTTCCGGGGAGTGCAAAGTAACATTTTGGGGTTAAATCAAGCTGCTAGTACTGTTAATGGGAACTTTAACCGTATGGGTACTGCGGTGGGTACTATGGCGGGATATGCAGGGAATGCGATGGCAGGATTGAATGTAGAAATGCTTGCCTTAAATGCAGCAATAGGAGTGGTCACAAGAGGTGTTGATAGTCTAAATAATGCATTTCGAGATGGAGTAGAAAGACAAGGAGAAATCTTAAACAGTGAAATTACAGCAACCAAAACTTTAGGGTTAAGTTATGACCAGGCGGCGAAATATGTCCAGAAATTTAATGAGCAAGTAGGGATATTAGGACGAGATTTACCGACCTCAGCCGAGGCGATCGCCTCAGTCTCGCGTACCATTCAAGATGACTTTGCTCTTGCTTTAAGATCTGTTGGAAGAACACCTGATGAAGTATCCAAGTCTTTACTAGAAGCAAGTTCTAAGATTGCCCTATTGGGTGAGTTATCTAACACAACTGTCAAAGATACTCGTGCTGCTATCAGTGGTTATATTTCAGGTAGCGTTGGTCCCGGCGGTTTGGATAGATATAAGTTCTTCGCTGATAACACTTTACTCAGAAATGCTTTAATTGAAAATCTCAGAGCTATCAACCCAAATGCTAGAAGCTTTGGTACGATTTCCTTGGGCGAGCGCGTTGATATTCTTGTCAAAGCGTTAAACTCCTCAATTAGTGACCAAGACATTGATAAGTTAAAAGGATTATCAAAATCAAAGTTATCTCAATTCTTTGATACTCTCTTTGATCCCACAACAGGATTATTGTCATTTCAAAGAGACTTAGAACCAAATATAGATGGTTATCAGTCAGTATTTACTAGTTTTACTGAAACGATAGACCTAGTATTAGGAGAAGGAGGTTTATTCTGGGAAGTTGCCAGGGTATTGGGTTTCAGTGGCGATATTATGAAGTCTGTCAAAGGGTTTGTAGACGATTTCAACAATATTCTTAGAGGATTAATTAGTAATGTTGAAGGTATAAATACAGGTGATACAGCAGCGCTAGGAACAGCTTTTGGGAAGTTTGTAGCTGATGTGATTACCTTCGTTTTAGGTAAACTTATAGGAATCATCTTTGCCAACGCAGGAAATTATTTTGGTTTTATTGGTGGTTTTGCTAGAAGTCTTGTGATTAATCTTGTCAAGAACATCCTTGGTTTAGCCTTTAAGGTAGTAGGTATGGTTCCAGGGATGATTGTCAGTGCTATCTTCTCACCACTTGGTAAAATTATTGCTGCGCTCGCTCGTCCTATCATAGACGCTGCAAAATCAGTATTTTCCTTCTTTGGTAGCTTTTTTGAAATCATCAAAAACGCCATATCTAACGCTATAGGGACAGTCATTAATACAATCCGCTCTCTTATCGATGCTGTTGTTAAACCTATCAAAAGCTTTATTGGTTCAGTTGGTTCTGTAGGGGCAAATGTTCTTGGAGGAGCAGGATCTATTGTTAGTGGTGCAGCAAGTGGTGTTGGTGGGTTCTTTTCCAGCGTAGCAAGTGGGATAGGTGGCTTTTTCTCTTCTCTGTTGCCAAAGTATCAAGGCAATATACCTACAGCTGCAAATGGATACTTTGGGGCATTGGAGACAGAAAGGAGAAATGCTCCAAGAGGAGCTAATTTAGTTGTGGCAAACGATTCAGAGTATATATTAACACCCAGACAAATGGGTAACTTGGTAAACGGTCTTACCAACGGGGGGAAGACTGTCAATATTACTTTTGGCGCGGGTTCTATAGTTCTCAATTTACCTAGTGGAACGGCTGAGGAAGTCGCTTTAAAAGCGATCGCCATCATTGAACAAACCTTAAGAAACGAGTTGGAGGCACGATTAGCATGAATCCTGAAGTCCTAAAAGAACTCCCTCAAGTAGATCGTCCAAGAGCGACTTATGCAAATATCTCAAGACTGGATGGCAAGGGAACCTGGAAATTCTTACTGATGCCAACTGAGATTACCTACGATTCTTCTGCTAACTACACCCCTTCTAATTCAGTTGGTATTAGTTCCCCCACACTGCAATGGACGACAACAGACAATATTTCTCTATCAATCGGAAATTTACCTATATCAGGGCGATCGCAAAGGCGAGTCATAACCAAGTACGTTAATGATTTGATGGCGCTTATCCAACCGATTGAAAAAGGAAAACCCCCAGCGGTGTTGTCATTCGTTTGGGGTCAAACCTCGCATTCACCGTGTGTTATGACTAGGTTTTCCAAGGTCGAGCGATCTTGGTATCCAAATGGTGATCTTGCTGAATGTTCAGTTAGTTTTACTTTGGTCAAAATTCCAACTGAGTTATTAGTTGATACATTATGAGATACCAAGATTGTGATAGTTATGACAGTCTTGTACAGTACTTTCAGAACTATGTAAATGGTTTGTCCACAAGTGGGCGAACTGTAAATGTCAATTCTTCAGCAGAGGCGATCGCTTAAAGCTACGCTAGTGGTATTGGCTAGAATACCTACTAAAAGGTCGTCGTTCTGTCGTATGTGTATATAATCGTGAAATATTTACTTAGCAAGGCTTCTAAAAAACTTCTTGGTTTACTGAGACTTATTTTCTATTGGCGATCTATTTGACTATCACTTGATGTGATAATGACATTGAAAAACTTCCTTAATCTGTTTATCAAGGGTAAGCATGACTACTAGAAATGAGGGTTTATTGTGGTTATTTAGAGAAAAATATACCTTTGGCAAACTTCCAAGTCCTGAAGCTTATAATGGTTACTCGAAATCGATTCTCGTTTGTGCTAATGGAGACGGTACATTAACCCCTGAAGAAAGAGATTGGGTCGTTGGGCTTGCTTCTGCTTTTGGCGCATCAGACTCATTAGTGGAGGAACTCAAATCTTATAAAGCTGACGAAGATATCGAGAAGGTGATTGGTGATGCTCCAGAGGCAACTGGTTCACGGCGTTATCTTGTTTACGATGCGATTAAAGCTTGCAGTGCTGATGGAGAATATAGTGACAAGGAAAGGGCAACTGTAACTAAAATGGCAGCTAAACTGGGCATTTCTCAAGATTTGGTCAAACAAATTGAAGAAATCTGTATCGAAGAAGCCAAACTACGGGAGAAAAGAGTGAAACTGATGTATCCGGAGGGAGCACCTATTTAGTCACTTTTTATACTAGAAACGACACAGGGGGGCGGTCTAAAGACTAGATAACCTAAGTTGCTAGTTACCTCCCTGCGCTACGCGCAGGGGTATCGCGCATGGTCACTTAAGCAATAAAATCCCCTTTTGGAGGGGACAAGTGCGTCAGCATACGTGAAAAGCAATGAGGGTCTAACACGTAAAAAATTTGGGCAGGTATTTTGCTTTAAAGCTCTATTCCACCGTCAAATTCTTCTGGGTCATCCGTTTCTATCGCTACTCGCTTAATGGATGGCAGTTCTTGATAACCATTCAAACTTTCAGTCGTAGCAACTGGTAGAGTGGGTGTAACTGGATGCTTTCCTTCTAAATACCGCAGATAAAACCCTATCGCGTCCTCAACAAACCGACTCTCACTAATTAAGAGCGCTTCACACCATTGCTGTACTTTGGGCTTCTGGTACTTCTTAATCCTAATTTTATCAGCTGTCATTACCCAATCTCCGCTATGAGTCCCATGAGGTTATCGAAAGCACCATTGGCAGAAATCAAGAATCCTTTCTTTTTTAGTGCAGCATTCAGCAGCGGTAGCTTAGAACCACCTCCGATTATCAGGATTTGGTCACCACTAAGTTTGTACTGCTCAAGTTGTTTGATAACTTCCCTGAGTCTGCAATTGATGAAGTCCTGTAGCTCAAATTCATAGACTTTGTAGAAGTTCAGGTCTGATTCACCATAAGCTAGAAACGGGATTTTTTCACCTGACTCTGATTTTTTGAACTTCACTCCTACCTCAATGCTGCGGTTGATGACATCCTTACTAGGTGGTTGTTTAATCAATGCTTTTAGGTCAGAATTACAGCTAATTCGCTCAATCAAGTATTCAGCGCCAAAGTCCTTAACTGCAACCTCACCTACTGGTTCCGAGTTGAAGAATCGACTGATGGAAGTGTTACCGCCACCGATATCGCAGATAGTTACTGCTCCATCTAAATTTTGACTCTTGAGCGCTGCAAAACCCTCTGGTAGTATCGCCTTAACAGATAAATGAATAGCACACGGGACGCCACACAATTCTACCGAGTGCGTCCCTTCATTCTTCTTGATAATTCCTGAGTGACGTTTAACATCATTGGTAGTTACCGTAACTTCTAGATTCATTTCTGGGTTAATCTGTGGTAAATGAGCTAAAGTTCCAAGGAAGTACTCAAGCCACAGAGATGACTTACCCATATAATCTTCCACCAATCTCATCAGGTCACTGCTACCACTGCGGACAGCTTGATTGCCAATTAGCCAGCAACTGTTAATTAGGTCAGTCCTCACACCATTGACATAACGGACGTGACCAGGTAGCTTACTAGAGGTATTGGATAAGCAGCGAGCATACCAGCTTGGTTCTCTTAGAAGTTCGTAGCCTTCCACGTAAGCTTTAATCCAATGATTACCCAAGTCAGTCACCGACTTAAACTGCTTCTTATTTTTCGCTGGTATTTTAGGTGTTTTTACTCCCTCTATTTTCTGGGTACTTTTGGGTACATTTGCGGTTGTATCAGTGGTCTTAGAATTCGTCATAAGTCATACTATATCTAGGTGACAGGTGATTTTTAGGTCGGATAACAGTAGGTTAGCAGAGATTTGTACCCAAATGTACCCAAAACCAAGTGTTATTTTACTTTGAGTCAAAGAGTACTGTCTAAACTATTGTTAGGATAAATGAAGTGTTTCAACTACTATGATTGAAATAAGACACGGCTATTTTTTCTTAGTTACTATTAGTTGATTAAATTTTATTTATTGATACTGTCTATGATCCCAGTCTTTTTGGGTTGTGTACGACCATTGTCCTTAACATTTTTAGAACCGCAGTAGTCTTGGTTATTTTAGACTTCAAAACTTCATTAGATGCTTAATCTCAGTCCGTTCTAAATTGTTAGGAAATAAGAAAAAATGAGTATTTGTGCTTAATCGGAATTGTGAGCTAGGGGAGTGCAACCTTTCCCTTCGCCTCAACAAAATAAAGAGTGTGATACTGTAAGGGAATCACAACTCTCTTATTTATTGGCGCAGTGCGTACAGAGAAGTTTCTATATGTACTTGAGAAGCGCGTTTTGTAAAGTGCAAATAGGGCAGAGATTTCTGTTCGAGACGGGGGATGGCTTCCTGATTAGCGCTGACACAATCATATCGGAGCAAGAACGCGCATCAAGTTGCAACTTCTCAATATTTGATCCGCAATTACGCATTCTTAATATCTTCCTCACTGAATTCCAAGCCCGTGGCGGAATCTTGATTCCAGCGAACTTATTAGAAGATCCAGCAGCAGCCCAGACGACAGCGACAGCAGGAAGTGGTTTTACAGGAGATGGTGCAGCAGCGTTGGGGAGCAATTATCTCAAGACCCTTGAGGCGAAGTATGGAGCTTCTGACCTTTCTGGGCTAACCGCGCTAGGACAAAAAGCGTTGGCGGCGCTGGCAAGTGCAAATGTGCAAGCGTTCTTAAAAGCGATCGCAATTGCTGAGTTAGGAGAAGAAGCAGAGGCTAAAGGTGGATACGGGTACTTGTATGGTGATATTAATGGCAAAGAAAGTTTTGACCCAAGAACGCTAACCACGCATCCTAAAAAGCGCGTCACCTCTGGCGGATATACTTCCTCAGCTACCGGAAAATTCCAAACAATGGACTTTGTGTGGGATGAGGAAGCACCCCGTCTCGGGCTAAAAGATTTCAAGCCCATCTCACAAGAAATACTTGCAGTAGGTCGTCTTATCTATCGAAAAATTCTTGATTACGTGCTCAATGGGCAATTTGAGCAAGCAATTGTAGGAAATGGGGTATACAGCGCTCGTTATGAATGGGCATCTCTTGAAGGTAATCCCTACGGGCAAGGCACTTCAGGAGGTAAGCGTTCTACCTTCCTTGCAAATATCAGCAAGTTCCGTCAAGCAGCTTTAACCTCAGCTGCGCCAGTTGCTTCAACCGCGACACCCTTCGGGGAAGACCTCCGGTCTCGCTACGCTAACGGCAGTTCGGACTCGACGGGAACCGCCAAGACTCCGACTGCCTCACCTGTGAGTACTTCTACAACATCTCAATCATCCACATCAACAACCACACCACAACCAAGTGGAGGAACAACCACAACGACCACGACAACCCCAAAACCAACAGAAAACGCGCAAGCACCCGCAGCGACACCAACATCAATAGACATCAAAGACGGAATTATTATCTCGATAGAAATGGGGTTCAGCGGTGGTGCAGAGTCTATCACTTCACAATTTCTGTTAACCGAGGTCAGAGGTTCCAATGATTATCCACATACTACCAGGATCGCAGGAAGACAATTAAGATATGTCATTGCTAAAGGTTCTAAACTTTCTAGTAGTAGCAAGACGTATAAAGTTAGACAAAACACGACAGTACGTCAAGTTGCAACTGAACTTGTAGAGAAGGTGGGCGGGACGCTTGGAGATGTGGCGGAAGGAGCAAATACAATCATTGAGAGTTCGTATCAAACAGAATCTGATTATGAGTATTTACTTAAGATTGCTAAGTCTCAAGGATTGTTTTTACGTTCTGATGCGGCAAAACTGGAGATTAAGGCACTAGAGCCATCGGATAAGACGATTACCATTAAGGCGATCGCACTTGCAACGGGTTCATCATGGGGGGATAGAGCATCAAGCGATCGCGTTCTTGATCCTCAAGACTCAGGAATCATCGCTCAGTTAACTCAACCTGTGCAGTTAGAAAAAGCAATCCCAGTCAATCAACCAACAAGTACAACAACAACCCCAACACCAGCAACAAATCTTAATACTAGTAGCACAACCGCAAATATAGCCACAGGTGGAGGAATTCAAGACCTCAAACAAAAGGCAGACGATTCCAAAGAGATTGGTAAGGGGTTTGAATCTACACTTAACATTAACTCTGTACTGATGCCTGAGATATTGCAGGCGCAGCCAGGACAAATTGTAAAGTTAGATAAAGACACAGGTTTAGGAGAGTCATTGACTCGTACTTATAGAGTGGGTGAAGTGCGACACTCTTATGTAGCAGGTGCAATCACATCTGTCCTCAATACATATTTACCCGTGAAAATAAAAGCGCGTCCCGTGGCTTCTGCACCATCTACAGGCACGGGTGGGGCTGTTAACACGTCAAACGTTTCTTTTAGTGGAAATTTCAGTGATAGCCCTAAAAAGGGTGATAGTATTGGCAATTTTCAAGTGACATCGCCTTATGGCTACAGGAGTGCTCCCACAGCAGGCGCATCTAGTTTCCATCAAGGTGTAGATGTGAGCATGGCAGAGGGAACACCTCTTTACGCTATCTGTAAGCCAGGTGAGACAATAAATGTACAGTACAAGCCTAATACTGGCGCGGGTGGCAATATAGTTGAATTTTCTTATGGAGGATGGATATTTCAATACATGCACTTAAGTAGTGGTTCAACAGGAACCTTTAAAGCAGGTGATATCATTGCTCACTCTGGAAACACAGGTGTTTCTACAGGCGCTCACTTGCATTTTGCTCAAAGAAAACCAGACCGTGAAACCATCCCACCACAAAGGGGCTTCATCTATTGGGCTATTACCGGGAAGCAACCGACATGACGGACATTCCACCCATCGACACTAAAACCACTTCAGATCTTGTCACCCTTGGACAAGAAAGGGCGCTTGCTGTAAGTGCAGGTAGATTAAATGATTTCAGCCCAGGCTCGCCCGTTCTCGCCATCCTAGAGGCAGTAGCAGTAGAGGGGACACAAATCATTACAACTGTCAACTCTCTAGGGAACACTTTAGAAAGAAACCGTCTTTCTTTGTTCGGACTGGAAAGAAAACAAGGTAGCAATGCAGTTGGGACGATTGGAGTTAGGTTGGATGCCGTCTACGCCGATCCTTTTGTTCTTCCCCGTGGTTTTAGAGTTGTCATTAATGGCATCCAGTTTGAGACAACTGCTGATTTGGGAATTCCTGCTTATACTGACTATGGAACTGTAGCGATAATATCTCTTACTTCAGGCTCACGTGGGAATATTTCACAACTGACTCCGGTGTCTTTTCCTAGTGTGAAGAGATTGGGGGCGATCGCTCTCACCGAAGCAACTAAAAACGGGCAAGACGCAGAAACAGAAGCCGAGTTTCAGCAACGTATTTATGGATTGCTTCGTCGCCGTGAAACCCTTATTAGCGAGGATGATTTTGAAGCAGCAGTAGTTGATTTTTTAGGAGTTGGTTCTACAGCGCTGGCAATTGGAAGATTGAAACCAGATAAGATTACTTATCAAAATGGGTATGTAGGAGTGTTTGGACTTAATGCAGACGGTAGCGCTTTAAGTACTGGACAACTTTCTGCACTGAGTGATGAGCTTAACCGTAAAGCTGCAATGGCAACTATCACCGTCTGGACAATTGAAACTTTTACGGTTAATGTTGATGTGGTTGTTGGTATTCAATCAGGTGTGTTACCTGATGCGATCGCTTTATCTATTCAACAAAATGTTAGAGACTTTCTTTTTCCTGGCAAGTTACCAGCAGGTGAGAGTGTTTATCCTAAAGCTCTAGAAGCGCGAATACAAGCAATTCCTGGGGTTGTTTTAGGGGTGATTGATGTTAAGCTCAATGGTTTTGCTATGCCTCAACCTATGCCGCATCTTTGGACGGTAGGTGTTTTAGGAATGTTGAAAGTTACAGTTGCTCTTAATGGTGGAAAGGGGCTATCTGTCAGTTTTAACTATTAAGTATCAATAAATTTTTGCAACATAACTATCGCAATACTTATTAAACTTAGTCAATATGGAAATCATCATTATCTAATTCATCTATTACCTCATCTCGTTGCTTTCTAGCTTGATTTGCTATTTCATGAATATGGAGAGCACGAGCAACGCTTTCACAACAACGTTGAGTATCTTCATAACCTTGTTCAATCCAAGATTGAATATTATTAGCATCAAAGCCTATTAAGTCTTTTGCTAGACCTTGACGTTTTATAAATCTTCCTGGACGAATTTCTAAAAGAGTGGTGTTTGGAAAAGCTTTTGAAAAAGCATTACGATCCCATAGACTGCCATCACTTAGATGATTGACAATAACATGAGTACAATTTGCTAATTCAAGCAATGGAGTGATGGGAGTATTGCCTTGAACATTTTTTATACCTCCTTGACCACCATCCGAATAGAAATAGTTAGTTTCATTAACCTCAATCTGTTTAGCCTTAAATAGCAGGGGAATAGCAGCTGAAGCAAGGATGGCTACGCGTTGTTGAGTTCGCTCTAGGGATTGAATATGTAAAAATTCAGAATGTTGAGTATTAATTAAATTTACTGAAGCAAGAATTGCAGAAAATAAGTCATTCAAGCTACCTTGACTTCGATATACGGAAACGTATAAAGGTAAACCTTTCTGAAGTTTTTCTAAGTCTAAATACCTGTCTAACAACTTATGGATAGGACTTTCGTCTCCCAAACCTACGTTTTCTGAAAATAGAGTCTGAAGATTGGCTACAGTTGATAATGCATCACTTGTTCCAGTTATTAGTGGAGCAATTTGACCAAGCAATATCCGACCAATGTAGTTAATTGTTTCTGTACTATTAATCTTGATAGGACTATTAGCAGCAAGTGAGTTCCAAATTTCTTGTAAACGTGTTGACGCTATCTTGAGATTTGGTTCTGCTGCTACAACTGCACCATTTAAAGCACCAATACTAGAACCAGCGACAGCATCAATTGAAATGTTCATATCAGCTAGGTATTTAATCACACCTACATGATATGCACCTCTAGCACCACCGCCAGATAAAACCAAGCCTACTCGATAAGGTTTAGTAGTCATTAGACCTCTTGGAAAAAAAATTATGGTATGCTCACTTGTCTGTGAAATTTTTAGATAAGTTGGAAAGCTTGTTTATGCGGCTTTGTGGACTTCATAGTTATAAAGCCCAACAATCGTCTACTTTACAGCTAAGTAAGTTGGCACGATAAAACCAATCTATGTTTAGTTTTGTAAAAACTATGGAATGACGTATTTTTAAGGTATTCCGGGGCTTTACATTTCGTTATATAGGTTGATTTTTTAACGCCGACTTACTTAGCAGCATCTTGCAATACCTTGACCATTTCATCAAAAGTACGTCGTTGCACTCCAAACAAATGCTTTAACTCTCGATTCGACAGCCGTTTTGTTTGTTCATATTGTATAAGTATATTGAATCAAGGTAGAAAGCCTTATTTTATACCATAAACTAATTTTGCAAGAGGTTTATTGTTGAACTGAATTCGTCTTTTGTTTTCAAACATTAAATGATTAATTGCGTGTTCTCCTGAAAAAACGCGAGGAAAATCATCAGGAAGTCCAGATTCAAGTAAGGCAGCATTTCTAATCGCCCAAGTAATAGGAGCAGTTTGTGGATCTGCCCAATTACTCAAATAGCTCAGTACTTCACGCGATTCTTCAGGTAAATTCTGAATGGGAGATAACCAATCTTGTGGAAGCATTAACTGAGAAACATCACCTCCTAAATCCTGTTTCATCTGAATCAAGGCTTTATTAACTAACTGCTCCATCAGTTGATGCACTTCGCTTGTTCCAAATTGGCTACGGCAGTAAGTTCCAAAGTAACCCCAGTAAAGTTCATCTATCACTATATAGAGTCGTACTAGAGGTGGATAGTTATTTAAGCGTTCTGCCTGCCATTTGTCAAACACTTGTGTTAAATGAGCGCTAGCTAATCTTCCAGCATTGACCTGTCGAATTTGAGATTCTAATTCAATCCGATGCTCACGAACCTGACTCTGCAATTGATAAACGTCTTGAGCAATCGCTTGCACATTTTTTGCTAGCTCGTTGTGTCGCTCTTGTAAGCGCATCACACCTGTACGGGTTTCTACTAATTTACCTGCCAAGCGAGCAACAGCAATGTCACTTTCACCTTGATGGAGTTGAATATCCTGTAGCCAAACAGAAACTGTGTTGAGGCTAGTAGTTATATTACGGTCAATGATTTGTTGACGTTGTGCTGTCCTACCAGTGATGGAATCCCAGATTCTTGTGAAGAACTTATTGTTAGTTTGGTCACGGAATCGCAAATGATCATCAAGAACCTCAAGACCGTTGACATAATCGACTATTGCTTTTTCTGTTAACTGAGGATGTAGCGTTCGCAGTTTATCCAGTGTAGTTGGGTTGTCTCCGTCATTCTGGTTAAATTCTCTCATATCATTTCAAATTCTGCTTGATGGATTGAACATCCTGTCTGTGCAACTCTGCCCGTTCTTTCAATTCAATAATTTGTTGCTTTAGCTCTTCCTTTTTTCCGGCACTCAGTTTATGATTGTCAATACTATCTTTCAAGTCTCCTCGGAATTTTTCAAGATAATCTTTTAAATCATTGAAATAGTCGTCTAATAGAGGCTTGAGTTTTTTATTAAGTAAAACTTGGTTGTTTGTGCTTAGCTCTTGAATATTACTATCCAAACTTGTCAGCACCTTTTTACCGATACCTACCATATCAACAACGTAGTAACGTACCTCTTTTCGTTCTTTATAAGACTCGTATCCCCAATCATACTGACTGAAAAGACCACCAAAAAATCGCGATACACGACCCTGCCAAAAACCTTGGACTTTTCTAGATTTAGTTCTTGATATTGTTTCACTAGAGTTTTCTACGCTCGATAGCAAAAGTTCAGCAAAATCAATATCATTACCCTCAATATCTAACTCTGGGACATTAAATTGCAGTGAAAAACCTTTATCTTTTAACCGAATTTTCGCATTTTCTAGTATTTCTCCCACTCCATCTGTAATTGTTTGAGGAATTGTTTTTTCAAGGCTCTGTGATAAAGATTTTATTACTGATTCTAACTTTTTCATAGAATCATTGATAATAGAACTAATCGTTTCATTATTGGACTTTGGACAAAAAAGGTTAGTTCGCGTATTATATTCGCGAACTAAA
>NZ_QMEA01000310.1 GCF_012912105.1 Brasilonema sp. UFV-L1
CTCATAATTCAATCAAGTCCCCTTGTCAATAGGGTTTGAGACGCGCTAACCCTGACTAAGATTGATTATACCAGAGTTGTTTGAGTTACCAACACTCTGGATTTTTTGACGTTTATTGTTATAATTTGTATCCTCTGCCATAACATTCAAAAATTTAGCAGCGGGGTTTGAATAGTTGTATATAAATTTAAAGTATAAGTGATTACCGTACTAATCAATCGTTTCATTTCATGAAAGTACAGTAATTTCAAGGTGGCTTTTATATTTTTCAGACCATTACACCCAGTTCTTTTGTTGCTAAATCGCACCACATTTTAGCCGGAGTTAAACTATATGCGGATGTGATTGTGTGTAGCCAAATTGGTAATTGGGGTAGCATAGGCAAAGGCTGATTATAGTGAAAGTTCATTACAAAATACCCGCCTCAGTTAATGCTTGACTCAAAGTATCAACCAGCCCCAAGCGTTCAGCCCATTGAGTGAGGTAGCCGTAGTCCAGATTGTCCCCTTGCAGTTTCAGTATCCCCAGAACATCACGCCACTGTTTTTCCGAACGGCTTGCCCGACCCCAAAGTAACTTTTGCAACACGATGTCTTCTGGTGAAGCAATCCAAAATCTCGGCATCCCCTCCATATCCAGCAGCTTTCTGCGAGACATTTGAGTTTCAGCAAATGGCGAATTATCCATCACAATTAAGTCAGCATTGGCTATCGTCTCAGTATGAGTGATGCTGAGAGTTCTTTCTCGCCCTAGCTTTATGTCTTCTACCGCACCCGCTGGGCAATAAAACCTAGCCGCTTCCAATGTCTGCACTAACAAGTCAATCTGACTCACTTGCACGCTTATGACCAAATCTAAATCACGGGTTGAACGCGCTTCCCCGTGAATCGAACTAGCAACACCCCCACTGACGTAGTAAGGGATGTTCATTGACTCAAATAATTGGTGGAGTTCACCAGCTAAAGCGATGGAATCTTGAATCCACATTGTTTCATCAGTACCAGTTGGTTTATAATCAGGATGGAATTTCTCTGCTAAGACTGCACGGGCAAACAGCAAGCGGATTTCTTCAACTGGTGCATCCCTTCGCCGCCATTTGATGCCAGCAAGACAAAGTTTTCTGACTCCACGGTCATGGGTAGTCGCTATTTCTACTCGTTGTTTAACAGAGAGTTGCCGCAGCTTGTTGAACAAATAGACATCAGCTTCAATACTGGTATCTGCTGCTTGCGGTCGATAACCTGGTTTGACGGTGGTTGTGACTGCTGGGTTGGACAGTATTGGCTGAGTGCGTAAGAGCGATCGCGTAGCGTCTCCTTCGGAGAATCGTTTTGTTGTCATTTATTCCTCTTTCAAAGAAAATGGCACAAGAGATGAAACTGCATAAAATGCTTCATCGTCGTCTCGGTTTATCAGTACGTAGGCTCTTAACTCTTCCTTAGCTTAAACCGTGAGAAGCCCCACACTGTACCTGTACCCAGGGAGCGTGCCCTTATGAATCACGGGACAAAAACGAGGTACACCCCCGACTAATGATAGCCATCGGCTGTCAAGGGAGAGGGGTGTCCGAGTTTTTGTCTATCTCTGGGCTTGGTAACGAGTCAATAAAGTCTTCAAGTATTTGAGTCATAGTCTTATCTTTCCAAGCCGAATATAAACGAAACTTGTTTAACCTGCGTTCGCTGATGCGTATTTGCAAATATTTATTTTTCATATTTGTTACAACATCGTCACTACATTTATGCTAACATAATTGTAACAAGGAGGTGATTTAAAGTGTTGAAAGCAATTAAGGTCAGACTGTATCCAACAACTAAACAAGAAATAGCTCTAGCCAAATCGTTTGGTTGTGCAAGGTGGTACTGGAATTATGCACTCAATGCTTGCATTCAACACTATCAAGAAACTGGAAAGTCACTAAAGCTGAGTGTTTACAAAGCTTATTTACCTCAATTAAAAGTTGAACATCCTTGGCTAAAAGAGGATTGTTATTCTGCTGTTTTACAGTGTGTAGCAATTAATCTCAACAAAGCTTATGCCAACTTTTTTGAGGGACGGGCTAAGCCCCCTAGGTTTAAGTCAAAGCATCATAAGCAATCGATTCAATACCCTCAAAACGTTAAGGTTGCGGGTGATTGTTTGGATGTTCCTAAAATTGGTGTTATTAAAGCAGTTTTTCATAGACCAATTGAAGGGAAAGTCAAAACCGTTACTATAAGCAAAACTCCCACAGATAAATATTTCGCTTCAATTTTGCTTGAGGTTGAGGGTGGTGTAGGTCAACCATCTGGTGATAAAACACTTGGTATTGACCTAGGATTAAAAGACTTTGCCATCGTGAACGATGGTGAGCAAACTACCAAGCATTCCAACCCGAAACACCTTAAACGTCATGAGAAGAATCTAGCTAGGAAGCAGAAAAAGTTTGCTCGTAAAGTTAAAGGTAGTAATTCAAGAAACAAATACAAAAAACTGGTAGCCAAGGTACACGAAAGAGTATCAAATTCCCGTCAAGACTTTCTGCATAAACTAAGCAGAAAACTGGTAGACGAGAGCCAAGTCATCATTGTTGAAAATTTAAACGTGAAGGGAATGGTACGGAACCTACGCTTGTCAAAGTCAATATCCGACGTTGGCTGGGGAATGTTTGTTAACTTCCTGGACTACAAGTTGAAACGAAAAGAGGGACGACTTGTAGAAATAGGAAGATTCTTCCCCAGTTCCAAAACGTGTTCATCCTGTGGTCATGTACTTGATGAGTTAACTCTCGATATCCGTGAATGGGCTTGTCCGTCTTGTGGCACTCATCATGATCGCGATGGTAACGCAGCATTGAACATCAGAAAAGAAGGAATTCGGATGTTGCAAACAAATGACGGAGGGAACCCCGTTATTGCTGATGGAGGCTGTGTAAGACCACCTACTCGTAAGGGCAAGGGGCAACGGTCTATGAAATCAGAAGCCCACACCGTACCCGTTAGGGTCGGTGTTGGGTAGTTCACTCATCGCTTGAAAATCTAGTTTTGTCATTCCTCGTTCCTGTTCTGTTGTCTCACTAAGCTTCATTGTTCGTCAGGCGTGTACTCCAACAAGTCGCCTGGAAAACATTCAAGCACCTTGCAAAATCGGTCAAGTGCTTCCAAGGTAAGGGACGCAACTCTTCCCTGTTCGATTTTTTGTACGTTCTGCAAGCTGTAGCCAGTCCTTCTGGCTAGCTCATTTTGAGATATCCCCTTTGATTCTCTAACTTTTTTCAGGGTTATTAGCACAGCCATAATCCTAATTCATGTCCTTCATAGTAGCACTACTGTTAGTTGGTTACTGGTTTATTGGATAACCATAAGTAATATAAAAAGCTAATGGATAACCACAGGTTGTATTACTAAGACTAATAGAAAAACAACCTTTTGGCTATTGCCCACTACTAACAGTAGTACTACTATTAATATTTAGGACAAAACAAGGAACGTCAACAGCCAGTTGTTTTTGTAACAACTGGCATTTTGTTATATGGAGTCAGAGTATGTTTACCAGAATTGAACTTGAAACCAAGAGTCTTTTGGAGTTAGTCGCGCTGTGCAATCGATATGGGTTGAAAGCGTATTCTGACCCTAATCTTAGGTCTTCTTGGGCTACTGTTTTGTTGTCTTTTTCTAATATCGCTCTTTCTCAAATGCAGCAGGGAGTTGGGTTAAAACATCCTGGGCGTGATGCTATCGAGTCTTTAATTGTTGCTTATGACGCTTTTGGGTTACCCACTCGTGAGCAATCTGCTTTGATTAAAGTTTCTGTGGAAGAGAGAAGAATAATGCCTCTGCCGTATAGAATAGAGCAGCAAAGAATCCTGGCTCTTTACCAAGCCAAACTTAATCTCGATAAGGCAATATCTCTCCTCTCAAGCTTCTAATGAAGAGGACACGGGGACGCGGGGACACGGAGAATCGTTCATTAATTTTCTCCGCGTCGCCCCCCTCTCAATAAGAATTACTAGTTGACAAGAAAAATAGCCGAAAGGCGGTTCCTGATGGCTCGTCAATTTTGGGTAATTTTCATGAATCCCCCTTTCCACAACTTGGCAGCGCCAATTGACGTACCACCAGTTATCTTAAATCTATAAGGCGCAGAGCCAATCAACTCACTTATGAGCCGAATCATTGCAGTATTTAATCAAGCGGGTGGTGTCGCCAAGTCAACTCTTACCCAAAACTTGGGCTACCATCTAGCACAAAGGGGACATCGCGTTCTCCTCATCGACATGGACCCGCAAGCCTCCTTAACAATCTTTATGGGTTTGGTTCCAAGAGAATTAAACAAAACCGTCTATGATGCCATAGTCGAAGAACAACCCCTGTCAATTCATCAGGGGATTCATGGCATGGACTTAGCCCCCACCAACACCACCCTCAGTGTGGCGGAAATGCAATTGGTCAATGCCGACCTGCGCGACTTCCGCCTTAAAGAAGCTATTGAGCCACTCCGAGACGATTACGACTTCATCTTGATAGACTGCCCTCCCAGTTTGGGACTGCTAAGTTACATTTCTCTTGTAGCAGCCACGAATGTCCTTGTGCCTATCGAAACCCATTTCAAAGCCTTTGAGGGAACAAACGAACTCCTGAAAACCGTCACCAGGGTTCGTTCCAAAGTCAACCGCAAATTGGAAATAGCAGGGTTCGTTCCCACCAAATACGATGCCCGTAATTCCCAGGACACTCGCACCTTGGGAGCCATTCAAGAACAACTTTCTCAGATGGGTCAAGTCTTTCCCCCCATTCCTCGTTTCACTGCCTTTGTTGATGCAACAGAAGACCGAATGCCCCTAGCCGTATATGAGCCAAAGCATCCTGCTGTTGCCATACTTGAACAGTTAGCTAGCAGCATGGAGTCCTTGAAATGATCCGCAAACGCAACCAACCGCTCAAAAGTAAAATTGAAGTGCCTTGGGACCCCAGAAGCGATTTATCTCCCAACACTACCGCCGACTCCACCCAGAATGTGTCATTAGAGCAGATTCATCTGCCACCGACTCAACCCCGGCGTTACTTTGACCCCCAAGCGTTAAAGGAATTAGTCGAGTCAATCAAACAACACGGCATTCTGCAACCCCTGCTAGTGCGTCCCCTGACTAAAGGCGGATACGAATTAGTGGCTGGAGAACGGCGCTACCGCGCTGCAAAAGAGGTCGGTTTAACTTCAGTCCCTGTAGTCGTGCGCGAGCTAACTGACTCGGATGCCGTGCAATTGGCTCTGATAGAAAACCTGCTCCGAGAAGACCTCAACCCAGTCGAAGAAACTGAAGGCATTCTGCAACTACTGGCTATCAGATTAGGTCGAGCGGTTGAGGAAGTTCCTCCCTTACTGCACCGCCTGCAACGCGAACTCAAAGTTGCCAATAACGTTATTGGAAAAACTGCAGCCGATAATGAACCAGAATCTGCCAATAACGTTATTGGAAAAACTGCAGCCAATGATGAACCGGAATCTGCCAATAACGTTATTGGAAAAAGTCAAGCGAAGAAATCAGATACTGCCAATAACGTTATTGGAAAAACTGCAGCAGATGATGAACCAAAATCTGCCAATAACGTTATTGGAAAAAGTGAGTCGGATGGTTCATCGTCATCCCCCAATCCGAATTTAATTGTCAATCCAGACCTAAAGATTATTGAAGAAGTCTTTACTGGCTTAGGGACAATGACCTGGGAGTCCTTCGTCAATAATCGTTTGCCCCTACTGAACCTCCCGTCAGACATTTTGGATGTGCTGCGCTCTGGACGAATTGCTTACACGAAAGCCAAAGTCATTGCTCAGATTTCCGAAAAAACAGAACGCCTTGCCTTTTTAGAGCAAGCACTTGTTCAAGACTGGTCTTTGAGTGAAATCAAAAAGCTTCTTCGTGCCAAGAAACCCCAACCCCCCACCGAAGTGAGTGACTATCCAAAGCGCTTCACCGCTGTGACGGCAAAACTTAAGAAGTCGCGCATTTGGTCAGACCCCAACAAGCGTCAACAATTAGAAACCCTGCTTGCCCAACTGGAGGCGCTAACACTAGAAGAGTCAGCGACTCCAGAATAAACATGCGTTCAGACAAAAGAAATTGACAGTTTTGCAATCAGTAGCATGGATAAATTTGCTCGCCTGCGGCTTGAATGACCTTGTTTCAACATTTCTGGTCGGCAATAGTCGCTCACTCGCTCCTGTTGACACACGCTTCAACTGGAAAAAATCGGGCGGCGACAGCGGAGGGGCTGGCGCTGCCATGAGTGAATGTGTTGTCTCACGAGTGATTTCGGTGGGCAGTGCCAGCCCCCGCCCGATTTAGCGCAGCGGTTTCCAGTTGCACTAAGCTTGTGGCGAGTCCCGAGTCAAATGGGTAGAACACCGAATACTAAGGGGTTAAACCTCACCTTAATATCATTTGTTGGGTGCTACTTTGAGGTTGTTGATACATTTCCAGGCTTATGTCAAAAATTAACCTCGAAACTTTCGACCTAACACAACTTCCAAGCGCAGAAGATGATGATTTTGAATTCAAATCAAGTGGTACTCCACATAATGACCTCAAGAAGAAACTAAGCTGTGCCGTGTCAGGCTTTGCGAATTCTGGAGGTGGATACTTTATTGCTGGTGTTGATGGCAATGGAGAGGCGGATGGTGGCTTTCCTCTAAAAATTGGGAGGCAGGATTTACGCGATTGGGTTGATCAAATCGTCAATCAAGTAGAACCAGTTCCCAGATATGACATCAAACTAATACACGATCCAATGGGACGGGGTACTATCCAGCCAGATTCAGCAGTTTTACTGGTTGCTATTCATGAAAGTTATGCTGGACCGCACATGGCTCCAGATAATCACTATTACATTCGAGCAGGCGCTCATACAGTTAAAGCTAAACATTTCATTGTCGATGCTATTTGGGCTAAGAGACACTTTTCAAAGCCACGGTTGACACATTTATTTCGACTAAAACCAGACAAAGAGCAAGCTATACAACTTGGGATTCTTGCGCTTACAGATGCACCAGCAGTCGATGTCAAGATTACTATTTCGCCTTTGCCCCAAATGATGCAACATTGTGAGAGTCTTTTTCCTCTTCAGTCATCTGTTATTGATCGGAACAATCCATTCTTTTTTGATGTAGTAACTTACTTTCAAGCAAAAGAACATTTTGGAGAGGATGTATATCTTGAAGTAGAGTATTACGATCTCGCTGGAAACTTCTATACCTATAAAACTAAAGTTGAAGTTACTAGGTCAGTCCCACCAATTTCTATTGGAAACGATAATCCCGCCAAGATGGTAAAAGCACTTGAATCGATTCATAAAGTGCTGTTACAACTTACGGCTTCACGAGAGAATGCGGTTAAGCCTAGCCTTGTTTTATCCAAGCCATCGGAGAGTATATTTCTAACCATTGAGAAGCTGATTCCCGAACTTTTAGCAGACATGAGAAATGATCTGCGTGAATATCCATTTGCACGAGAGTTTATTATTATGCCCAAAGGCGCAATTTACAACGGAGACCCTAGTAATTTAATCCTTGAGTATTACTTTGAAGATCATCCTTGGCTGAGGAGCAAACTAAGAATTTTAGAGAATCATGCTCTGATTTATGAAATTACTTACAACAACACCCCCCGTTTCGTCATCTCTGAGGAACTTGCTGCTTACTTAACGAGTAGCCAACCAAAGTAACTTAATAGTTTTCCGCCCTTGCCAGCAGCCCAACACTGCGTTGAAGCGGACAGACAAAATATTTTAGTGCTGCGTTCGGTGTTATCTGTAGCCGCTCAACTTCACCGTTAAACCGCGCTCGTTATCGGTGAGATAGTAGTTTCGGGGTTATCTGTTGGTGCCAATCGTAGATAAGGGTAGAAAGTAAACTACCCACACTGATTCGGAGTACCGAATACAGTATGAGCTTTTAGTAGCCCTGAACTGTCTGTACTGAGAGAACAGCACAAACAGTTCGAGCCTCCGGGCTGGTTTACAAAGACAGCCCCAATAGCAGCAATATTTTTTGCTCCATTTTATGTCTTATTAAATTCTAAATAACAACAACAACAACAGCGTTGAAATTTTTGGGCATTTTTGGACGCTGTAGAAGCAATAACGCTTACTATTCAACAACGTAGACAAGGAAGAGAATCCAACGAAAAAGCCCGGTCATTTCCACGTAAAGCCGATAGTCTATCATCATATCGTTGTAGAAAGTTGCTGGCAAGAAGTAACGCTGTGGAAAATATCAACAACGTAAAGTTTCTACATAGTAAACGTTATAGGCGTTACAGACGACATAATCCATTCAAATCGGCGTTACCACTCCATCCACAGTTTCCACATTTTAAGCGTTTATCAGAGCGTAGCCCAATATGCAAACACTTGCGTCGGCTGCACAGTCCTGCCCTAGCGTTCCAATCCCCAATTCTTTTTCTTTTCTTGTTCTAGAAGTTGCATCCTTTCTTGCCGCAAATACTCCAACAGTTGCGCATTCCAATCAAGAGCTTGTGGTCGCGCTATGGTTGTTTGCGGCAGCAATTCTTTTATGGCTTGTGCCGTTTCCCGTCCTGTATCATCATTGTCGTAAGCAGCAGTAATGGCAGGAATTTTTCTGAAAAATTCCAATGGCAAGCTTCTAGGGCTATCAGCTGCCAAAAACATTGTCCGCTTCTGGGGCATCCCAGAATGTGCAGCAACAGATAACGCAGCACATGAGAGTGCATCAATAGGAGATTTACAGAGGACTACCTTCTGTACTTCATCCGTTGATTTACCGCCCAAGTGGAAATAAAACCATCCCAAAGTCCGTTTCGTGCCCAGCGCGTATCCCATAAACGAATTGTTTTCTCCTCGCGTCCCCCGCAAAAACGCGCCATAAGTGATTGGGGATTGAGTATCCCCAGTCCCATTACCCTGATACTCAGTACCCCTTGACTCAAGCGCGAGCGCTGCGCTGCTACCGTTGACTGTAGATGGCGATCGCCCAGTCAGATCGCGCATCGTAAAAACAGCATTTTGCTGGTCATCAGCATAAAGCCATCCCCGTTGGTGAAGGGCAATGATAAAATTTTCAGGCAGTCCCCTAGCTTGAGTCAAATAATTCTGTACCGCTTGCCACTTTGACTCATCCGGGGTTGGTAGCACAAACTGCGGTGTCGGTTCTTCTGCGACAATTAAAGTCGCATGTTTTTGTACGTAAGCTCTGGTAGCACGTAGCATCCTTTCTTCATCAAAACGGTCATACAACCAGGCAACAGAAGACCGAAAATTACACCCATTAATGTGCATCACCAAATCAATCGCCCCACCGCCACCGGTGTTTTCATTTTGGGAAAAGTCGTAGAATTTGGACCCTTTTATATTAATAATGTGTCCCTGTCCCTTCCAGCGGTTCTGCTCCTTATTGATTAAGCTAAGTCCCAAGTGCCACGCCACATCCTCCAGTGGCAAATCCCTTAATTGCTCAGCCATTTCGCGCCACTTGAAATTCTCTGCTTCCAGTTGTGCAACCCTTTGTTCCAACTGTTGCCGCAATTTCTCAGAAGCTAGAGCCTTTTGAGATGCCCGTTTTTCTTGCTCTATAATCCGACGGCGGTCAGCCAGTTGGTGATTGATGTCTTGGATGGTAGGATCTGCCTTTATACGCTCAAACAGTTGCTGTGCAGTCTCAAAAGGTTTTGGTGCAAATCGGTCTAATTCGAGGGTGAGGGGTTCAGAGTTGACTGCTTGGTAATATTCCTTAACTTTAGTGTGTGTAGCTTTACTCCCTTTTACCCCGCGTTCAATCCCCAAAGGTGCAAGTGCTTGGGCATAAGAATCTTGAAGCTTAGATAATTTGATACTGGCTTGTCGCCCATCACCCCCAAACATCGCTTTATGACTTAACTGTTTGGTTTTATCGTTGATGGGGACGACATAAGCGTGGATGTGGGGGGTTGCTTCATCTAAGTGCAACTCAGCTCTAACGCATTTATCGCCATAATTCTCTTGCAACCACGCTTTTGACGCATTAGCAAAGTCCCACATTCTTTGTTCAACCCACTCACCAGCTCGTGATGAATCATGAGGACGAAAATATTCCGGAGATGCACTCAAGAAAATTTCGCTGCACAGCACTGCATCTTTACGCGGTTTGTGTAAAGTTGCATCAGCTATTTTAGCTTTTACTATTTCTTCTAAAGATGAGTCATTACTGTTTCCCAGAAGCCGAACATTTTCTTTATTGCGGTTGGCATTTGGGGTATCCTGAAGACGAGCAGTGTGTGCCTCACTGCCACCAACACTACCAAAAGTCTTGAGCTTCTCGACGCGCAAGATTGCTAATGCTGCCATCGTCTGTTTCCCAACTGTTGCTCCAACCGCCCTCTTTCATGAAGTATTCCCAAATCTCAGGCAGAAGCAACACACAACGATTGGTATGCACGCGATAACTTGCAACGATGTCCCGCTTTCTCGAACGAAACTTCTGTTTGAAATGCAGGCAGGAAGTTTAAGCGATGTTATTGAACGTATGGCAAGAGAAAAGCTACCCAATCAGGAGTAATTATGGCTAGCTTTGTCCAGAAATTAAGTTACAGTTTCATGCCCTACCCGAAAGCACCTTTGCGGTAGCGGTGTGGTGCTGTTATGGCACAGTCCTAGCACAACCTATTTTGACTCACACAACTTGTTGACTGAGTTAGCACGCGGGTTATTGGCACAATTTTAAGGGATTTTATGTGTCAAGTCGTGGTCAAGTTGAGCACTTGGGTGCATAAATAACTTCGCCTTGCCTCTACAAATAAGTAACTAACAACCATTCAAAATAACTCTCATTACCAAGTCAATGGGAGTTATTTTTTTTATTCAGTATCAACTCCTGTGCCCCCAGCCAAAAACTCAGCAGATCCACAAAAAGTAGCATAGATAAAAAAATCGACCCCTAGATCATCATAGAGCGAAATGAGCGGAGGATGCTCGAAAGGGCTTCACCAAACACAAAACAAAGGAGAAAAACTAATGACGGAGCAACAGTACCAACAAAAAATACCCGAACTGGAAGCAGAGTTACAAGCAGTCAAACAAGAAATTTTAAATTTTATGGCTGAACTTAAAGGGTTCAACCGTGCGGCACATGTTATCGGATTGAATGAATTGATTCAAGAATACATGCCAAAGTTTTCTAATGGTAAATAAAAGCTCCCGAATCGACATCAGGGGTTCAAACCCAAAGACAAAACCTGCCAGAGGGAGGGAGTTCATGGCAGGTACCGTTTACGCTGGAAGTTCGGCGAATTTCTCATAAAAAATTAATATTCTGATGCTTTAGAAATCGGCATCTGAAGTGAGTTACCGTATTACATGAATAACACAAAAGTTGGTTTGAGATAAGCAGTAATTCAGAAATTAATTACTTAAGATAAACTTGCTCCCGTATGTCCTTAAACTACTGAATCAATGAGCAAAGAAGCAGTCAAAGTAATCTTATGGGAAGAAAACCAAAAAGATTTTCTAAAAAAGTTCTATGATCTACAGTTTGTTCCCAGAATAGGAGAGGAAATTTACCTAAAAAAGGAAATCTGGATAGTAACCAGAGTTGAGCATGATTTAGAAGTTAGTGAGATTAATGTTTACGTGGAACTAAAGAAAAAAGACAAGCAGTATAGAGGAACAAAGGGTTCTTCCCATTGGCAGGAACAAGTGCATCAAGGCGATAGCCCTTAAGCACTACAAGCCGTTATCTCCACGCTAGATCTGATGAAACGCAGTGCGTTTTATGTGGCTGCTGGAGCGCTCAGGAACTTATAAGCAATCGTAGCAGCGCTTTGCGCTGTCACCCAATTGATTGGATCGATACTACTGAGTCTTGCTTCGGTTTCCCCGGTGAGGAACAATTAGTAGATACGCCGTATCAGTTTTCGATCTCTTCTAATAAGCACGGTAGAGTGCATGGGTTCTTTATTGAAGAAGTTTTTTATATTGTTTGGCTAGACCCTAACCATAAACTTTACTCGTAGGCGATCGCCCCCGTAGGGCGAACGGAACTTTTGTGTCTGGAGCGACAGCGACAGATGGGCGCAGCCCACCCCGCAGGGGCACAGAAGTGTAGTGAGTACACTACTATCGTAGTCACCCTACCCGAAAATCCCTTTGCGGTAGCCCTCTCGGGATGGGAAAATGCCGACAATCCTTATACAGGGCGGGTTGAGAGGAGTTTTTCAAAGAACCTGGCAATTGTTGCACCTTAATGATACCAAAATGTACCCTTTGCCCCGAGTCGGGTCTGTTTTTTTTTCCAGAATTTGATGCTGCTTTTTCAGGTATTCGGGTCATTCGGTGTACATTAATGATACCAAAATGCACGCTATGCGCAACATATGTACCCAGAACGCTCCCAGTAGAGTTATAGTCTATTTAATCACTTGTTGTACTGATATGAGTAGGTTGTCATGGGTACTAAAGGGAATCTTGCAGAACAGAATGATGATGCTTTACTGTTACGGATAAAGAGAGCACCGAATACAGATGATGGCATAGTGTTTGCATATTTGGCTAGTCAGCGACAACCGCAGACGGATTTGGCATGTGAGGCGATACGTCCCTATTGGTTGCCCCTAGCGATCAAAGAACGGGGAGTTAAGGGGAAAGAACTTAAGTCGGTTGGGCTTAAAGCGATCGCGCAGTTGATGCAGCAGATAGAGATAATCCGCTTGGAGTGCGGGTTGCGCCCAGACGAGATGCCGTTTGCCTTTCTGTTACGTAAGGATTTGGGTGCAGTGCCGACTAATACAACAACTACATCAAGAGCTATAAGTACAAATAACACAGCTACAGGTACAGACAAAACGATTGCTGATACGAAGGACTTTGACGAAGAGGAAGAAGATGAATCTGATTCAGACGTAGTTGATGATGACTTTTTGGATTTTGGTGGTATCTAGCAGTTCGCAGGCGTTTCAAGGGCGGGGTAAAGGGTAAGGGGAAAAGCGTTTTATCCTTTACCCTTTTACCTTTACCCAGCCCACACCTTGCAATTTTGGTTTGGCAGACTACTAGTTATTTGCGGTTTTGAAGTTGGTTGAATTAGATTGGAGAGAAAAATAAAAAAGTATAATAAGCAACTATGAAGTCAGACAATTTAACTGAGATTACGCAGGACTCGGAACTCCATCAAGCGACTAAAAAAGATAGGTCTTCTAAAAGTTCCACAACTGAGATAGTTGTTGTCGTTGATTTGGGTGCATCTAAGACAAAGGTCATATTTCAGGAGTACCCAGATTCAGAACCGCAAGTCATCTGCATTCAATCCGAGGTGGCAGATGTTAGTTTGGATTCATTAAAAAGTTTAGAGGTCGGTGGTCATCCAGAGGACAATTGTTGGGTAAGTTTACCGAATTCGGGGAGTTATGCACTTGGGTATTTGGCAAGATATAAGTTTGGCGGCTTAACCATGTTGCGATCGCTCAAATTTGATTTGGCGTTACCGAAGATTGCAGGTGTGCTTTGGGTTGTCAGTCAAAAATTGAGTAAAAAAACGAAAGTTTTAAAAGTACGGTTGTGTGTTCTCCTACCACCATCTGAAGGTGGAGATAGTAAAGCGCTTGAAGAGAAAATTAAGCAGGAGTTAGAAGAATTTACAACTCCAACGGGTACATTGCGCGTGAAACTGCTCGATTTTAAAGCGACTCGTGAGGGTTATGGTATTGCGTGTTATCGCCGAAATATCTTGGGTGACGACAAATTTAAACAACGCAATATTGCAGTTGTGATGGTTGGCTACCGCAATCTTTCGGTTCTTGAGTTTGTACGGGGCAAATTACTTGAAGGGGCTTCTTGCGATTTGGGGATGTCTTGGATGGTTGACACATTTGTAAAAGAGTGCGGTGCGGGACTATCAGTTGACGATCCCAAGGTGTTGCAGGCTTTAGTTGATGCAGGTGCTGACTGTGATAGCACTGTCTTATCTAAGTTATCGCGCAAGCGTAACAACTCGGAGCAAACTGCAGATGGGGCAAAGTTTTCTCTTGTTGCAAGAAAAGCACGTGACAATTATGCGTTGGCAGTTATCCGGTGGTTGTCGCAAAATATTCCTGAAGAGACTGATGAGATTATCTTCTGTGGTGGTACAGCGAGATATATCTCTGATAAACTGTGTGAATATTATGACGGCAAAGAAATTCCTGTTGAATGGGATGGTGGGATTGTCGTTCCCAAAGTTTTAGATAAATTGGAGATGGGAGAACGTCTTGCCGATGTGTTTGGGTTGTATCAATATTATGTCAATAAGTTAGATGAATTAAAAAAAAAAGACGGAGCGGCTAGGTTACCACAAATGATAGAAGCAGCAGATAGAGCGGAAAAAGAAGCAGTCCAAAAAGCCAAAACAGAAGCAGCCCAGAAAGAAAAAGCTCATAAGATTGCTCAATTAGTTGCTCAGATAAAAGAAGCGAAAAAAAACAAATGGGAACCGTGGTGGTTGGAGGAACAATTGTATAAATTAACTGATGGTAAGCAGGGCAGACTCATTTAACAGCCCTATGCCCAGTGGGTACGGTCACGGCTATCGCCGAATGGTACAGACCGGACACAGGAGGACGGTTGAAGAGGTGAGAAGAGGAAGGGGGCAGGTCGGGTTTGGGGCAGGGGGAAATGGATTGCCAAGCGCGATTTTGTCAAGCTGGAAGCGTTCGCTCACTATATGACTGTTCCATCCCTATGAAATCACTTCATTCTCGAATGCCAATAACGTTATTGGAAACTATCCCCAGATTAAAAATAACTAAAAAGATGCTTTAGTTTCTATTAAATGCTCAAGTACTTCGTTACGCGAAGCGCGAGTTCGTAGAACGCAGCAGCAGGAGTCAGCACGTTCCGCACCAGTTGTTAATTAATATCTATTTTAGAGAAAATCAAATCATACGTAATGAATAATTTTATCGTGGTAATGTAATATTTTCTGTAAATATACCCGCTATGAAATAGCAGGAACAATTCTAATTTATCCAACAAGAGTCAGGGCATACAACTCGAAATAATACATTTTTTAATAGAAATCAATTAGTCAATTCATATTTGAAGCTCGAAAAAAGCCTAGTTGATAAACTTCAACCAGGCTTAATATCATGTCATACAATTAGCTCGATACTCTAGGCAGATAAAAGCTCTATGCCGCAGGTTGTTCGAGATTCACTTTGACGACTTTATTTTTTTCTTGCTCGGTTTTAGGCAGAGTCAAATTCAAAATCCCATCTTTGTATTCAGCTTTAACATTGGTATTTTGAATCCGAGATCTTAGAGGAATCACTCGTTGGAACTTGCCGTAGTAGAATTCACTTCTTGTTCTGCCATTCTCGTCAGTTTTGGTTTCTGACTTACGCTCAGCAACCACCTTAACTGCATTCTCGGTGACTGAGATATCTACATCTTTAGCATCAATACCAGGGAGTTCCAGCTTCAGGTGTACGGCATCTTCGGTTTCGTGCAGTTCGGCTGCTGGAGCTTTGGTAAAGGTTGGTGCTTGAAAATCTTCAAAAAGGGTGTCGATTTGACGTTGCAGTGTGTTCAATTCTTGCCAGGGATTGTAACGTACTAATACCATAATTCGCTCTTGTGATTCGTAATTGTTTCTTTATTGACTTCAGAATTTATCAAGCAGCTTTGATTCTTATAGTAAGGATGATTTTCATGACTGAAAATACGGTTAATAGCACCGGAAGAATTGATGATTACCGCACAAGAATTCCGGCAGAATCAAAGGTGGTAAAATCATGTCTTTCTTGGTACGGTAAACCCAACAATTAGGGAATATAAGCTAATAGAGAAATCACCACAGAAAGCTGACTCCGGAAGGTAGTCAAGTCCAAAAAGAACGCAAATGTAAAACCAATCGCCTGGAGTCAGTTGGCTTATGATTCCTACCTCAGCACCTCCTGAATGATTTTCAAGCGAGTCGGCGACATTTGAGCGATCGCTCATATGCTCACCGACAACTTTTGAGCGCGCTACGAGACTTTCACCCCAAATAGGTGTAGAGAAGTTTTCTTCTCGCAACCCATTTTTTTTTGGGGTGTGGTGCTATAGCATTTGGTAGAGGAGGAGTTTAAAATTACCTCTCTTATTGCCCGTGAAAAAGAACGCAGCCCGTTCAGTCCCCAATCCAGAATCGCTCGTTTTAACAATACCTTTGCCATTAACTATGCATCCGGCGGAGGTATACTTGGCGGGTCTGGGTGAGGGTTCTCGACGGACAATGCGGGAGGCGCTCAATGCGATCGCCCCCGGTTGGTAGCTGCACCATGACGCGATGTTCTCCCACTCCCCAATGGCGGAAAACTTGTTGGATTAGTTCGAGTTGGTAGTCACGCAGTTGGCTAACCAACAACTCAGGCAATCTCCCCCACTTTTTTGGACTCTCTATTGTGGTCAGATAATTACACAACCGAAGCCCTTGCCTGTCATTTCTCTTTGCTCTCTTTGTAGAGGGAAGATAGCTTCATCCGTCGGCGATCACGCGAAAGTGGCACTAAAGTAGGGACTTGGTTTTGAGTATTGCTTTCTTTAAAACTTTCAACCACCTTAGATAATTCTGCAATTGTCGGTGATTCAAATACGCTACGCAAAGGTAACTCCACCTTAAAAGCGTCACGCACTCTAGAAACAAGCTGAGTTGCCAGTAATGAATGACCGCCTAGTTCAAAGAAATTATCATGAATACCTAAGCGTTTGAGTCCCAAAACCTCAGCAAAAATTTTCACCAGCACTTCTTCAAGGGGAGTCCGAGGCGCGACACAACCTCCTGCCAATTCTGGCTTGATGAGATCGGGTGCTCTTAAGGCGCGGCGATCCACTTTGCCATTAGGTGTCAGAGGTAGGGACTCCAGCACTACAAAAGCTGATGGCATCATATACTCAGGTAGCTTTTGTGCTAGATAAGTCTGCAATTGCGGCACTAACTTACGCGCAGCTTTGGCTTGTAGGGGATTATTGGCATAAGATTGCCATGAACGCAATTGAGGAGCCAGCTGCTTTCGCGGGTTTGCCGACTGGAGCAGACTAGTGTTGCTAAGTGGACAAATAGTTCTCTTACCTATTGCTTCTTTCTGAACAAAAACTACGTCGTAGCGTCCTTCATTACTGGAATTTGACCAGCTAATATCAACGTTGTAGCGTAGTTGATTAGCCAGCGCATAAAAATCTTCTGGATCTACTCCTAAATTCTGGAGTTCTTGCAAGGCTTTACGCATCTGACCCGCTGTTTGAAAATCGTCTACACCCGATAGCCATTCTGCTGTTTTCACTGCTGTCATAACCCGTGCATTAGGCACATTAGTAATGCCTAACATTTCTGGTTTTTTATCAACCAATATCTGTTGCACTGTTGACACTGTGAGATTATTTTCAGACCAGTTCAGCACTGAATAATTTTCAGGATGACTAACAGTTTCACCGCCAACATGAAGAATCGCATTGTAACGAAATTGAGTTAATTCATTGTGGTAGCGACCGCGCATCAGTTGAATTTGTACGTGGCTAATCTCAGGAAAGCGCTGCTTTAATGCATTGAAAAAAGCTGGGTCAATGACTAACTCTGTTTCTTGGAAAATTTGCATTTGTACTCGTTGCTGCAACTGTTCCCGAGTCAGAGAGGGTTCAGCTTGATAGAGTTGCACCGACGCATGGAAAGCTTGCAACAGTGGCAGACTACGCACATCTCCTATAAAAATAAAACCACCAGGAGCAGTTGCCTGTACAGCACCTTCTAACACCTGCAAAAGATAGTCAATACTGGGAAAATATTGCACAACCGAGTTGAGAATCACCGCATCAAAAGCTGCTGCTTCTACTTCTTCAAAGTCAGTAGCCATCTTCTGGTGCAGCGTGACTTGAGATAACTCTTGCTTTGCCAGCTGCTGTTGGATATTGTTAAGTGAAGCCGAGGAAAAGTCCGTCCCACAATATTTAGTGCAGTGAGGCGCAATTTTGAACAAAATTAGACCTGTTCCACAACCAATTTCTAGTACTCGCTTAGGTTGCAAAGCCAGAATTTGCGCCGCTTGGTTATTCACCCACTCGCGCATCTGCTCTGCCCCAATAGGCTGATTTGTGTAACTGCTATTCCAGCCTACAATATTGAATGTTGGTTCGCAATCAGCAGCAGGTTGATTATAAGTTTCGTTGTAGAGCATCTGCCATTGCAAAACCTGCTCATCCTGCAATGGCAGATATTGCATATGCTCCTGCTCACTGCTGTATTCAGCATTTAGCGCCACATAAGCTACTAGACGCTTTTCGCCTACATCCTCACGAGCCATCACTACTGTTTCTCTCACTGCTGGATGCGCAATCAGCACTGCTTCAATTTCTCCCAACTCGATGCGGTAACCGCGAATTTTCACCTGCTCATCGAGGCGACCTAAAAATTCAATATTGCCATCTAAACGATAACGAACTAAATCACCTGTTTTGTAAAGGCGTGCTTTTGGCTGATTCCTAAAAGGATGAGAAATGAATCTTTCAGCAGTGAAATCAGGACGGTTTAAATAACCTCGTGCCAATCCATCACCAGAAATATACAATTCTGCCGGAACGCCGATGGGTACAGCTTGTAAATGTTTATCCAGCACATAAACTTGAGTGTTGGCAATGGGACGACCAATTGCAGGTGATACGTCTTCTTGATTTTTAACAGGAACTTGACCGGAAGTTGTTACAACTGTATTTTCAGTTGGACCATAATTGTTAACTACTAAAAAAGGAAACTCAGCCAGAGGATAATGATTCAGTTTGTCCCCACCTGTCAGTAATATTCGTAAAGCTATATTATTCGACCAATCTAATAATAAAAGTTTCTCTGCCAAAGGTGTTGGAACAAAGCTAATTGTTATAGCTTCTGAAACTAGCCAATTTTGCAATTTCTCTGGCGAGCGCCTAGTTTCATCATCTGGAAAATAAATACTTGCTCCCGCACTCAAAGAAGGCAAAATTTCCCAACTGCAAGCATCAAAGGCAACTCCGGCAATCTGCGTGACTCGGTCAAGCGGTGAAACTGCAAACTCTTTTTGATGCCAAAAAACCAGATTTAACAATCCCCTATGTTCAATTTGCACCCCTTTAGGTTTTCCAGTTGAGCCAGAGGTGTAAATAACATAAGCGAGGTTGTCTGCTGTAACGTTGCTGCTCGGATTATCTTCGCTTTCTTGAGCAAGAGTTTCCCAATCTTTATCCAAACAGATTATATGTGAATTGTGTATTCCAATACGCTCTATCCACTGCTTGTGAGTTAATAAAACTGGAACTTGAGCATCTTCAAGCATAAAGCTCAAACGCTCAAAGGGATAGGTTGGATCTAAAGGCACATAAGCTCCTCCCGCTTTCAGGATACCTAACATTCCGATTACCATATCAAGAGAACGCTCTATACAAAGTCCTACTAAAACTTCTGCACCAACACCCAGTTTTTGTAAGTAATGTGCAAGTTGGTTGCTGCGTTTATTTAACTCCCGGTAGGTGAGCTGTTTATCTTCAAATACCAGCGCGAGCGCATCAGGAGTCAGTTCTGCAATACTTTCAACTAACTGATGAATGCATCTATCTTGAGGATAGTCTGCTTGGGTATTGTTCCATTCCACTAACAACTGATGTAACTCAGCTTTGCTTAAAATCGGTATGTCTGCAATTCGTTGTTCTGCATGAGCGACAATATTTTCTAGCAGCGTTTGGAAATGTCCCAACATCCGGGTAATAGTAGCATCATCAAATAAATCAGTGCTGTAAATGACAAAACCACTAATTCCTTCTGAGCTATCTACCCATAATCCATTTTGAGGCGTAAGCGTTGCTCCTCCTTTGGAGGCTCGCTCCCACAGGTGAAACTCCAAATCAAACCGCGTTGTTTCACTATCAAATGGAAGCGGATTTAGGGTTAACCCTGGTAACTCCAACGCTGACATTGGTGCATTTTGAAGCGCAAACACCACCTGAAACAGAGGATTTTGATTCAAGTTACGTTCTGGATGCAGTTCCTCCACCAGCTTTTCAAAAGGCAAATCTTGGTGAGCATAAGCTCCCAAAGCTACCTCTTTCACTCGACTCAATAATTCCTGAAAAGTTGGGTTTCGACTAAGGTCGGTACGCAGCACTAAACTATTGACAAAAAAGCCAATTAACCCTTCTATTTCACTACGGTTGCGGTTGGCAATCGGTGAACCCACAGCAATATCTTCTTGCTGCGTGTAGCGATAGAGTAAAATTTGGAATGTTGCTAGCAAGGTTATGAACAAAGTCACCCCTTCCTGTTGCGACAGAGCCTCTAACGCTTCGCTCAAGCTTTTTGGTAATTGCAAAAATTGCCTTGCACCTCGGTAGGTTGGAACTGTTGATCTTGGTCGGTCAGTAGGCAGATTCAACACGGAAATGCCGTCCAACTGTTGCCGCCAATAACCTAGTTGCCTTTCCAACACTTCCCCTTGCAGCCATTGACGCTGCCAGTATGCAAAGTCTGCATATTGAATGGGGAGTTCCGGCAGGTCAGAAGGCTGATTTGTGGTAAAGGCTGTGTAAAGCGCTGCTATTTCCCGAATAAGTACCCCGACAGACCAACCATCAGAGACAATGTGGTGCATATTCAGCAGTAAAATATGTTCTGCCTCATCCAACCGTAGCAGTGTTATTCGCAGCAACGGGTCACTTGATAAATTGAAAGGACGTTGAGCTTCCTGGGTAGTGAGTTGTCGTGCTTGTATTTCGCGTTGCTCCCTCCGAGTCGCTGCGCTAACGACTTGTGGCAATTCCTGTAAATCAATTACCGATAAAGATACTTTTAAAGTGGGTGCAATGACCTGAATTGGTTGCCCTTGCACCATGACAAAAGTGGTACGTAAAGCTTCGTGACGCCGCACAATTTCATTAAAAGTTTGTTCCAGCGCCGTTAAGTTCAGCGAACCTGTTAGATGCAGAGCTGCCGGAACGTTATAAAAAGGATTGTTGGGTACTAGTTGGTCAAGAAACCATAGCCGCTGTTGAGCAAAGGAGAGAGGGAGGACAGTTGTGTTCCGTGAAATATGTACCAGGGGTGTAGAAGTGTAGCTGGTAGTATAATGAGCTGCTTTTAAAAATTCAATAATTTCTGCTTTGCGCTCTTGAATTTCTGCACGTAGTTCTGGTGTGAGAATTCCTTCCGGGGCGTTACAGCGCAACCGTTCGTCTTCAACAAAAACTTGAATATCTAAGCTGCGAAGATAAGATAAAAACTGAACTGTTTTCAAAATTACACTCCTTCGCAACAGTTGTTAATGACTACTTATTCATTGACCCAGTATTTTTAGCACACTTAGAACACCATACAAATCATTCTCTGGATTGAAAGTTGGATGATTGTAACTATGGTATGAAGCTGAAAGACAACGCAGACAATAAAGTATCGCAAGGTTTAAGCTCATGCTGTTCATGCCTCATAATTTCCTACTTGTATGGCTGGTTCAACTGCTATCTGTCGGGGTACTTGGCGGCGGAATCTACATTCTCTATGAGTGGTACGAACAGGAACTTGTGGGCATGTCCTACTTAGTGATTGGACTGGCGATGGTTTTGTGGTCTTTTATTGGTCGTTTTATCAGTTTGCCGCTTCTGCGCCGTCCTGGCTCTGAAGAACCCAAGTTCACGCGTAGCAAAACTGTGGAGCGTTTGCGACGACCGGATGGTAGCATACTGCAAGTAGAGTTTTATGGTCCTGAGGATGGTCAACCGATTATCATGTCACACGGTTGGGGACCAAACAGTACTGTGTGGTATTATGCCAAGCGACAACTGAGTGATTCCTTTCGAGTCATTGTTTGGGATTTACCAGGGCTGGGAAAATCTTCCAGCTCGAAAAATAAGGATTATTCCCTAGAAAAATATGCTCGTGATTTGGAAGCCATTATTGCCATAACAGGAGATAAGCCTGTTATCCTGTTGGGACACAGCATGGGGGGCATGATTATATTGACGTTTTGTCGGCTGTTTCCACAGCATTTGGGAAGTCGGGTGGCTAGCTTAATTCTTGTGGATACTACCTACACCAATCCGGTAAAAACTTGTATTTTTAGCGGTTTGATACGTAAATTACAGAAGCCCTTACTTGAACCTCTGTTGTACATCACTATCGTGCTGTCACCTATCTTGTGGTTGATGACTTGGCTCTCATATCTAAATGGTTCGTTGTACATTAGCGTAGAACTGTCTGGATTTACGGGTACTGAAACACGCGGTCAACTCAATTTCGCAGCTATATTATCAGCGTTGGGTTCGCCTGGTGTTCTTGCTCGCGGTACACTGGCAATGTTCAACTACGAGGAAACTAAAACACTTGCAACTATTAACGTTCCCGTGTTAGTCGTTTGTGGCGCTTCAGATATAGCGACTAAACCTGTAGCAAGTGATCGCATGAAAGCAGAATTGCCTCAAGCTGAACTTGTCACCATCAACCCCGGTGGACATATGGCATTAATGGAGCAAAACCAGCGATTTGCCCAAGCTGTCAGCGCGTTTTGTTCTGCTTGTGGTAACTCAGGCGTTTCTCCTTAAAATTCCACCTCTTCTCGCTCTTGTCCTGTATTTCCAGTCTTATCTAAACCTTTTACCGCCCAACACATTGTGTCAATGTACCTAGCAAGCTGTGCCACAGTCGGTGCTTCAAACAAGTTACGTACAGTCACATCTATTTGGAGGGTATCACGGATTCGGGAAGTCAGCTGAGTTGCTAGTAGAGAATGACCGCCCAATTCAAAGAAATTATCGTGAATACCTACTTGCTCTTTTCCCAACACCTTAGCCCAAATTTCTACAAGCAACTCTTCAAGGCGCGTCTGTGGTGCTACATAATCTTGTTTATCAAAAATGAGTGAATCGGGAACTCTTAAAGCACAGCGATCCACTTTGCCATTAGGTGTTAGCGCAAAAGATTCTAGTATTACATAAGCTCTTGGTACCATGTATTCTGGTAACTTCTGTTTCAAAAATTGGCGAAGTTCATTTATCAGTGCTGAGTGAGAAGTTCCACTCAGGACTCGACACTCAGGACTCGGAACAATATAAGCAACCAAAAGCTGATCACCAGGTATCTCTTCTGTAACAATGACTACTGTTTCTTCCACTGCTGAGTGTTGACTCAGAACCGCTTCAATCTCTCCCAACTCGATGCGGAAGCCGCGAATCTTGACTTGATTGTCAATGCGACCTAAAAATTCAATATTGCCATCTGGTAAATAGCGGGCTAAGTCACCCGTTTTATAAAGACGTGCTTTTGGGAGAAACCCAGTTTCTGGAACTGTAATGAAGCGTTCAGCAGTTAACTCAGGGCGGTTGAGATATTCTCGTGCTAGTCCATCACCGCCAATATACAACTCGCCAACAACGCCAATGGGTACAGGCTGTAAATGGGTATCTAGCAGATAAATCTGTGTGTTCGTAATGGGGCGACCAATGGGAATAGATGTGGCTGATTCTGATAATTCTTGCACACAGTAATAAGAAGAAAATGTTGTACTTTCTGTAGGACCATAAACATGAATTAATCGTTTTGGTGAACCATTTTTGAGAACCTTTTTAACCCACCTGGTATCAACAGTCTCACCGCCAAAGAGCAAGTATCGTAACGGAGCAAAAGCTTGCGGAACATCTCTAGCAATTTGTTGAAATAATGCCGTAGTCAAAAACAGAATGCTAATGCCTTTTTGTTGTATTTGTAATGTCAATTCGTGAGGCGAAAGAGTTACATCTTTGCTAATTCCAACAAGTTGAGCGCCGTTAAGTAGCGCTCCCCAAATCTCGAATGTCGCTGCATCGAAGGAAGTATTCGAGGCTTGGGCAATTTTATCAGTAGGTTCTAATTTTACATAGTTTGTGTTGCACACAAGCCGATTTACAGCTTTGTGAGCCACAGCCACTCCCTTAGGCTTTCCTGTAGAGCCAGAAGTGTAAATGACATAGGCTAAATTGTTAGACTTTACACTGCTTTTGGGGTTTTCTTCGCTTTCTTTGGTAATTGATTCCCAGTCCTTATCTAGAGAAATTATCGGGTTTGAGAAGTCCTCAAAATGCTTGAGCAACTTTTCCTGTGTCAGCAATACAGTAACTTGTGCATCTTCTAGCATGAATTTCAGGCGCTCTTGAGGATAGCTAGGGTCTAAAGGTACATAAGCACCTCCTGCTTTTAAAATCCCCAGCAACCCCACAATCATTTCTACAGATTGTGGAATGCAAATGCCTACTAAAACATCTGAACCTACCCCCAATTTTTGCAAGTGATGTGCTAGTTGGTTGCTGCGAATATTTAACTCCAGATAGGTAAGTTGCTCGTTTTCAAATATTATTGCTACGGAATCAGGATGCTGCTTTACTTGATTTTCAAATAACTGATGGATACACTTATCTTGAGGATAATCTGCTTGGGTGTCATTCCATTCAATTAGCAACTGATGAGCTTCTGCTTCGCTCAATAGCTGTAAATTTCCGATGCGTTGTTCTGGATTAGCAACAATGCCTGACAATAGTGTTTTAAAATGTCCCAGCATCCGGGTCATGGTGGCTTTCTCAAACAAATCTGTGTTGTAAACCATTACGCCTCTAATACCCTCGGAATGCTCCCAGTTTGCCCCCCATAAACTCCTGAAATCCTCAGAAGACTTCCACAGGTGTAACTCCAAATCAAAGCGCGTTGTTTTAAAGTCAATATTCACAAAACTAGGCACTAACCCAGGTAGTTCTAGCGCCGACATTGGCGCATTCTCGAAACCAAACACCACTTGAAATAACGGATGATGGCTTAAGTTTCGCTCTGGATGCAATTCCTCAACTAGCTTTTCAAAAGGCAAATCTTGGTGGCTATATGCTCCTAGTGTTACCTCCCGTATTCTGCCTAGTAGTTCCCTAAAGGTGGGGTTGCCAGATAAGTTAGTGCGTAGCACCAAACTATTGACAAAAAAACCAATGAGTCCTTCAATTTCGCTGTGGTTACGGTTAGCAATTGGCGAACCGACTGCAATATCTTCCTGATGTGTGTAGTGGTAAAGTAATGTTCCAAATGCTGCCAGCAGCGTCATAAATAAGGTAACACCTTCTTGCTGCGACAGCGCCTGAAGTGCATTACTTAAGTTTTTCGGTAACTCTAGAAATTGTGTTGCTCCTTGATAGTTTTGTATAGCTGGTCGCGGTTTGTCGGTAGGCAGATGTAGCATCGAAATACCGTTTAATTGCTGCCGCCAGTAAGCTAACTGAGTTTGGAGTACTTCTCCTTGCAACCACTCGCGCTGCCATTCGGCGAAGTCAGCGTACTGAAGAGGTAGTTCCAACAGAGGTGTAAGTCCTGCGGACAGGCACTCTCGGCGCGTAGCGTCTTTGGAGGAGATAGCCTGCTTTTGTACAAAAGCTGTGTACAGCGTTCCCAGTTCCCGAATCAGGACCCCAATAGACCAATCGTCGCAGATAATGTGGTGCATATTCAGCAATAAAATATGTTCTGTCTCCCAAAGCACAAGCAGCATCACTCGCAGCAACGGTCCAGAGGACAAGTCGAAAGGATGTTCAATCTCTGCGGTGACAACGCGCTTTGCTTGTGTTTCCCGTTCGTTTGCTGGTAACTGCCGCAGGTCTAATACAGAAAGGGGTATGGTTAAGGAGGGTGCAATTACCTGCACGGGTTGCCCCTCCAACACCGTAAAAGTAGTGCGTAATGCTTCGTGGCGACGTACAATTTCGTTAAAGGTCTGTTCTAGTGCCGCTAAGTTAAGCGAACCTGTCAAGCGAATGACTGTCGGCACATTATAAATGGCATTGCCAGGTATCAACTGGTCGAGGAACCACAGCCGCTGTTGGGCAAAAGATGCAGGAAAGACGAAGACCTCTTCAGAAGACATATTGCTCCTTCTACTTTCTTATAACTTTTTTATAATGGTGTGTCTCATACCAATTCTCTGTAAACTTGCACTTAATACTTACTCTTTCACTCGGGCGCGTGCTTGGCGACGCCAGTCGCCTACGGAGGGAAAGCCGTCATTCGCGCTGGCGAGTCTTGGCGGTACCCTGCGGGAAGCCCTCCGGGGAAGACCGGAGGTCTCGCTGCGAAGGGCGGGGGTTCGCAATCGACGGGAACCGCCAAGACTGCGACCCCCTCACCGCTGCGCGTCTACGTTTAATAAATATTAAGTGCATCTATGGCACTTTACGGGCAAGCTATCATGGAGAATTGGTATCAATACACGCTTTTAGTTGTTCGGCAAGAACCTTTATATGGGGTTTTCTCAGCATAGTTAGATGATTACCAGGTATCATATGAATTTCTGTTCCTCCAATAGCTAATTTATCCCAACCCATACTTGGATCTCGCTCAGCAGTGCTTGATTGAGCGTTTGTTCTAAAAAGAGTGATTTGCTTAGGGTATGCTTGCGGAACATAGTTGAGCGCTGCTTGGCTGTTGGCATAGAAAACACGAAGCATTGGGCGAATTGTTAACTCGCTTAAAATCTGTGATTTGGACTCCTTAGATATAAGGTTTGCTGTGGCAGCCTCTCCCAGGATAAAGTGTGAGAACAGATTAATTTCGAGCCATTGAACAAACTTATTAAAAATAGGAATACCAGAAGTTACACTGTTAATTCGGTTCTTGCTAGGAGCGGTCATTAGATAAAAATAATCGAGGAAAAATGGCCATATAGATCGCACTACTGTAGTGAGAAGAAACTTAAAACCATTGCCAAAAGAAGGTATATTACCGGGAACTGGTGCTAAAGTGTCAAGCACAGCAAGTAAAGCCACTTCATCCCCAGACTTTTGGAGTTGAGTCGCCATCTCAAAAGCAACCAAACCTCCAAAAGACCAACCTCCTAAAAAATAAGGACCTTTCGGCTGCACTTTACGCAATGCTTCAATGTAATGAGCAGCCATGTCCTCAATGCGAGTGAGTGGAGAACTTTTTCTGTCCATGCCAATGGGTTGTAGCCCATAAAATGGTTGATTCGTCCCCAAATGATGAGCTAATTCGTAATAAGGAAAGACAACACCAAAGATTGGATGGACACAGAAAAAAGGTGGATTTGAACCAGTAGGCTGAATCGCAACTAAGGGAGACCAAGGCAGAGAATCTGTTTCTTGGCATAAAGAAGTTGCTAAATTTTCAATTGTTGGATTTAAAAACAGGGTAGATAGTGACAAATCACGCTCAAATTGCTTGTTTATCCGCTCTAGGAGGCGTACAGCCAGCAGCGAATTTCCTCCTAAGTCAAAGAAGTTGTCGTAAATACCCACACGCTCAATGTTAAGGACTTCAGCCCAGATTTTTGCTAATGTTGACTCGGTTGGAGTACGAGGAGCAATAAAGGCTTTATCTGTTGAGATATTAGTGGGAGTATTCAACGTTTCTAGCGCCAAGCGATCCACTTTGCCATGAGCCGTTAGTGGCAGAGAATCTAGCAGGACAAAAGCTCTTGGCAGCATGTATTCTGGTAATTTTTCTTTTAAGAATTCACGTAGTTCAATGGTTGTTAATGCCTGCTTTAAGTTAGGAACAATATAAGCCACCAAGTACTTATCACCAGATACATTCTCTTTAGCAATGACTACTACTTTTTGCACGCTTTGATGCTGACTCAGTACTTTTTCAATCTCTGCCAACTCGATGCGAAATCCACGAATTTTTACCTGATTGTCGATGCGACCTAAAAATTCAATATTACCATCTGCTCGATAACGAGCTAAATCACCTGTCTTGTAAAGTCGCGTTCCCTCTTTATCACTAAAAGGATTGGGAATAAATTGTTCAGCAGTTAATTCGGAACGGTTGAGGTAAGCTCGCGCCAGTCCATCACCACTGATATATAATTCGCCAGGAATTCCGATTGGTACAGGTTGTAAATGCTTATCTAATATATAGATTTGAGTGTTAGCAATAGGACGACCAATGTGTGGTTTTTCACTCATAGCACTCATTTCTGCAACGGTTGACCAAACAGTTGCTTCCGTCGGTCCATAAGCGTTAAAAAACCGACGACCAGAGTTCCACCAACGTTTTATAATATCCTCAGAACAGAGTTCACCTGCACAAATGATAGTTTGCAATGCAGGAAGTGATTCTTTTGGTAGGACTGCCAACACGGCTGGTGGAAGGGTGACGTGAGTAATAGCTTTTTCGCGCAGTAGTTGGATTAAAGCTTGTCCGGGTAAAAGAAATTCTTTCTTTGCTAAATAAAGAGTTGCTCCTGTTTGCAGTGCCATGACAATCTCAAAAATTGAGGCATCGAAACTTAATGATGCGAATTGCAGAATGCGGTGAGGAGGTTGCAAGTTGAAAACCGAAATCTGAGCTTGTGCTAAGTTGGACAGTCCTCGGTGCGGGAGCAAAACGCCTTTAGGCTTTCCTGTTGAGCCAGAGGTGTAGATAACGTAAGCTAGGTTGTCAGGTGTTACACTACTGGTTAGATTTTCCTGGCTTTGGGAAGTGTAGTGCAAAGCAGATCCGTGGGCATTTGCTTCTTTATCGTTATCCAAGGAAACTACAGATAAGCAAACTACAGATAAGCAAACTACAGATACCGAAGTCTTCCCCAAACGTTCAAAGAATTGTTCAAAGAATTGTTGCTGAGTTAACAAGACTGTTACTTGAGCATCTTCTAGCATGAAGTTAAGACGCTCCTGAGGATAGGTGGGATCTAAAGGCAGGTATGCTCCACCCGCCTTGAGGATGCCTAATATTGCGACTATCATCTCCAAAGAACGCTCTACGCAGATGCCAACTAAAACATCCGGGGCTACCCCCAGTTGTTGCAGGTGATGTGCAAGTTGGTTAGCTCGGATATTTAGTTCTCGGTAGGTTAACTGCTTGTGTACTCTACGAGTAGAAGCGCTCTGAACGTCAACAAAAACTACTGCTATGGCATCAGGAGTTTGCTCCACCTGCGCTTCAAATAACTGATGAAAACACTTGTTTTGTGGCTCATCTGTGCTGGTATTATTCCAATCAATCAATAATTGCTGCCTTTGGAGCGCAGTCAGTAAAGGCAAGTCTGTTAGGTGCTGTTGTGGATCAGTGACAATACTTTCTAGCAGTGTTTGGAAATGTCCTATCATCCGGGTAATGGTGGCATCATCAAATAAATCCGTGCTATACACCACTTGTCCTTTAAGACTTTCCAAGTCCTGCCACAGGTGAAACTCCAAATCAAGCTTTGCGGTTTGGCTGTCGAACTCGAACAGCGAAAGCGTTAACCCAGGTAGCTTTAGCGCTTCAATAGGAGTGTTTTGCAGGCTAAATACAACTTGGAACAAGGGATGGCGACTTAAATCTCTCAGGCAGTGCAGTTCCTCCACCAGCTTTTCAAAAGGCAAGTCCTGATGAGCATAGGCTCCCAAGGTTATCTCTCGCACTCGATTCAACAGTTCCCGAAATGTCGGGTTGCCTGACAAATCAGTTCGCAGCACCAAGCTATTGACAAAAAAACCAATTAACCCTTCTATTTCGCTACGACTGCGATTGGCAATAGGTGAACCTACTGTAACATCCTCTTGCTGCGTGTAGCGATAGAGCAACGTTTGGAAAGCTGCTAGCAGTGTCATGAACAACGTAACGCCTTCTTGGTGGCTAAGTGCTTCTAGTGCCTGACTCAAAGATTGCGGTAGTTCTAGAAATTTTTTTGCTCCCCTGTATGTTGGCACTGCTGGTCTTGGTCGGTCGGTAGGGAAATTCAGCACCGAGACACCGTTCAATTGCTTTTGCCAGTAAGCTAACTGAGTTTGTAGCGGCGAAAAGTCTTGCGTCCCTACTGTTTGTAGCCACTCGCGCTGCCATTGGGCGAAATCCGCATACTGGATGGGTAGTTCCTTTAGGGGTGTAAGTCCTGCGGACAGGCTGCCCCAACGCGTAGCGTCTGGGCAGGAGTTAAGCTTGTCCTCTACAAAAGCTGTGTAGAGTGCCCCCAGTTCTTTAATTAGCACTCCAATAGACCAGCCATCGGCAACAATATGATGTAGATTCAGCAACAGCACATATTCTACTTCATCCACTTGTAGCAGCGTCACTCGCAGCAATGGTCCGGTGGTTAGATTGAAAGGACGTTGAGCCTCTTCGGTTGCTAGTTGCCGCGCTTGTGTTTCGCGTTCTTGGCTTTCGAGATTGCGTAGGTCTATTATGGGAAGGGGTATGGTTAAGGTAGGAGATATTGCCTGCACGGGTTGCCCCTCTACCATAACAAACGTCGTGCGTAAGGTTTCGTGGCGGCGTACAATTTCGTTGAATGTCCCCTGTAGTGCTGCTAAGTTGAGGGAACCTGTCAGGCGAAGTGCTGTTGACACATTGTAAAATGGATTGCCCGGTGCTAGCTGGTCGAGAAACCATAGCCGCTGCTGGGCAAAAGATGTGGGAAAGACGAAAACTTCTACTTCTTCAGAAGAATTGAGTTTTTCTTCAGTAGCCGTAGAGAAATTACTGGGAATATACTGGCTCATAAGCGAATGGCACGGTTGTGTTGCAAAAACTTATGGAGAAGAAAAGAACTGGATAGAAGAGTATTTACGCTATCCAAGATTTGACACTCCCCACCCTGCCTAACGGAGTCATCGGTGGGGATTCTACATTCTACGTCAGAACTTGCTCTACCAGGCTTGCACCAAGTAGAGTAGCGGTTTCAACTCCTGTAGCGTTTGTTCGGGATTGCCCATCCCTACCTTGCCTTGCAAGATTCAGAATATTTATCGCTGCATTGACATCTCTTTGCATCTCACATCCACAACTACATTTATGGGTACGGGTTGAAAGAGACTTTTTCACAATTGCTCCACAATCTGAACATTTTTGAGATGTCATCCTAGGATTGACGGCAACAACTGTAGTACCAAACTTTGCAGCAAAATATTCCAACCAACGACGAAATAGTGTCCAAGCTACATCATTGATGGACTTCGCTAAACAGTGATTTTGTACCATGCCTTTGACATTCAAGTTTTCGTAGCCGACTAAAGCGTTAGCTTTGCATAAGGTTCGCGCCAATCTCTTAGAATGCTCTGTCCTCTGTCTACTTACTCTTAAATGCTTCTTTGCATATCTCCGTCGAGCTATTCGTCGTTGATTTTTACCTTTTTCTTTCTTGTATATCTGACGTTGAGCGTGTTTAATGGCTTTCTCTGCTTTGCGAAGAAACCTAGGATTCTCTTCATGATGTCCATTGGAATCAGAATAGAAAAATTCCAACCCAACATCAAGCCCCAGTTCACCATCAGCCGTTCTCTGTTCAGTCTTTACTTCAATGTCAACTGCAAATTGACAATAGTAACCATCTGCTTTACGAACTAATCGAACTCGTTTAATGGATTTGACAGGATAGGTGTGAATGTCCCACTTCCCTAGTAGCTTGACTTCACCAATCCCTTTTTTATCTGTAAAGGTGATACGTCTTTTAGTCGGATGCAATGACCAGCCGCTAGTCTTATACTCGACTGAACGGTTATCTTTTTGAAATCTAGGAAAACCTTTCTTTCCAGGCTTCTTAGACTTGCAATTATCATAGAATCGACTTATCGAAAGCCATGCTCTTTCTGTTGCAGACTGACAAGCCATTGAATTTAAGTCTTTAACAAATCCAAATTCTTTACGCAGTGCTGTTGAATAGTTATTTAGAGCAATCTTATCAATCTTGGACTCACTCCTGCCGTCCATCCAATATCTAATCGCTTTGTTACGGATGAATTGAGTAGTTCTAATAGCTTCATTAATAGCTTGATACTGCTGTCGTTTACCTTTCACTTTGTATTCTAAAACCAGCACTACGTTATCACCTCCTTAATTGCTTGACTCGGTTCATGCTAACATGAATATGTATCCATTGTGTAACCATCATGAAAGACAAGCAATTAAGATTAAGGATGTCTTCACGTCGCTTCAATAAATTACAGTTATATGCGGTTCACGCTGACAAGACTATGACTCAAGTGGTTGAGGAGCTTATTGACTCGTTACCCAACCCGGAGAGAGACAATTCCTCAAACACCCCACTTCCTCGTTAACCGACAGTTAACATTGGTCGGGGATGCTTTCGTCATTGTCCGCCTTACATCCCCACCGCTCCCGGCGGATGGGGTATACGACGACATGAGTTTTACAAAACCGGGATTAACAGTCCACTTGTGGTTATGCTGTCTGATTTGGTTTCGGCTGAGTCTGACAGTAAGTCAAAAGACACTTCGAGAACTAGGCGAAAAACAAGCGCGGTAAGCGTATCCTAGCTGTTCGGGACACGTCCTGTCCAATTTGGACGCTTGTTTTAATGAACGGTGTAGTGCTATAGCATTTGGTAGAGGAGGAGTTTGAAATTACCTCTCTTATTGCCCGTGAAAAAGAACGCAGCCCGTTCAGTCCCCAATCCAGAATCGCTCGTTTTAACAATACCTTTGCCATTAACTATGCATCCGGCGGAGGTATATTTGGCTTCTTTAGGTGAGGGTTCTCGGCGCACGATGCGGGAGGCGCTCAATGCGATCGCCCAACTGTTAACCAATGGCACTTGTGATGCAAGTACTCTCGATTGGTCAAAGTTGCGTTATCAGTATACCGCTGCGGTTAGGTCAGTGCTAATGGAAAAGTACAGTCCCGCAATGGCTAACAAGATGCTGTGTGCGCTCAGGAGAACGTTAAAAGAGGCATGGCGGCTAGGGTTAATGTCAGCCGAAGACTACGACCGCGCGGTCGATATCGAATCCGTGCGGGGCAAAAGTTTGCTCAAAGGGCGTTTGCTCGATGCTGAGGAAATAGCTGCTCTGGTAGATGCTTGTATCCAGGATAACACGGCAGTGGGGAGAAGGGATGCAGCACTGCTAGCAGTGTTAATGGTTGGACTGCGGCGAAGTGAGGCAACACATCTCGACCTCAAGGATGTGAATTTACGCAGTAAGGCAATAACAATTCGCTCGGCTAAGGGCAGAAAAGCGAGGATTGTATACTTACCTGAGTCTGGTATAAAAGCAGTTCAAGATTGGTTGGCGGTACGTGGCTTTGAAAGAGGACCATTGCTATATCCTTTAACTAAAGCAAAAGAAATTATCAAGAGGCGAATGAGCGAACAGGGGGTACTGAAGGCGTTGCGGCGAAGGGGCGAACAAGCAGGTGTAGAGGAGTTTTCGCCACATGACCTGCGAAGAACTTTTATTAGCAATTTATTAGATGCAGGCGCGGACATTGTAACAGTATCTCAGTTGGCGGGTCATGCGTCACCTAGCACCACAAGCCGCTATGACCGCCGAGGGGAAGCGGCGAAGAAGCGGGCTATTGATTTGTTGAATGTGCCTTATAGTGGGCGTAGGAACCGGACCTAACGAGACTTTTGGCAGCGTTACTGATACTGGAGCGCGAAATATTACTTAACATTTAACTGATGGGAAAACCCGATTTTGGCGTAAAAGTAGCGAAGGCACATTCAGACTGGTCGAGCGAACATGACCATTATTTGTACGGTACGCCTAAGAGGGAGACTCTAGACACTCCATGAGTGATGAACGCTTATTCTGATAGGACACCGAAGCGCTCATCATCACCTAAAATAATATCGATAGCGAATTAGATATCGATATTGATATCAAGATGCCTGTGCAGAAGTCCGACAAAAATCAAAAGACCCCAAAAAGCCAGATGATCCGCGTGCCAACTGCGCTGATTCCATACGTAAAGGAGCTATCACAGTTACACAGACAGGGGCATACAACTGCCATCCAGAAAGGTTTGCACTCATTGCTATCAGCAATTGATAGCGATTTAGATAGCGATATTGGGTCGGATAGTGAAACAGTTAAGCAGCTTGTGCTTAGGCTAGAAAAACTAGAATCACGTCAAGGGAAGAGCGATGCACCATCAAAATCCGTGGAGCACCTAGAGCAGCGGCTAGAAGCTATGGCAACAAAACTGGCGCAACTGGAAGCAGCACTTGTGCAGATGCAGCGCAACAGAAATACAAGCAGGAGGCAAGGTTTTCCTTACAATAACCATTTCCCAACAGAGGTACAACTTCAGTCCTACACCCAAGAAAATTTGGCAAAAAGATTGGGAGTTGATGCAGCAAGCTTGGCTCATATACGTACAAGTCGTAGCCCAAGCGATTTTGAAAGGTGGTGTCGCTCTAGAGACCCCAGCGGGCTAGGTTGGCGGTTAAATGAGAGCGATGGAATGTACAATCCGGTGAAGTAAGCGGCTTTCCCTCATTCCTTAAAGTACAATACAACCCGTCGGGCAGCACGTTCTCCCCGGCGTTGCTCCCGCTTGCATTCAGCAACCACAGCCCGGAGTGAAGATTCTCGCTCGTGCAGCGGGTTCAATGCCAAACTACATCAGCTTTGTTGCCCAAATCAATTGCAGGTCCAACTGGAACAATCACCGGATTTCCAGCTTTCAAGTCATCATAGTAGTGCTGTTTGATATGGTTCATCTTCACAGTCGCTGCTACAGATGGTAGATTGTAAATACGCCCTGTGTAGGCAGAGAGTGCCGGGTAATCAATCAAGCGTTTGAGATTACATTTGAGAGCACCATAGTAGACAGCATCGAAGCGACAGAGCGTACAGAACAGATGCAAGTCACTCTCTGTAATGCGATCGCCCAACAGATACGGTTGTTGAGACAAACGCACATCAAGTGTATCTAGCGCCTGAAATAGCTCTTGAACTGCTTTGTCATAAGCTTCTTGAGTACTGGCAAACCCTGCCTTGTACACGCCATTGCAAACCTTGTCGAGTACGAATGCGTTCATTGTTTCGATTTCCGAACGCAGGTTATCCGGGTAAAAATTGACAGAAGCATCTCCCCAAGCATCGAAGGCGGAATTTAACATCCGAATAATTTCGCCAGATTCGTTGTTGACGATTGTTGAGGTTTTCTTGTCCCACAGGACTGGAACCGTCACTTTGCCTGTAAAATCTGGTTTTGCTGCCTGATAAACTTCGTAGAGGTAACGTCTGTTTGCGACATGATCCACAGTGCTCATTGGTGTGTCACCCTTCGGGTTCGCCAGTTTGCTTATGCCGGGAGACCCGCCCACCGCAACTGGCTCACCAAACTCCCAGCCGTTTGCTCCAGCCCAACGGGGATGCACTACTGACATCGAAATCACATTCTGCAATCCCTTCAGTTGCCGATACAGAATTGTTCGATGTGCCCAAGGACAAGCATAGCTGACGTAGAGGTGGTAACGTCCGGCTTGTGCCAAAAATCCCGATGAGCCATCGGCTGTTACCCAATTGCGAAACCAATGTTGCTTTTCCTGCTGGCGTATCTTTTGCAACTCGGGTGTGTCAGAGATGTCGTTGTACCACACACCGTTAATCAAAGTTTTGATTAAGCCGAAACTTTTTTGATTAGAGCTTGTTAAAGCATTGTTTGGATGATTGACTGTGGCATTAAGCATAACTGTTTTCCTGTTGATTGTTCTTATTGCAATGGCTTTCGCCAGTTCTCAACAACTGTTCGATGAAGGCGAATACGGTTATCCCACCCTGGAGTTGTGCTGCTATACTGGTTGATACTGCTTTGCGTCTTTTGTAAGTAGTTAACGGACTGTTGCAATTAATTCTGAGCCTTGGATTTTGTCAGTTGTAATGAAGTAATTGCCACTAAGATAAGTCCACCCCCGATGATTTGCATTGCCGTTAATGTTTGCCCAAACCAAACCCAAGCCAGCACTGCTGCAATTACGGGTTCAATAGTAGCGATGATGACTGCACGTTGGGCTTGTACGCGTTGGATACCCCATAGATAGAGTAAGTAGGGAAGCAAATTACCCGCAATACCCATGTAGAGAACTTTGGGAAAATTGGTTGGTTCTAGCAGTTGAGTTGGCATTCCTTGAGTGAATAGGTAAGCGACCCAAAATAAACTAGCAACAGAAAATATCTGCTGCATCACTTCTATTGGCGTAAAGCTGTTGAACTAAGCCGGACAGTCACC
>NZ_QMEA01000033.1 GCF_012912105.1 Brasilonema sp. UFV-L1
ATGTGGGGCTTCTTTTTGTTTGAGCTAAGGATTTTAGGTAAAGGAGAAACCCAGCGCCAAGCCGTTAGTGAATTACTTGCACTTGCGAGAAATAATCCTTGACGTCAGAACGTCCAACAACTGCTTACGAGTTGGCGTATCACTGTAATTAATCAAAGAAATTTAACTGAAGATGATCAGGAGTTAATTATGAACTTGTCACAAGCGTATTTGGAATGGCGCGAAGCTACACTCCAAGAAGGACAACAAGAAGGACGACAAGAAGGACGACAAGAAGGACAACGCCTAGTTGTAGAAAATTTGCTGAGAGTCCGGTTTGGAACTCTGGATGCAGAACTGTTGGGAGTGGTTGAAGCATTAATACAGTTACCACCAGAAGAGTATAGCCGCTTGTTGTTGGAATTCTCCCGAGAAGAGTTGTTGGCTAGGTTTGGATCTAGCAACGCTTGAGAACAAGAGTCGCAAACACTAACAACTGTGGCTCTATCATTACCAGTTAGTATTGATTGAAAGTACAACGATCATGATAGAGCCGTGACAGCAAACTCAACTGATAACTCATCTTCTGTTTTTCGACTCTCTCCTTTGATTAGAATCACACTTTTGTGTCTGTATGTGGCGCTGACTACACCATTACCTTTTCTGTCCCAAGTAACAGCCGCACCCGTACCACCAACATTGTTATGGGTGGGAATTATCGTGGGTTTTATTGCCCTGTATGCAGCGTTGAGTGAACGCGTTATTGTAGATAACGAGGGAATTCAAGTGACTTATCCTCAGTGGGTACCGCGTTTTTTCCGCAAAGGCTGGTCTTTACCTTGGTCTGAAATTAAAGAGTTAAAACCCCGCACAACTGGTCAAGGAGGGATCGTTTATTACTTCCTGACTCCAGAAAGAAAAGCTTATTTACTACCCATGCGTGTAGTCGGGTTTGCCCGTCTGGTAAAACTTGTGCAAGATAAAACAGGGATAGATACAACAGATGTCTATCCCTTAGCACAACCGTGGATGTATTTAATTTTACTTGTTTTGACGCTATTTTTGCTATTGGTTGATGGCTGGGCGATCGCCACAGCTTTATCACTGGGCAAGATAACTTAAAGTGTCATACAAAGTCAGCAACCGATGACTCTGGCTGCGCGCTCATTCAAAATTCAAAATCATTTTTGAATGAGCTAATTTCCCTGTAGGGATTTCGAGTGAAACTCAAAGGACAATTCTTACACAAAGGTTTAATTTGGAAACTCAACAAGATGCGCAGACGGGAAAATTCACCCTTAAACCACAACTGCGCTTGGAACAAGTCAGTCTTTTTGCCAGTTTGAAAACCCAGATTAAGGCTAACCAAGCAGGATATCCAATTTTACAGGATATTTCCTTTGAAGTCTTGGAAGGAGAACGTGTTGCCGTTGTCGGACCATCTGGAGCCGGGAAAACTCATTTATTGCGCCTGCTGAACCGTCTGAGTACACCCACAAGCGGTAAAATCTATTTGGAAGCTCAGGAGTATGCTCAAATTCCTGTGTTGCAACTACGCTCTATTGTAACACTGGTACCCCAAGAGTCCAAGCTATTGGGAATGACTGTGCAAGAAGCATTGGCTTACCCCCTAGTTTTGCGTGGTGTCCCCAAACAAACAATTGAGCAACGCGTGAGTCACTGGATAGAACAGTTGCAAATTCCAGATGAATGGCTAACGCGGACTGAGGTGCAACTTTCTGCAGGTCAAAAACAGCTTGTGGCGATCGCCCGTGCGTTAGTTATTCAGCCGAAAATTTTATTGCTAGATGAACCAACCTTTGCTTTAGATATAGATAAGGCTGAGCGTCTGGTGGAAATTTTCAGCCAGCTTCCTCAAAATTATCAAACAACAGTTTTTATGGTAAATCACCAGCTAGAGTTAGCTGAGAAGTTTTGCACACGGCTGTTGTACTTACAGCAAGGTCGCTTACTTGTCAATCAAGACGCGTCTGAAATCAGCTGGGTTAACTTAAAAGAAAACTTAACGCAAGCAAAAGCCCAAGATGAATTTGGATTTTGAATTTTGAGATTGCTTCGCTAGCCCCTTTGGGGGCGCTGCGCAAACACTCGCAACGCTGCGCGATTTTGAATTTTCCCTATTCCTCCTTCACCGCTGAGTACTCAGCGTCGAACGTTGATTGCTGAATCTTTCTTTTGGTAACTTTGTTGGTGAGTGTGAAATATTAGCATTTAAAATTTCCATGTTAAATCTGTATCCTACATTGCGAATAGTTTGAATTAAACTAGGTTGACGGGGGTCTAATTCGACTTTTTTCCGTAATGATAAAACATGAGTATCAATGGTACGTGGATTATCTATAGCATCAGGCCAAGCACGGCGTAACAGTTCTGATCGACTTAAAGGGACTCCTCCAGCTTGTGCTAAAACGTAGAGCAAACTGAATTCCTGAGGTGTTAAATCGATAAACTCTCCTTGAAAGCGAACGCGACGCTGTACCAAATCAATTTGCAAGGAACCATAATCTAAATAAGCTGGTGCAACAGGTGTGCGCTTACGACGAATAAGTGCTTCAACCCGTGCAAGAAATTCCTGCATACCAAAAGGTTTACAAAGGTAATCATCTGCTCCCGCTTTTAAACCAGCGACGATATCAACTTCATTATTACGAGCAGATAGCATTAGAATGAGAGGCTGTTGTTGACGATGTAACCAACGGCAGAATTCAATGCCATCACCATCAGGTAAGTCGGCATCAAGAATAACTAATGTTGGTTGATGGCTTAAAAACACTTCTCTGGCTTGATAAATACTCGCGGCTTGATGCACCCGATAGTCCAGTTGTTGCAAGTGCCAGCCAAGCAATGACCTCAGATGGGGATTTCCCTCAACGATTTCAATACAAACCGAACCCACGGTGGCAAGACCCCTTAGCGTATATGAATTTCAAGGTAACAAAGCCTATGTCTTAGGTTTTGTAATCCTTGTTACCTCAATTGCTATTGGATTCATATTTACTAATAACAATACTGGCAAGGCGTTTAATTAATGGCTTGCCCAAAGCCAATTTAGTAATATTCTTAAATTTTTGTTAGACTTGGCAAAAATGCTTTTGATTACAAACCCTGCCTTACACTGGGTGCTATTTAACGAAGGAGTGCCATTCAATAAGCTAACCTTTACCAAAAAAATCTTCAAATTTGCAGTCAAACCATATCCGATATCGTGGTACAGATTGGTACTCACACTTTCCAAGGCAGTTAGGTTATTGGTTAAGGAAATTATAACAATAACTTACCGGATAATCATATTCCCCGTTTTATGGAATAGGATCGAGATAATCTGTAGCTGCTCTAGAGATTTCCTTTAGGAGGGAATGTCGTCTTTTAGTGAATGCCAAACTAAAAGTAAGGCTTCCCATTTGAACTCGAATAAATTACAATCCTCTATTCCAGATAGTTTTCCAACAGCAGTTATGCTCCAAGACACACAAACCATTCGCTATTACCAAAGACTAACTGACGCCTTCGTCGAGTTGTGGAATCGCGGTTATCGCATGGATGATATGCGGATGTATTTGGATGGCTATATAGCCGCACTGCAACACGGTAACGCCATTGAACCTTATCTGATTCATCGCTTAGAAGAGGAGGCTAATCGCTACTTGCACGATGTTTCAAACTTCACAATGACGCAACTACAACCGGATTACTATTAATATCTGACTTTTGTTATCAATAGTACCCGTACGTCAATGCAGATGATTATATCACAACCCAATTATTTGCATGGCAGCGTGAGAACTTTTGGACATATTTCTTTACAATTACAGCAAAACAGTCCTGAGTAACGAGTCGTGAGTAAAAAGTGAGTTGATTAATCACCTCACTGGTTACTCAAAACCCAGCACTCAGGACTGTCTTTGCTAAGAACTAACTCTTAAGAAGCGAGTGCGACTTCTACCATTTGCTGCAATTCGCCTTTCTGGTACAGTTCAATGAGGACGTCTGAACCACCAACGAATTCACCGTTGATGTAGACTTGAGGAATTGTTGGCCAGTTGGAATAGTCTTTAATTCCTTGACGGATTTCGTAGTCATCCAAAACATTAACTGTCTCGAAAGGAACTCCCAATGTATTTAGGATTTGGACGACGTTGTTAGAGAAGCCACACATAGGCATTAACTTGGTTCCCTTCATGAAAACCAAAATTTTGTTTTGTTGTAGCAAATTATCAATTCGCTCTTTGAGTTCTGGCGTCATCGTCTTTTTGTTTCCTGATTTGCTTTTAGTTTAATTGCTGATGTTGTCTTTTGCCTTGCATCATTAGTCCTAACAAATGACTCATGACTCATGACTAATGATTGTTTTGCCAAGCATCGGGGGTATACGTTTTTAGTGCTAAAGCATGAATCGCTTCACTAGACATGGCTTCTTTAAGCGCACCATAAACTAACTGGTGCTGTTGTACCAGTCCTTTATTTGCAAACTGCGATGAAACGACTGTCACTTGATAGTGATCACCGCCTCCAGTCAAGTCTTGTACTTGAACTAGGGCGTCTGGCAGTTCTACCTTAATCATTTCCTCTACTTGCTGCGGACTTATCATCGCAATTCCTGATTTTCTCAATCCCTAATAGGGATTGTAACTCCTCCCGTCTTTGAGCAATTCAAAATATGTTTTACTGACACGCTTTGCTTGGCGTGCAATTTCCTTATGAGGGACACAATTCTATAACTCAGCAGTATAAGAACATCTCACCACCCCCAATAATCTCATCCGATCACTCGGCTGAATGACAACTAGGGATTAGAGGCAGTGGTGAGCAAACGACGGAGGCAATTTGATTATTTCTTTTGAGGGTTCTTTTGAGGAGAGGAAGAAGGAGAGGCAGAAGGAGAAGGTGAAGAGGACGCGCTGCTACCTCCCCTAGAAAAAGGAGCATCCACGAAACCCAATTCTAATAACTGCTGATAAGCTTTTTTACCTAAATCACGTGTTGGGTTTTGACTCTTAACGATTTGCACAAGTAACGGTACAGCTAATTCTGGCTTGTTTTGCGCTCTATGTACCAATGCTAGCTGGTAGGTGGCTTCATCTCGCATTTGGGCAGTTTCCAGCGCTTTTTTGCGTTGAGCATCAGCAACTCTATTGTCAATTCCAGAAAAACTAGAATTTAGTTCTTGATAAAAATTAGAGAGCTGATTAAAGACAGCTCGTGCTTCTTGAAGTTTCTTTGCGGCTGTGTCGTAGTTTTGGGAAGAAACTGCATTACTTGCTTCTGTCATCAGACGCTTCCCTCCGTCAAGGCTCAACAGGCTGTTATTTTGTGCTGTCGGACGGAGGTTGTTTGGATCGTTCGGATCTATGGGTTGTGGTTGGCTAGAGCCAGTGGGTAGCTGTACTTGAGCATTAACAGGTGATAACAAATTCAGTGCTGCTATCACTGCTAAGGCAGTCAAGCGAAGTATAGGAACGGTTGCACAGAAGTTCATGAGGTCATTTAGAAAGATAACTAAAAAACAGTTATGGAAACTTCGGGTATCTTAACTCTGTTTTGAACTTTGACAAAACAAAGCTTTATCATTCGGCTTCTCTGATTTAGACTGAACATCAATAAAATCAGGTTCCCATAGCTTCTGCATACTACCGACTAAATTACCGCTATGAACGAACGCACAAATTCTGGTGATTTTTCAACTTTGATTGTCAAGTGATCAACAAAGCATCAAAACTATACTTGACATAGCCGACTCCAGTCTGCTTGCAGATATTCAGGTTAGTATTAACATCACCGATGATTTTTGAGAGGATTTAGAAATTGACTGAAATTACCCAAACAATCAGCAAGTGTGTCACAAAACTGCACATTAGGTTAACTATTTGCAATTTCTGCAAATGCACGAGGAGTGATTTCTAATTCCTGATAGCTTAATTTTTGGAGTGCTATTGCCAAATCACCAGTCAGACGTTTGGCATCCTGTTTTAACGAGCCTTTAGCGTAATCTGCGACTTTTATTGAAGATCCGATGTGAATACTCACATCTGTACCCCATGTCGGGTAAGGTTCGCTGTAATTGATGCCGACGGGTACAATCTTTATGTCTAATCCAGGATGATTGGATTGAGCACTCAAAGCTAAACGAGCAATTCCTGGTTTTAACGGTTGAACTTTGCGATCGCGAAAAATACCCCCCTCTGGAAAAATAACCAACATTTCTGCTTGTTCAAGGAGTTCAACGCTATGACGCAGAGTCGTAATTGAGGGGCGTTGAGGATCTACAGAAAACCCCCCTAAGCGTCGAACAAACCAGCCTTGCAACCCTTGGCATTCAGTGATAGTGACCATGAATCGCAAATCTCGTCCAGTGACACAGCGACCTGCTGCATAAGGTAATAGCAACGAATCCCAACGTGCTCGATGCGTAGGAGCAAGGATAACAGGACCAGTTTTAGGAAGATTTTCTTGTCCAGTGACTTTAATACGTCCAAAGAAAAATGGTAGAACAACATGACCTCCCAAGAAATACACCACAGGACTTAACCAAGGAGAAATCTCAGAGGTTCTAATGTGAGCCACCTTGGTATTTTCTGTTGTAGTAGCTGGATCATTACAGGAAGTATCGGAGGAAGAGTTTAACTCAATCATGACGGTGGCGACTGGCTGTTAGGTTGAATACATTCAAAACTCTGTTAATTACACCGTAGGTTTTCTTCCGTGACTTGTGTAGCGTCTGTTGGACAGTTTTACCTCTGTCCGTTAGTTAGAAAAATGTCGTCGATTGGCAAACCAAGCTTGTAATTGCTGACGACAGGAGGATTCTGAAATACCCCCAATGACACGCAAGCGGTGATTGGAAGCAGCGCTATCGGGTATATTAGCAACGGTACGAATGGCACCAGTTTTGGGGTCGTCCACGCCGTAAACTAGAAGTCCTATACGTGCCTGTACAATAGCACCTGCACACATTGGACACGGTTCCAGAGTGACGTAAAGGGTACATTGATTCAGACGCCAAGTTTGTAACTTTTGAGCAGCTGTTCTAATAGCAATAATTTCTGCGTGCGCTGTCGGGTCATTGTCACGTTCTTTCCTATTTTCTCCTTCTGCAATTAAACTTCCAGACGAATCAATCACAACAGCACCGACAGGAACTTCATCTGCATCACCGGCTATTTGCGCTAACTCTAAGGCGCGACTCATCCATTGACGATGTATGAGATATTCTGAATACTCGATGAGCATATTCTTATCGGTGAGCAGCTAAACAGCCGATTGAGCAAGAAGGGGGTCTAACTGACTTTGCGTGTCTAGCTTATAAAGGTCATCACAACCGCCGATGTGCTGATTGTTAATAAAAATTTGCGGAACCGTCCGGCGTCCATTCGCACGTTCTGCCATTTTTGCTCTGGCTGCTTCATTTCCATCAATTTTGTATTCTGTAAACTTGACACCTTTCCACCACAACAGCATCTTGGCGCGGATGCAATATGGGCAAGTTTGCCAAGTGTAGATTTCCACATTGGCTTTAACGGCTTGTGGATGGCGATTTAGGAGAGTATTAAGAAAATTCAACATAATATCTGTAAGATTATTTTTGTAAATCAATCATGATTCATCTGTCTTTAGCCTAATTCATTGCTGGCACAAATAGAGATTAGTAACCTAAAAATGCAGTTTATTTGCCCTTAGCCCAGAAGCTTAAGGCTACACGAGACTTACGCCTGCGGAGGCAGGCTCTTTGAGTGCATCTTGATACGGATTTTACGTCAAATAATAGATTTTTTTACTTAGTATTCTCTTTCTCTAAAATAAGTTCATTTTCTAAAATCAGACTATAAGGCCATGTCAAAGCTTCCAGAAAGCAACCTATCATTGTGACTATTTTTGCAGCCCAAACTATAGGAAAATTTGTGTATTCGTCTAATTCCCTTAATTTTTGTCTAAATCCAACCCATTGGATAACGACACCCAAAAGATAAGAAGACAATGCTATTAATATTTCAATTGACATATAAATTTCTCCGTCACTTTCACGTCATCAGGCATAAAATGAGTTGGCAATAGTAGATACAGCGAAACTCAGCTCAATTTCAGGTAAAGTTCGCCAGAAATTTCTATAATTTTTTGGTAACTTTTACTTATGAATAGAATTGACCCACTTTACTAGGACTTACGCACGCGCTACTAAAAACAGTGGGTTGCGATTGCTTCCCTCCGGTCGCTGCGGACTATGATTACGTTGTTCGTGCGTAAGTCCTGTTTACAAATAGATCGTTGTCAAAAAACTCTGATATTTGACGGACTCTACGAGGGCATGAACATCATTGGTGTTACATCTTTAACAGAACTTCAGAAAGCGATGCTACAAGCTTTAGAGGCTGTGGAGGAATTTATAAATTTGACATTAGTGGTTGTTTGCCACTCAGAAACTTTACCGTTTCTAGTTAGTCTCGTTTACCTATTTCTTTGCGGTATTTAGAAGATAATCGATATATAAAACGAGGAATACCATTTGACGATGTACCATTTTCTTGTTTCTCCAAAAATCCTAGTAAATAGAGTTGTTCTAGTCGGAAGAATATTTCTGCTCCACTTCTGCCTTTGAACTCCTGCTCAAGTATCTCTTGTTGTATGCTCGAATTACTGTTCCGGTTTCGTCTTTTGATAAAATTAAGAATTTGCTGCTGAGTAGGGCTCAGGCTATTTTCACGCTCATAAAAAGTCTTTTTTAGTTCTTTAGGAATAACTGCTGTTCCCTGAGGAGGAAGATAATAGAGAAAAATTGTTACAAGGAGAAAAATGACACCAAGCACGAGGGAAGCTAAACGATAATCTCCATTGGAAACAATTTGTTTGAAGACTGGTAAGTTAAGCTTATCAGTGACTCCTAAAAGAATCAGTAGTGTACCTAAAATAAAGAAAAGAAAACTAAGAGGATGGCGTTCTATAAATTCCTGGGTTGATTCTAATACCTTCATAAAAAGTTTTAGTTTACAGTTGTAGGCTAATCTTCATTTTGACTTAAGCTTATTCCTGATAAATGGTAAATGTAGTCATTTTCTGATATAATATCTACTGCTCTGAACGAGGCTCAAAATATTAGGGGTTACCGTAGCCATAAGTGTGACTTTATATCCGCCGTTAGCAGTAAAACTTAACATAGGCTCTAGTTAATACTATTTTCCATAGGTATCCCCATAGGTATCCGCCCTTTGGTAGACTTGAAAACTGAAACAGGTTTCTGGAACGACGCAAAATCAAGCAACCGAGAGGGCAGAGTTTGTGGAAAATACACTAGGGTTAGAAATTATTGAAGTCGTCGAGCAAGCGGCGATCGCATCCGCACGCTGGATGGGAAAAGGTGAAAAAAATACGGCTGACCAAGTGGCTGTAGAAGCCATGCGGGAACGAATGAATAAAATTTATATGCGCGGTCGGATCGTGATTGGGGAAGGCGAACGCGATGATGCTCCCATGCTCTATATCGGGGAAGAAGTTGGTATTTGCAGCCAGCCAGATGCCAAAAACTTTTGCAACCCCGATGAACTGATTGAAATTGATATCGCTGTTGACCCCTGTGAAGGTACTAACCTTGTAGCTTACGGTCAACCAGGCTCAATGGCTGTTTTGGCAATTTCCCAAAAAGGTGGTTTATTTGCCGCTCCCGACTTCTACATGAAGAAGCTAGCAGCTCCCCCAGCGGCTAAGGGCAAGGTGGACATCGATAAATCTGCCACTGAAAACCTGAAGATTCTCGCTGAGTGTCTAGATAGAGCGATCGACGAACTTGTTGTTGTGGTGATGAAGCGTGAACGCCACAACGACTTGATCAAAGAAATCCGGGACGCAGGAGCGAGAGTCCAGCTGATTTCTGATGGTGACGTAGGCGCAGCCATATCTTGTGGTTTCGCTGGAACTAACATTCATGCCCTGATGGGAATTGGTGCTGCCCCAGAAGGCGTTATTTCCGCCGCCGCAATGCGTGCTTTGGGTGGACACTTCCAAGGTCAACTGATTTACGATCCTGCGATCGTCAAGACTGGTTTAATTGGCGAAAGCAAGGAAGCTAACATCGACCGGTTGAAGTCTATGAATATCAATGACCCCGATAAGGTCTACGATGCTCATGAACTAGCATCTGGTGAAACTGTATTGTTCGCGGCTTGTGGAATTACGACTGGTAACCTCATGCAAGGTGTCCGCTTCTTCCACGGAGGCGCAAGAACTCAAAGCTTGGTCATTTCCAACCAATCGCGTACTGCCCGATTTGTGGACACTATCCACATGCTTGATAAACAACCTAAGGAATTGCAATTGCACTAAATTTTTGGGAAAGGGGAGAAGGGAGGAATTCAAAATTCAAAATTCAAAATTCAAAATGCTTTTGGTTTGGACTTTTGAGTTTTGTGAGATGCTATCTTTACATTTGCGCGATTGTGTCAAACGCAATATTCCTTTACCCTTTACCCTTTTCCCAATTCCCGATTCCCTATTCCCAATTAGTAACTAAGATTTAGCAAATGAATATAGCAGTGGTGGGGTTAAGCCATAAAACAGCCCCAGTAGAAGTTCGGGAAAAACTGAGTATTCCAGAACCACAAACTGAAGGTGCGATCGCGCACTTGCTCAGCTATCCTCATATTGAAGAAGTCGCAATATTAAGCACTTGTAACCGTCTGGAAATTTACATTGTCGCTCAAGAAACCGAACAGGGTATTCGGGAGGTGACTCAGTTTCTTAGTGAACACAGTAAACTACCAGTCATATCTTTACGACAAGATTTGTTTGTTTTACTCCATCAAGATGCTGTCATGCATTTGATGCGTGTTGCTGCTGGTTTGGATAGCCTGGTTTTGGGAGAAGGTCAAATCTTGGCTCAAGTGAAAAACACTCACAAGCTAGGACAACAGTACAACGGTATAAAAACAGTTTTAAATCGCTTATTTAAACAAGCCATTACAGCAGGCAAACGAGTTCGCACTGAAACTAGCATTGGCACTGGCGCAGTCTCCATCAGTTCGGCGGCTGTGGAGTTGGCGCAGATGAAATTAGAAAATTTAACGGCTTGTCGAGTGGCAATATTGGGTGCTGGCAAAATGTCACGGTTGCTAGTACAGCACCTACTATCTAAAGGCGCTGAACAAATTTGTATCTTAAATCGCTCTCTCGGACGGGCGGAGGAATTGGCAAAGCAGTTCCCCGGACAACCGATCAAAACTTGCTTGCTTTCGGAAATGATAACAGTAATAACCGATAGTGATTTAGTGTTTACGAGTACATCAGCAACAGAGCCGATTCTTGACCGAGCTAAATTAGAGATGGTTTTGGAACCTAGCCGACTGTTGACATTGATTGATATTTCTGTGCCACGTAACGTTCATGCGGATGTGAATACATTGGCAAACGTACAGGCGTTTAATGTGGATGATTTAAAGGCGGTTGTTGCACAAAACCAAGAGAGTCGCCGCAAGATGGCGCAGGAAGCAGAAGGACTTTTAGAAGAGGAGACAGAAGCTTTTGATGTTTGGTGGCGATCGCTTGAAACAGTCACGACTATTAGCTGTTTGCGGAATAAAGTTGAAACTATCCGCGAACAAGAACTGGAAAAAGCTTTGTCGAGATTAGGTTCAGAATTCGCTGAAAAACATCAAGAAGTTATCGAAGCTTTGACAAAAGGAATTGTTAACAAAATTTTACATGATCCAATGGTACAGTTGCGAGCTCAGCAAGATGTTGAGGCAAGACGCCGCTGTATGCAAACTTTACAAATGTTGTTTAACCTAGATGCAGGCGAACAGTTTAGCTAAATGACTAGTACTGCTGCCGAGTCAGTTACCGCCACGCTCCAGTAGTTAAATAATTCCACGGAGTTCCCCACTCTCTACAGGGTGGGGATGGGCTTAATGGTTGACAGTATGAGTTGAGTTTCGCACTCTTAAGCACACAGGGCACACCGGAACTAGAACACCGATTCAGTATTCATGCATGTGACTAAAAAACCCGGTAACTTCATCGTTGAGTCAACGAAATTTCGGTTTTCTCAGTAACAGAAACCGGGTTGCGTGGGATTAGTGAATCGGTGTTCTAGTGTTTGAGAATTGTGATTTTGTCATTTCACGACGAGAATTCAGCAACGCCTAGAATTGAACTGTATATCAAGCTTGATGACATTGTCATGAACAGCAAAAAAGTCAAGGTGCAGTCTCTGTATACTGTCACCGATGAAGAACTTATGCTCATGAGTTCGCAAAACCCAGAACTTCAGTTTGAACGTAATGCTGATGGAACACTAGAAACTATGCCACCGACTGGGGGGATTTCTGGAAATAGAGAAATAAAGGCAGGAGCGTATCTGCTTAATTGGGTAGAAAATCAGGATTTAGGTGAAGTTTTCAGTTCAAGTACGGGTTTTAGATTACCCAATGCTGCTGTACGTTCCCCTGATGCAGCTTTTGTGGCTAAAGAACGCTTAAGCGAAGGTTGGGATGAACAAGAGGACAAGTTTCTCAACCTAGCACCCGACTTTGTGATTGAAATTCGTTCTAAAAACGATAGTTTAGAAAAACTCAAGGCAAAGATGGAGGAATATATAGCTAATGGTGTCAAGTTGGGATGGTTAATTGAGTGTCAAAATCAGCAAGCTTTGGTTTATCGCCTGGATGGTTCAATAACCCAGTATCCAGCTACAGCAATTTTGAGTGGTGAAGACGTTGTGCCTGGGTTTACACTGCTGTTAGCAAAGTTATTGTAGAAGTTAAATAATGTAAAATCGCGAATCGGTGCTAATGGTTAAGATTGTTTAGTAAGGGTCGGGTAATGCAATTGTCATAGGCTGATGACTAGTGGCTTATTTAAACGAAGTTATAGACTCATTTCCCTGCTGTTAGGTTTATGGCTGTTTTTTGATTTCATTTCCCACATAGCAGCAGAAATCTTCTGGTTTAGTGAAGTTGGATATTTACGAGAATTTTGGTTGCGCTTGTTGACGCAACTGGGTGTGTGGGCACTTGTCTTTTTCACCTCAGTCGGCTTTTTATTCAGCAATTTTATTGTTGCTTCTAAGTTAAAGTATCCCTTAGTCGGACAAGGGGACAAGACAATTCAAAATGAACTGCGTCCCGCTGCGCTAACAAAATTCAAAATTCAAAATTCAGGACTTGGATTACGCTTGCTATTGCCAACAGTGATAGTACTGAGTGCGGTTGCAGGATTGATACTTATTTACTATGGTCAGCAAGCCTTAAGTTTTTGGCATCCCAATATTAAGTTACCTAGCACGAAGTTGTCATTGACACCTTGGGTACAGCAGGTGTTGCAGCAAATGCATATACAGCAGATTCCTCTGCCAATTGTGCAGTCAATTTTGTTGGTAGTGTTGACAATTGCGATTATTATTTATCATGAGTTTTGCTTGAGGGCGATCGCCCTCCTGATTTGTTTACTGCTAGCTTTTCTGTTGTCAGCACATTGGGATGAAATTCTACAGTATTTTCATGCTACTAGTTTTCATCGCACAGAGCCGCTATTTCAACGAGATATTAGCTTCTATATATTCTCTCTGCCGATTTGGGAACTGTTGGCATTTTGGCTAGTCGGGCTGTTTCTCTTTGGCGTCATTGCAGTCACTCTCATTTACCTGTGTTCGGCAAATACTCTGAGTGAAGGAAGATTTGTAGGGTTTTCTACACCGCAGCGACTCCACTTGAAGGCCTTAAGTATTTTATTCATGTTGGCAGTTGCTCTGTATTATTGGATTGCAAGATATAAACTTTTGTATTCCACCCGTGGAGTCATTTATGGTGCTAGCTACACCGATGTTAAGGTGCTATTGCCAATTTATACTGGGTTGAGTTTTTTAGCAGTGGCGATCGCCATTTACTTACTACTGCAAATTATTCTTTTATCTAGAGCAAAGAAAACAAGCTTTAAACCAATTCCCTATCCACCTCAACTCATTTGCACACTGGGACTATACATTTTTGTGGCGGCGGTTTCTGGAGAAATTTTACCCTCAGCAGTACAACGCTTGGTTGTGCAACCAAATGAACTGACTCGTGAACGTCCCTACATTGAGCGCACGATTACCTTCACCAGAGAAGCTTTTCATTTAAACGCTATCGAAGCGAGAACTTTTGATCCACGAGGTCAACTAACTGCGACTGATTTGCAAAAAAATGACCTGACAATTCGCAATATCCGGTTGTGGGATACACGCCCTCTTCTGGAAAGTAACCGCCAGTTGCAACAAATCCGACCTTATTACAAGTTTCCTGGCGCTGACATTGACCGTTATACGCTAAAACAGGACGAAAAAACTGAAAAGCAACAGACAATCATAGCAGCGCGGGAACTAGACTATGGTGATGTTCCTGCACAAGCACAGACATGGATCAATAAGCGTCTTATTTATACTCATGGCTACGGTTTTACACTTAGTCCGGTGAATGTTGTTGCTCCCGGCGGATTACCTTATTACTACGTCAAAGATATTGGAGTTGATGACGCAGATAACCAAGCTTCGTTGATGATATCGAATGAATCAGTTGAGCAAAGTATTCCCATTGCTCAACCGCGCATTTATTATGGCGAAATCACCAATACTTATGTGATGACGGGGACAAAAACCAAGGAATTGGACTATCCGAGTGGATATGACAACGTTTATAACGTTTACGATGGACGTGGAGGAATCTCGATTGGTGCAATGTGGCGGCGCTTGGTATTTGCTGAGTATTTGAAAGATTGGCAGATGCTGCTGACGCGTAATTTTACACCGCAAACAAAGCTGCTGTATCGCCGTAATATTAAAGAACGAGTCCAGGCGATCGCTCCTTTTTTACGTTACGATAACGATCCTTATCTGGTTGCGGCTGATGGGGGAGGAACAGATATCAAAGGTGGGAAGACTTCTTTGTACTGGATGATTGATGCTTACACCACGAGCGATCGCTATCCTTATTCTGACCCAGGCAAAAATGGATTTAACTATATTCGCAATTCTGTAAAAGTTGTCATTGATGCCTACAATGGCAGTCTTAATTTCTACATTGCCGATCCAACAGATCCAATTATTCATACTTTAGGAGCGATCTTCCCCAGATTGCTAAAACCTCTGGATGAGATGCCCGTTGCTCTTCGTAGCCATATTCGGTATCCACAAGATTTTTTTAGTATTCAATCTGAGCGATTATTAACATATCATATGACAGATCCACAGGTTTTCTATAACCAAGAAGACTTGTGGCAAATACCCGACGAGATTTACGGTAGTAAACAGCAACAGGTAGAGCCTTACTACCTAATTATGAAACTTCCTCAAGCACAATCAGAAGAGTTCATTTTATTACTACCCTTCAAGCCTGTACAACGGGCAAATTTAATTGCTTGGTTAGCAGCACGTTCTGATGGTCAACAATACGGTAAAATGTTGCTCTACGAGTTTCCAAAGCAGCAGTTAGTCTATGGAACAGAACAAATTGAAGCTTTGATTAATCAAGATCCACTCATTTCCCAGCAAATTTCTCTTTGGAATCGTCAGGGTTCAAGAGCAATTCAAGGAAACCTGTTAGTCATTCCGGTAGAACGTTCTTTATTGTATGTTGAACCTCTTTATTTAGAAGCTGAGCAAAATAGCTTGCCAACACTTGTTAGGGTAATTGTTGCTTACAATAACCGGATTGTGATGGCAGAAACTTTGGAACAAGCTTTTGCTGCAATTTTTCAAGAAAAGAAACCTACAACTCCCCCAATTATTCGTCCTGTAAAGTAACCAACTTCTCGTTCTTATGCTTTGCATGGGAACGCCTGAAAGTGGCCTGCTGCCTTCTGATTCTATTGAGGCTATGTAATGATCAAAGACGAGTTGGAACGCTTGCTGTATGGCAATTAGGCACAATAATGCTAATAATTTCCAAAGGAAGAACCGCATTTTTATAGCGCTTCTCATTTGAGCATGCATTGAGCAATTAAAACAGTACACAGTACACAGTGACCAGTACACAGTACACAGTGAAGGAGTCAGGAGTCAGGAGTCAGGAGTCAGGAGCGGAGCCACCAGCCTCCGGAGCTCCGGTCAGAATAAAAGAGTTAATTGATTCTTCTATTCTGAATTCTGGATTCAGCAATACTGAATACTTCTTCAAACTGATAACTGATAACTGGTAACTGTTAAAGAATTTGAAGAAGAAGTCAGAAGACAGCAATTCTTGATTCAGCAATATGATTGGATGGGGATTCAAACCCCAACCAACTGTGGACACCGTGTAGACAGTGGGGATTCAAACCCCTTACTCATCCGCCAGTCGCACAGAAGTTCATTCTGACTTCTGGCTCCTGACTCCTGAGTTCTCCTGTTGAAATTTTTAATTGTACATTTTGAAATTCTTATAGTAAGGGCTGTTTTCTCGCTCGATAATCTAATAAAGCTCCTTCACTGACTACAGTTCGTCCATTTCTTCTGCGAGTAGGAATTTGTCCTTTCTGCAAAGCCATGTAAAGAGTTGACTGTTCTACTTGTAGGTATTTTGCTGCTTGTACAAGTGAAATGCCACGCTTAAGCATATTCAATCCTCCTGTTCTCCTAGTTTTGAAACCCACCAAACAAGGTGAAATGTAAAGAACTACTTAAGAAATCTTATTTTTCTTCGTAATTCGTAACAGAATTAACATAACTTCACAAATCTCAAACACCAAGCGAGTGCTGCTCAAAGAAGAACAGCACAACAATTTGACGTAAACCTAATTAGATCGATATCTAAGAAGATCATAACAAAAGATGAACAATGAGGAGTTTAAAATTCTGCTACGTTTTTTTAAAGCGTTAGCAGATGAAAGCCGACTCAAAATTTTAGGTATCCTGGCAAATCAGGAGTGTAGCGTTGAGGAGTTGGCGGCGCTACTACAACTTAGAGAGCCGACGATATCGCATCATTTGGCAAAACTCAAAGAACTCAATTTGGTGACTATGCGCCCGGAGGGCAATGCTCGTTTTTATCAGCTAGATAATCAAGCTTTGCAAAGCATGGGCAAACAGATGTGTACGCTTGAAAAAATAGCCTCTTTGGTTGAAGACGTGGATACTGAAGCCTGGGAGAGCAAAGTACTCAAAACCTATGTTGAAGGTAACCGCCTCAAAGAAATTCCTGCTAACCGCAAAAAGCGGTTAGTGATTCTCAAATGGTTAGCAAGTAAATTTGAGCAGGGAGTGAAATACCCAGAGCACACACTCAATGAAATTCTCAAGTGCTACCATCCTGACTACGCCACTTTGCGACAAGAGCTTATCAGCTACCAGTTGATGCTAAAGGACAATGGGATGTATTGGCGTTTTGTACAAGAATAACGAGTCAGTGTTAAGACAATACGGTTTGAGTTAAGAAATTTATCCGTTCAGACAAGCTCAAGAGCTCAACAGCTCTTGAGCCAGCGATGAAATTTTATCATTGAGACTCCCTATAGGTATTCTCTGGCAGAGACTGGGAATAAGAGATTCGGTGTGATCACCCAGTCTATAGGAATCGTCTGTGTACTCAATCAATTAATGTAAATAACAATACTTTTTTAAGTGAAATTACATAGAAATCAGGGTGGGTTTACCAAAAATTTACAAAAATGTGGCAGACTTCATCAAAAATATATAAGCAAATATTCAACAAATTTACTAACTTTGGATGAGAAGTAAGTATAATCCGTATCTGTTTGTTGCCTTGGTTTTAGAATTTCTAAATTTTTTAGGTGGCAGGTATAGCATCTGACTATAGATACGGGCTTTTGATTAATTTTGATTAAGTTGTCTTCACACTAAATATCAGTAGGTTTTCGTTATGTTCAAAAAAATCTTACTGCCGACCTTAGTAATCTCAGGTACGCTTTTTGCCTCCTTCATGTTACTCATAGCCTTGGAAGGATCTAAGCCTGTGAAGGTGCAAGTAGATGATCAAGAGATGTTCTATGGGGAACTAAAGGATTTTGTATCTCCCGGAGTCGGAGCTGGATTCAGTTTTGGACTGGGATTTGCGGGTGTCATACTGTGGACATGGCAAAAATCTTTACGTCAATCTTCCGAGTTAGAAAAAGAGTTGTCTAATCTCCAAAAGGTGGTTTCGGAAAAAGACTCTCAAATTCAGGCGCTGAAAGTTTCACCATCTAATCCGATGCTTTCTCAACTCAGATGGTTTTTAGACGAAGATGAAAGCAGAGTTCAAGCTGCTATCTCTACTCCAGCAGCCATCTCTACTCAAAATGTAAGTTCTGCTAAACAGGCTACTCCAACTGTTTCGACAAAAAATGGAGACAACATCACATATTCTCAAGCCGTTACCAAACCACTGGTGATTACAAGTACAGAATATGAGGCTCAACCGATAACAATTAGTCAATTAACTGTTAGTCAATTAACTGCGCAAGCAGCGACTTCTACTTTAGGATTTACCCAAAGGTATCCCAGTCGGGCTGATGCTTAAGAAGAACGCAGAAAATAGAACACAGAACACAGAATCTATCTCCATAAATCAATAGAGTGCAAGTCCTTCGCGGAGCATTGACAGATGGAGATTTGATCAAGATTGGACTAGGCGGAGCGATTCTGGTAGCTCCGCACCTTGTTTTTGAGCCTTCTCTTGAGTCCGGGAAGGCAGTATCAGTAAGGTGGGTATGGGTAAGGAACGGTAATGCCCATCCCACATTAGCTATGTGTTTGAGTTAATTGAAAAAATGTCAGAAATATTTTGGATTTTGGGAGTCAAATGAATGACAATTTGTTGAAAAAAATGGCTGCGACTTGTGCGGGTATTGTTTTGAGCTTGACTGCAACACAAATTAAACCAGTGCAAGCAGCATCCGTCTTTTGGGATTTGAATTTTTTCAATGATTCTGGTGAACAAATCGGAAATGGAGAGTTTAGTTATGACCCAGAAAAGACGGCTATAGTTACGTTTAACACATTTACACCCACTACTGGAACAGGGACAACAACAATATCAGTAACTGGCATTGTTGATAGCTTTTCTGTAAATGTTGCTGGTTTGGAATGGGGTACAAAAGATTTTCGTAATCGAACTTTTTGGTGGGTTCCCAATAACTCTGAATCAACCAAAGGACAATCAGTACGTGTTCGTTCTGTCATACCCGTATCCATCGTAAATTCTTGGCAGCTAATAGAAAACGATGTTACAGTAGGTCCATTTGGTCCTTACACAAGGTTCAGTATGAGTGGGGGGAGTACAGAATTTTTAGGTGAGGGAACTTGGGAGCAAACAGAAGTTGTTGCTAGAACAGATTCTTCTGGTAACTTCATGGGTTATAATTTCCTCGAAACTAAGGGAGTTTGGACTGGAGTTCAGAGAAATGCCAAATCAATCCCGGAAGCTTCTTCAGTATTTGCTTTGTTGGGACTTGGTGCGACAGCATTTTCTCGTAAATTGCGAGTGAAATTTTGATGGATAATCAACAATGAAGGTATCAGTGTAGGTAAGGCTAGACTAGCCCACACACACTGATAACGTAAGCATTCAGGCGATTTTTATGCTGACTTGCCTAGGTAAGCCTCCAAAACTTTGGAATCACGCTGAATTTCTTCTGGTGTTCCGTGAGCGAGATTTCGCCCTTCGGCTAGCACCCAAACACGATCGCACAATGACATGATCACATCCATATTGTGCTCGATAATCAGAAAAGTCATGCCACTGTTGTTCCAGCCGCTAATGCGATCGCATATCTCATCTATCAGTCTTGGATTCACACCAGCAGCTGGTTCATCTAGTAAGATTAATTTAGGGTTCGTCATCAGCGCCCTTCCCATTTCCAGCAACTTACGTTGTCCGCCTGATAGCCCTCCAGCATAATCATATGCTTTGTGCGCCAATCCCACCGACTCCAAAAGGAAAAGTGCTCGTTCTTTGAGTTCTTTTTGTTCTTGTGCAATCTTGGGTTGTTGAAATTGGACTTGCCAAAAATTTTCGCCTGTTTGTTTTTGCGCTGCTAACAGCATATTTTCTAGCACTGATAAGCGTGACAAAGTTCGGGCTACCTGAAAGGTACGCACCATTCCCATCTGGGCGATTTGGTATGGCTGTAAGTTCTGTATAGGTTCGCCATCAAAGGTGACTCGTCCTTTGTCTGGGCGGATGAAGTTTGAGAGTAAGTTAAATAATGTCGTTTTGCCTGCGCCATTAGGACCAATCAATCCTGTGATACTACCACTTAAGGCTTGAATTTCGGCATTATCTACAGCCTTAATACCACCAAAATTTTTACAAAGTCCAGTTGCAGCCAACAGAGGAAATTGGGATGACTCGTTATTTGCCAAGGGTGAGTTCCTCCTTTTTCCCTAAGATGCCTTGAGGACGCCAAATCATCAGTACCATTAAGATAAGACCTATAATCATAATCCGCAATGCACCCAAACGGTCTGAATCGAGAGGGAGAATTTTATCTAAGTTACGAGTTCCTTCATAGTAAAGAAAGTAAAGCACTGCACCCAAGATTGTGCCGAGATTATTACCAGAACCACCTAAAATGACGATAATCCAAGCGTTGAAAGTTTCTATCGGCTCAAAATTATTTGGGTAAATTGCCGAAAGTTGCCATGCTATGAAAGCACCTGCAAGCCCTGCGATCGCACCTCCTAACATCAGCGATTGGAGTTTGTACCAAAACACGTTTTTTCCCAATGCTTTGGGAATTTCTTCATCTTCGCGGATGGCTTTGAGGATTCTACCCCAAGGCGATCGCACTAAAATTTCCAACCGCCAGAAGACAAAAGCCAATACTATCAGTGACACCAACATCAAACCTGCTGTCGCGCTGTAGTCATACAAGCCGATAACACCAGATATATAAATTGCCACTGTTAACAGTGCTAAGAAAACTCCGATAACCAGGCGTGAGATAAATTCTTGCTGACTACCGACTCTCTTGTCTGAATCAGCGCCCTTTGAGACTCTAGAAAAACGAACCCACCGCCATAACTGCCATAAACTGATAACCGCAAGTAGCGTCAACAGCGCAATCAACAGAAGTTTGACGAAAAGATTAGGGGCAAGAGTTGCCAATGGTATAGGATAACTTTGGACACCAAACGCTCCAGATCTCCACTCATTACCAACAGGTAAATCTTGGTTATTCACCACAAGACGAATCAGTTCGCCAACGCCAATAGTCACAATTCCCAGGTAGTCTTCTCGTAAGCGCAAAGTCGAGAAACCAATTGCCAAACCCAACAATGCTGCGATAACTGCCCCAATGATTGCTGAGAGAACCAAAGGAACTCCTTTCAAGGTTAATAATACAGTGGTGTATGCGCCCAGCGTCATGAAGGCAACATGACCAAAGTTAATCAAACCTGTAAAGCCCCATTGTAAGTTTAGCCCTAGACCGAACAATGCAAAAATTGAAGTCGAAATCGTTAAGAAAATCAGATATTGAGCCATAAGTTATGAGTTATTGATCATTAGTTGACATTATGCATTGATAAATGTATAATTACACAATATTGATCTCTACAAAAATTTGTCAAAGTCAGCGCAGCAATATTTTCACGAGCCTAAGAGTGTCAAGTAAAATACGTTTCATGGCACTACCAAATGGTTAAACTTGTTACAATCAACATCTTGTACGACATGGCAGACTGGGAGCAACGGCGAACTCTCTTAGTTGATGGACTTCAGGCCGAACAAGCTGACTTGATTGCTTTACAAGAAGTTAAGCTGCCAGAGAACACAGCTGCTTGGCTTGCGAGTCAGCTTGGTATGCCATACGTGTACTTGGTTCCAGACAGTCGTTCAACAAATATCAACGACATGGGGGTGGGAAATGCGATTCTCAGTCGCCACCCATTTGTGGAAGAAGCAGTTCTGGATTTACAAACTCAGGGACGAGTTGCTCAATATGTGCAAGTTAATCTGGATAATCAGCCATTGGTGTTTTGCAACGGACATTATTACTGGTATCCGGGTGATCATCCTGAACGTACTAAACAAGTGCAGTTACTAATCGACTGGTTAAGTCAGCTTCCATCGTCCATACCAATCGTCGCAGTGGGTGATTTTAATGGCACACCTCAAACTCCAGCTATCACGCTGATTAAACAAAATTTTACATCAGCCTATGCTGAGTACCACGGACAAGAACCAGAATACACCTGCCCGACACCTCTTGCTCGCCGTACCTGGAAAAAGGCACTGCGCCTACTTGTACGGGACTTAATATCTAACCGGACTTTCCGACCTTGGCGCGGTACCTTAGACTACATCTTCATCAATCAACATTTGCGGGTACGTTCGTGTAAAGTCATTCTCAACCAGCCTGCACGGAAAAGCCGCACTTTGTACCCTTCCGACCACTTTGGCATTGCTGCTGACTTGGAATTCGTTTAAAAAAACTCTGGCTAGGCAAGGATTATCAGGAACAATCACAATGGTGAAATCAGCGCCAAAACTTCTAACTGTTGATGAATTTATAATAACGACCAACTTGTTTCCTCAACCTTTCCCAACCTGCAACTCACGGCAAAACAAGTATTTGCAGCAGGACAGTCTGTTGCCATGTAGTTTATTTGGGAAGTAGAGGTCTCATGATAAAATTCTTATGTGTCAGACTTATGCCAGATGTTTAAGGTGAAGAATTAAGCAAACACTTAAAACTGTATAAGGTAGACAGGGATTGCTGCCACCTTAGCTTAAACTTGTGTTTGAAAATCACTTTACTTGAGATTTCCTTATGGACGCTACGGCACTTTGGCAACGATACCAGAAATGGTTATATTTCCACGAAGGATTGGGACTATACCTGGATGTAAGCCGGATGCGGTTTGATGATGCAATTGCCCTGAAGTTGCAGCCAAAGTTTGAAAAAGCTTTTGCAGATATGGCGGAACTTGAGAAGGGGGCGATCGCCAACCCAGACGAAAACCGCATGGTTGGACACTACTGGCTGCGCAATCCTGACTTAGCCCCGACACCAGAACTCACACAAGAAATTGTAGACACCATAGAACAAATCGAAGTGTTTGCCGAGAAAATCCACACGGGTGGAATTCATCCTCCCAAAGCGGCTCGCTTTACTGATATTATCTCTATTGGTATTGGTGGTTCTGCTTTAGGTCCCCAATTCGTTGCTGAAGCTTTAGCCCCAGACTTTCCACCTCTAGGAATTCACTTCATTGACAATTCCGATCCAGCAGGAATTGACCGCACTTTGATTCATTTGAGAAACCGCCTAGCCAGCACTTTGGTCTTGGTGATCTCCAAATCTGGAGGAACACCAGAACCACGCAATGGAATGATTGAAGTCAAAAAAGCTTACGCTGGACAGAATTTGGACTTTGCCAATTATGCGATCGCCATTACTATGCCTGGTAGTAAACTCGATGAACAAGCAAAATCCGAAAACTGGCTCGCAAGGTTTCCCATGTTCGACTGGGTAGGAGGACGCACCTCAGAAATGTCTGCCGTGGGGCTATTACCTGCAGCATTGCAAGGCATCGATATTATTGCCATGCTAGAGGGTGCAAAAGAGATGGATGACGCCACCCGCGTAGCTGATATTAAACAGAACCCAGCCGCATTGTTAGCTTTGTCTTGGTACTACGCTGGCAATGGACGGGGCGAAAAAGACATGGTTGTCCTACCTTACAAAGACAGCTTACTTCTTTTCAGTCGTTATTTGCAACAGCTGGTGATGGAATCCTTGGGTAAGGAAAAAGACTTAGACGGCAACGTTGTTCACCAAGGTATCGCCGTTTATGGCAACAAAGGCTCAACTGACCAACACGCTTATGTTCAGCAGTTGCGCGAGGGAGTGTCGAATTTCTTTGCTACTTTCATTGAAGTTTTAGAAGACCGAAAAGATCCATCTTCAGAACTTGAGGCTGGAATTACAATGGGCGACTATCTCTCTGGTTTTTTGCAAGGAACTCGACAAGCACTTTATGAAAAACAGCGCGACTCGATTACAGTAACGATTCCCCAAGTCAATTCTCGAACAGTGGGTGCTTTAATTGCATTATACGACCGCGCTGTGGGTTTTTATGCTAGCTTAGTTAACATCAACGCCTACCATCAACCAGGCGTTGAAGCTGGGAAAAAAGCTGCTGCTGCAATTCTTGAGTTGCAAAAACAAGTCATAGAAGTTTTGCAAACAGAAAAAACAGCGCTTACCCTGGAAGAAATTGCTCAAAAAGCAGGTGCAGCAGACAAAATTGAGGCAATTTACAAGATTGTGCGTCACATACACGCAAATCAGCGCGGAGTCGTGTTGCAAGGAAATCTCGGACAACCCAGCAGTTTGAAAGTTTCTCTCAACTGAATGAACTCTTAACGCTTCATCTGTGGAGACGCGATAAATCGTGTCTCCATACAGCTATTTGCTAAATACTAACCGCTGAGTGCTTCACATATCCAGGACTACGCAAACAAACCTGGTTTCTACCAAAAATCGTCTGTTTCGCAACTCAATACGAACGAAGAAATCGGGTTTCTAGAACGCCGGTACAGTAGTCCCAAAAACCCGGTTTTTTTATCGTTGAATCAACGAGATATCAAGCTTTGCAAACGAAGAAACCGGGTTTTTTATTCTCCATTTTGATGAATGTATCAGCGCTCTAGCAGATAGTGCGTAAGTCCTTGTATCACATTATGGTTCCTTTTTGTTATTAAAGTAACAATCTTTTAAGATTGAACTTCTAAGATAGAAGAGTAAGCTTCAATTTTTACGATTCTCTTTTAGGATACTGATATGAGTCAATTTAGGGGAATTGAAATCCGTAGGCTGGAATCCAGCAAGGGAGGGATGGTAGAGTTCTTTACTGCTCAAGCCAGTCATGAAACAATACTGGTACAAATTCCACCCAATACAATAGATGATTTATTTGTTCACAAAACGCATACAGACCAATTGCTAGTCGTTAAAAGACAGTTTGTCCTTGTGACATTACTTAATAAGCAATACCAGTATATTCCTTTGAGTGAAGACCATTCTATTGTCATCAAAATTCTGCCAGGAGTTTTGCACGGAGCAATTAATTTAAGTTCAGAACCATGTGTTTTGGTAAATGCAGTGCTGCGTCATAAACCACCTCAAGAGCGGGATTACATACCCCATAAACGACCATTTCCTTATGACTTAGAAGCCGCAGAAGCAGCGTTGAAGAATTTGGAATTCACAAACCGAATCAAGAATTATGACGCGACTCCAGTGTAAGTTCTTAAGGTTAAATCGCGTCTAGGGTGGGTTAGTAACCCACCCTAATTTTTTTGTTTTTCTGCAAATTTCACCTTGTTGTACACATCCGCTAAAGAAATTTGAAATGGGATTGAGGAGAGAGTGATATTTTCATCTTCTTCGTCGTATTCAAAAAGTGACCATTGCTTCTTTGCTGTTTTAGAAAACTGCTCAATATAGATTCGAGTTTGGTCAATCAAAACGTATTCAGCAAATGAAGGAATTGTTTTGTAAGTCTGAAATTTACCCTCTCTATCATAACCTTCGGTTGATTCTGATAAAACCTCAATAATCACTATAGGGTTAGTAATAGTATCAGTGCGATTATCCCAATATATTGGTTCACCAGCTATAACCATCACATCTGGATAAGTGTAAATTCGTTTCTGGGGTATCCACAGGCGCACATCACCCATGAAGACTTCATAATCTTGTTGCTTAAAAGCAAAGTTTAATGCAGCATAAAAGTTACCTGCTATCCGGTTATGATTCGTCGTTCCACCAGCCATAGGGATTATTATACCGTTAATATACTCACTTTTATACTCGGCATTTTCTTCTAGTTGTAAGTACTCTTCTGGAGAGTAGTATCGCTTTTCTTGGTAAGTTTGCATGGTTTTTAGGAGGGCTTTTTGCTTATGCGATGGTTGCTTTAAGTAGACAAGTACTATTTTAAAACGAACCACATTAGCGGAGCGTGGACAAGAGGACATAGACGAGCCAACGCTGCAGGAGGGTCTCCCGACCTAGGTGTCTGGCGTTGCAAAGAGCGCGAAGGAAAGAATATAGAGAAGGTTTTTAGAGCGGCTAAAATTTAGTTATATGAAATAAAAAAGAGATCTAGATAAATTTTTAAAAATATATAACTAGCAGTTTCATCTTAAAATAGAATTAATAAACAAGGATATGATGATGACTGAATCAACATCACAAAAACCAGAACGTCGTCGAGGAAGAATATTTCCAGAACGCACATTATCCCCAGAAGAACTAGCTAAGCGCAAAGTAGAAAGAGAAGCATTTCATCAACGGTGTCGGGCAATTTTTGAACGAGTGCGTCCTGAATTGATAGATAGACACTATGGATGGTATATTGCCGTTGAGCCAGATAGTGGTGATTATTTCATTGATGAAGATAATATGCAAGCTCACAGAAAAGCCCTTCAAAAATATCCAAACGCTGACCACTGTGTTTTCTGCCTGAATGAAGATGGAGCCACTGGCAGAATATGATTCAGGGAACATTTGGTGAGAAGGGACAGCTATTTTTTGAAATTGAATTGATTAGTGCTGATGGGTTGAATCTACCTGTGGATGCCATGTTAGATACTGGTTTCACAGGCTTTATGGCTATTAATAAACAAGATTTAGATGGTCTTGACTGGGCTTATTTTGGTAAGGAATCTTTGCGGACTGCGCAAGGAGAAGCAAGATTTTATATCTATCTAGGCAAGGTGCTGTTAGATGGACAAGAGTATGAAATTCCTGTCTTTGCTGGAGATGAAATAACAGAAGTATTGCTGGGTTCAGAGTGGTTAAAAATTTTGCCTTTAGCAGTTAACTATAAAGCTGGAATATTGACTTTGGGATAAATGCTCTATTTGGTGAGATGAACCGCACCAGGCGCAGAGGTAAGAAAGAAAAGAGCCAAATTTGAAAAGTCACAAGTCGCGCAGGAAGTAAAAGCGATCGCGTCTCCAATCTTCTCCTTTTATTCGCCCGACACAACCTGTTAATGGTGAGGAAAGTTCAATCAATATTTCGTGCATCTCTTCACGACTTAAGTTTTGAGGTGGATTTGAGTAACCGTAGGCTCCAAACAGAGTTGCAACCTCAACGTTTTTATCACCTGTGTTTTCTTGATGTTTTTTCACAAGCTGGACTAGGTGCGATCGCAATTGAATTTCTTTGTAAACTTGCTGAATATATTTATCAACTTCATCATCACAATAGCCTGGTTTCAAATATTCTTTAAGCTTAAATAAGTCTACTGAACCACGATAGTTATGTTGCAGTTTTACCAAACTCTGTAGCGTTTCTGGGTTAATGATTGACATACCTTGTATTGTCGCCGCATCTTTAAGTTGAGTTGTCGGTTCTCCAGAACCAATAATTAATTTAGCTGCTTGCTGAAATAGTTCTTGGCTTTGTAGGCGTAGGGTTCCTAGATTGAGTAATTGTACTGCGGTGGTGTTGGGAATTTTTTTACCTGCTTTACATTCCCCAACTAAAGGATAGGGTTGTGAACAAAATACATCTACACCACCAGCACCGCCTCTGTGGAAATAATCAACTGTAAATCCTAAAAACTCCAGGCTCTTACGGACTATATTTTCAAAGTCTGTTCCAGCTTGGTAGTTGCTTTTGCCTTCATCTTGTTCTATGCTGCGATCGCCTAATGCTGCAATGTTGTTTATCCAAGCTAAATCTGGATTAGGTTGTTGGATAAGTTTTTCAGTCGTCCAACCTAAGAATGCTTTGATATCTTGATCTAATTGTTTAGCGGCTGGGTTGGTGATGGCAAGGGAGGCAATAGCACTTTGCAAGTCTTCCAATTCTGGGTGTGGTGGTGGTTGATGTGTTTCTAGTTGATGTTTGCGGATGGCAAAGATGCGATCGCATAACACGGGGTTTGCTTGAGAAACTGTCAATTGTTGGGGCAAAGGTACAAAATGACGCTCTTGGGTATACACTGGAACCTCAAGAGGCTGAGGCAGCAAATAGACGCGCAAGTGAGCAAGAAAAATATAACGACGTTGCAGTAAAATTTGTTGTAATGCTTCTGTTGTCCAAATGCTTAACCCTGAAAAAGCCTCTAATGCTTCAGAAGCATTGAGCATTTGGCATAGTTCGCACCTAGCCCAAGCTTTAATTAAAACGGTTTCAGAACCCAAGTTGTTTATAACCTGTTGGGCAATTGACAAAAAATTTGGACGGTAATGACGCTTAGGAGGTAGAGTGTTAATTGAGGCGTTGGCTGGATAGAGAGCAAATTTCTGTCCTGAATTAATCAATTTACGAGGTATTGCTGCAATTGTCCGTCCTTGGATTAACGCTTCAATGTCCGGAGCAGGTAGACACAAGGCATTGTAAATCAAAACTGATTCGCTCATGCTTCATCAAATAACTCATTCAGCTCATCCACTTCATCTGTTTCGCTTATGGTGGACGGATTTAGAAAGTCTTCTATAAGTTCAAGATCGTCCTCATCATCAACAGCAGGCATTTTACCAGAGGGGTTACTCAAAATTTCTCGTAGTAAAAGGTTATCAAAAGTAAGCTGCTTCTGAGAGATGAAATCAAAAACCTGCTCCTCAGTTAACTTATAGTTTCTGCACTTCTTACAGACAGCCCGAACTGTGATAAGTGGTCGAATTTGCTCTTCTATCAAATCCACGTTTTCGCCACCTTTTTCTGATATAAGTTGCTTAACCAACTTATATGCTTCTGAATTTTTTTTCATTTGTTCTATCTTGGATTTTGAACGGACTAAACAACCACGAGTTAGATCAAATTTTTCGTAGTCATTCAAACGTTTTAATCCTGCAGTTAATGTAAATTGAGAAGACTGGATTACAGCTACACCAATTTTTACTTCTTTGCCATTCTCGTTACCAACAATTTTGAAGTTGATAAAACCTTTATTTTGTAATTTCGGTTTGATATCACTTGTTATTTCCTCAATCATGACTCCTTCTAAAGTCTGACCTTTCAAAGTCTCAAAGCCAAAAAAAAGAACTTTTGCAATTAGTGAATTATCTTCTAGATAATCTCCAATATCTGCTTCACTTTCCCTTCTTAAAGCAAGTTCAAATCGCTCATGTGGATCGGGAGGAAGTGGCTCCTCATAAACCTTAAAGTTTTCTGCACACCATTTTAAAGCTTCCCTTACCGTTGGCTTGCGTTTCCCAAATTCTCTCAGTTGGTTTTCTTCAAATGGATAGACTGGATGAGGCGGTACTAAATTCCTTGTCTCGTAAAACTCTTTCAGCCAAAGGGTGACTAATTCAACCAGAGAATCACTATCAATTTCTATTAAATTTATTGGTTTTCGAGCAGTATATTTTGATACTCTATCTGGCGTGCCACCTGGCATCTCATTTACTTTTTGTGTCCATGTAACAGGCAGCATGACTGTGATAATAACAATCCCTTGACTCAATTCGGAGTGTTCGAGAGTATCATGCAGACGCTTCACTAAATCAGCAATTACCAATTCTGTTGGCAACCCATCATCACTGGAGTTGTTCTTGACATCTATCTCGTCAAAACAAATGACGACGGGGTTATAGTAACTAACCAAATTCAATATTTGCTGAATATTCTTTAGGGCTTCTGCCTCTTTTTCTTGACTGGTTTTGCTAGCATTGGGTAATCCTAGAACATCAGCATTAAATTGAGCGAGCTGCTCGCCAGACAACCATTTAATGGCAAAAGATGCGTGAGTTTCGGAAAGTGTCCATAAAATAGCCCGTAGAATATAAGGATCTGCATTTGGTTTTGTTTTAAGAACTTGCTTGGTGAGCGTGTTCATCAAACTCTTGTTCTTAGCCGACCAACTTGCAGATACTTTATCAAATCGGTCTTTCAGTTCTTGCGGAGAAAGGCTTGGAGCATTGGGATTGATGGCTTTGAAGCCTTCGTTTGCCATAGCAGCAGCTACTTCCTGCCATTGCATTACCCCTTGACTACCAGTTTTGCTGAGACTATCTGCCAAGGTTTGCTGGAATTTGTATTTAACTAGATTTAAGTCTGTGTAGTTATTGACGCCTGCGTAGACGAATAAAGCACCGCCTTCGCGTTTCAGTCGATGGCGAATACGACTCAAAAGATGGGTTTTACCGACTCCTTGTTGTGCTGTTATGGCAATTGAAGTCACTTTGTCTTGACTAGATTGACTTGACCGCACAAGCTGAATTGCCTGAAAAACTGCATTAGAAGCGTGAGCATTAAGGGTAGGCACATCGGTGAATTTCCTTCCCCAGACATCTTGTTCTTGGACAATACCAGCATTGGTAAATGGATTATGACTTTGGATCGCGGCGTTGAGGGATTCTGTTGGAGAGACAGAGGGATTTTCCATAGTGGATTCGCGCTTAGGTGAGGAACTACAAGGGGTTTCGGCAATCTGATTAATTCAAGCGCTTGGCGTAAGAGCGTAATCCTGCTCCTGGTATGGTGATTGAGTCTTCGCGTTTATCAGATGTCATGTCTGGTATTTCTCCCGCAATTAACTGGAAAATGTCGTTAGCTTGCATTTCCAACAGCCAATCACTGAAATCAGAACGACTCAGGCGATCGCCCACTTCCCTCCTCATCCGATAAATCGGTACCAAATCATTCAGGTTATAGTCGCGGTTCAATTTGTCATAGACTTCCAACGCGACTTGCTTAAACTCGTCATAAGATTTAATTCCACTCTTCACCCCATTCACAGATGCAGATGCAACTACCGCACCATCCATCTGACTTATCCACTTCAGCAACGCATTAGCCGCCCAAGTTCCGATAATATTGCCTTCAAATCTAAACTCTGGACTTTTCAAACCCTCACTCAAGACTTCTAAACCCACAGGAGATAGTAGAGAGTAGCTTCTTGTAGACTTAGAGAAGGCGATCGCCCCTTTTTTCTCCAGTTCATCAAAAATGCTCTGATAATCTCCTACCCTCTTGCCTTTGGGAACAACTCGCTTTGTAAGTTCACCTTTCTTCACTTCCTGCTTTGTTCCTTCCAAATCCCACAAAGCGAGAAGAAGACGAGTTTTCGCGTGAGTTTCAATTTTTTGTACTTTTTTTGACACGGTATTTACTTATTTTACTGGCTAAAACTAGTATAGTTATTATTTAAATACATCAACTGACGTAGAAATACGGAAATTTTTCCACTTAGTTTCTGAAAATTCCCTGAACTGAATATCTTGCGCTTTTCCTTCCACGCAGATGTCTTTGGTCAAGTTTCTATTTGCTGTGATAGTTGTTCCGAAGGTTGCCTATATAGCTTTGTAAAGATGTGGCGGCTAAAGTAAGCTATGCAACCTCTACTCGGTAATTTGTTACTAATTTTCAAAAATCCGCTAGATAATACTTACGGCTATTTTTAGTCATTAACAGATTGGTTATAATATCATAAGTGAAGTCAGAAAATCTTGAAGTACTAAAAAACGCAAACTTACTTAATGTAGCAAATTTTCCGGAAAAACTAAGTGCTACCGACTTCTCTATAGAAATATATTTTGGTAATCTACATTTCAAGCAAAATAAGCATTGTTAACGGCTTGACTCGTAAACCACTTGTATAAGTCTGGCATTGTGTGCGCCAGAAAAATCTGGAATTTTACGGTGTAGCCTATATCCTCTCAAATGTACAGTTATACTCATTGATTCAACCAACTCGGTGAATTCATCGACTGTTCACATTTCATCACAACTGACTTGTTGAGGAAAAGTTAACTTTTCTTAGTTTGGTCGCTTAACTGTTTTCAACCTCGCACAACTTTGATTATTCGTTATGAAGTCTTATCTAGCCGCCGCGATTCAAATGACCAGTGTGTCCAATCTACAAAAAAACTTGGCACAAGCAGAAGAATTTATTGATTTAGCCGTGCGTCAAGGTGCTGAATTAATTGGTTTGCCAGAAAATTTCTCCTTTATGGGTGAGGAAAATGAAAAATTGGCTCAAGCTAGTGCGATCGCCCAAGAAACAGAAAAGTTTCTTAAAACAATGGCGCAGCGTTTTCAAATCACCATCCTAGGCGGCGGCTTTCCAGTTCCTGTAGACGACAAAAACACTCTTGTCTACAATACTGCCTTACTTATTGACCCTAGTGGTCAAGAACTCGCACGTTATCAAAAGGTACACCTGTTTGATGTTAACGTCCCAGATGGCAACACTTATAGAGAATCTACAACAGTCATGGCTGGTAAGCAATTGCCTCCTGTCTACTTCTCGCAAGAACTTGGTAACATCGGGCTATCGGTTTGCTACGATGTTCGCTTTCCCGAACTTTACCGACACATAGCTGACAAAGGCGGACATATTATCTTTGTCCCTGCTGCGTTTACTGCTTTCACTGGCAAAGACCATTGGCAAGTTCTTCTGCAAGCGCGTGCTATTGAAAATACTTGCTACGTCATTGCTCCAGCACAAACGGGAATCAACTACGCCCGTCGCCAAACTCACGGACACGCCATGATTATAGACCCTTGGGGGGTTATTTTAGCAGATGCAGGTGAACAGCCAGGAGTGGCGATCGCCGAAATTAATCCATCAAGGCTAGAACAAGTCCGTCGGCAAATGCCTAGCTTACAACACCGTGTCTTTGTGTAATTTTATCTAAATTGGGCGTTGCTGAATTTGAGTATGAAATACAGTTTTGTCATGCTGAACGAAGCGAAGCGTAGTGAAGCATCTCGTTTAATTTTCAACGCTTTCCGGAGATTCTTCGCTCCACTTCGTTACGCTCAGAATGACAATTCATACCTTTGTTCAGCAACGCCCTAAATTGCGTTTCTATCTCCCCTCTCTACTGCATAGAGGGGTTACTTTGTTGATCTCAGTGGTCAATCAAACAAAAAACATAGAGGAACTTAACTACTGTTAAGCTCAGTCTAATCACAAGAAAAGTCTTGATATTGACTGAGCCTAACAAAGACCAGTTTTCTCTTAACATATTACCAATGTAAAGCTTAAGCAATCCTTATATTTTAATTAATTTTTCTTTATACTTTTATCTCTTATCTTTATAACGAATAAGGAATAAAGTGTAAGCGTGACTTGAACCGAAGCCAACGCACCCGTTACAGAGCAGAAGCGTTCTGAAAGTTAAGTATGAAGCTCATCCCGAATAATCGTATTCTGAATTACATATTTTTTAATTTCCGTTCCCAAAGCATATTTCATGTTCTGATTTGTGGATTGTTTAGTGTCTCAGTCTTCTTGCCGCAACTCGCTGTTGCTCGTCGTCCTATTGCAAAACCTGAAGCTGATAATACTCCCACACCAACTGGTGAAGCTTGTAGCAACAACGATATCAGCTTAAATAACCAAGTTTCTCGTGTGGCGAGCAATCTTGTTTTGGCATCTACTTGGATGAGCAAACCAAATTGGGGGCTAGAAAACATTGTGGAAACTTTTGGTCCGTATGTTTCTGCTTTCCTCAATCGTACTTCTTGGCCCAGTATTAATGAGCGGGCGAAGCAGGCAAGAGTGCCTATTCTCATGTATCACGACATTCTACCAAAAAAACAAGTCTTTTTTGATGTCACTCCAGAAGAATTAGAACAACATTTTCAAACCCTCAAAGAGAATGGCATCACTCCTATTAGTCTTGACCAGCTGATGACTCATTTGCAAATGGGAATGCCACTTCCAGAAAAACCTGTGGTGTTGACATTTGATGATGGTTACGGGGGACACTATGAGTATGTTTATCCATTACTCAAAAAATACGGCTACCCTGCTGTATTTTCTATTTATACTAATGGGGTTGGCAACAATGTTGGTCGAACTCATGTCAGTTGGGAACAAGTGAAGGAGATGGCGGCTAATCCTTTAGTAACAATTGCTGCTCACAGCGTCAGTCATCCAGCTGATTTAACAGTTTTGCCACCAGAACAAATGCAAAAAGAAGTTGTCGAGTCTAAAAAAATTTTAGAGGCAAATTTAGGGATTCCTATCCGCTACTTCACTTATCCTGCTGGAAAATATAACGAGCAAGTTGCAAGTGTGGTGCAAGCAGCAGGATATGATTCAGCACTGACGATGAATGATCTGGATGAACGGTTTGCGGGTGCATCAGAGAATCTATTAGCAATTTCCCGCTTTGGTCAATCTAGATTACAAGATGTCATAACCCAAGCTTGGGGAGGTACCAAATTACCAAGCTGGAAAATAGGCTTTGATTTTGCAAGTCCAGTTCAAAGAACTGACATGACGATTGATAACATTCCTCTCATCTTAGTTTCAGGTGGTCAACCAATAACTATCCACGCTGATAGCCGTTATACGGTCAAAGAAATTTTGGCTAGGAGTAATACCAATGCTGTTGCTGCTGTGGATGGGGGTTTCTTCTCTCTGAAATTCTTAAATTCTAATGTGATGATTGGACCAGTGTTTAGCCAAGTCACTAAAAAATTTATTCCTGGTAACAATGGCGATAATCAGAAACTAGGTGGACGTCCTTTAGTTTTGATTAGTCCTCATGAAGTGCGCTTTATTCCTTTTGACCCGCTCAAGCATAACACTTTGGAGGGAATACAAGCTGAAATGCCGGAAGTGACTGATGCTTTTGTTGCTGCAGCGTGGTTAGTCAAAGATGGTCAACCTCGTGAAGCAAGCACTTTTAACGGACTATTTGATTTTAATGCTGCACGGTATCGAGCTTTTTGGGGTATTAACCAAAATAAACAAGCGACTATCGGCGTTTCTCTGGAATCTGTTGACTCTATATCTTTGGGAGTTGCACTCGTTAAGGCTGGGTTACAGGATGTCGTGATGGTTGATTCTGGTCAAAGTACTTCTTTAGTTTACCAAGGAGAATCTCTTGTACGTTACGAACCTCGTCCTGTCCCGCATGCAGTTGCACTTTTGGGATCTCCGTCCGTGACTAATACTTCCCCATGTGTTTTGGTGCAGAATAAAACAAAACACCGAGGAACTTAAGTTTGTAATCTAACGAGTAAAAAAGATTGCTGAGAAGAAAAACAAAAAAAACCGGGGAACCGAAACATTACCCAGTTCAGTCTAACGAGTGTAAGAATCCTCAGTGATATGGGGACACTATATTCTAGTGTCCCTACTTACTTATTCTCAAACTTAGACGGTTGCAGTTTTCTTAGTCACAGCGTTGAGTTCGCCCTTAGCATACTTAGCAGCAAACTCTTCGAGTGAAACCTGCTTAATCTTGCTAGCATTACCAGCGGTGCCAAATTGCTGATAGCGCTCAACACAAACCTTCTGCATGTATTTGATAGAAGGCTTGAGGAAGTGACGAGGGTCAAATTCTTTGGGATTTGCTGCCAAAGCTTCACGTACTGCTGCGGTAATTGCCAGACGGTTGTCTGTGTCAATATTTACCTTACGCACACCGCTCTTGATACCTTTTTGGATTTCTTCCACGGGTACACCGTAGGTTTCAGGAATTGCACCGCCATACTTGTTAATCAGTGCAAGTAAATCTTCTGGTACAGAAGATGAACCGTGCATGACCAAGTGGGTGTTGGGCAAACGACGGTGAATTTCTTCGATACGGCTGATTGCCAAAATTTCACCAGTTGGCTTGCGGGTGAATTTGTAAGCACCGTGGCTGGTACCAATAGCAACTGCTAAAGCATCTACCTGGGTTTGTTCCACAAAGTCCACTGCTTGGTCAGGATCAGTCAGCAGCTGGTCGTGGGAAAGAACACCTTCCGCACCGTGACCATCTTCAGCTTCACCCGTACCAGTTTCCAGAGAACCCAAGCAACCGAGTTCACCTTCAACACTGACACCCAGGGAGTGAGCGACTTTCACCACTTCGCGGGTCGTGCTAACGTTGTACTCGTAGCTAGCGGGGGTTTTGGCATCAGCTTCCAGCGAACCATCCATCATCACGCTAGTAAAGCCGTTTTTAATTGCTGAGTAGCAAGTAGCAGGTTCGTTACCATGATCTTGGTGCATGGTAATGGGAATATGGGGGTAGGTTTCTACCGCTGCCAAAATCAGGTGACGCAGGAAGTTTTCACCAGCATACTTACGAGCACCACGAGAGGCTTGCAAAATCACGGGGCTATCTGTTTCATGGGCAGCCTGAACAATAGCTTGAATCTGCTCCAAGTTGTTAACGTTGAAAGCAGGTATGCCGTAACCGTTTTCTGCCGCGTGATCCAACAGCAGCCGCAAGGATACGAGCGCCATAGATAGTCCTCCTAATAGGTTTGTCAGCTAGTGGGTGAGACAAGCGTAAAAGTGTACGCTATTCTTAATAGTATTTTAAGCTTATAGGAAATTATAACTAGTGATGTGCCCCTTATGTTGAAAAACTTTAAGCGAAGTCAGGTGGACACTGCCGAACTTACTCTATCATTTCGATGACTGAGTTTTGTTTCTTGAGTTACAAAGCTCACCAAAAATACCGTTGCAGCCATAACCTGTAGTTTTTGTCCATGACTTTAAGATTCATAAATTAGGACTTAGAACTTTCTTATGGGTCGCCCGGGATTCGAACCCGGAACTAATCGGTTAAAAGCCGAGTACTCTACCGTTGAGTTAGCGACCCTTTCTTTAAATTTGCATGACCTCAGCTATCATAGCATAACAGCAGAGGGATTTGTAAAGGGGGTATTAGAAGAAATTTGCCGTCAAGCGTACAGTTGCTGTATGACAAGCTTCTGGTTCCAGCACCGTTAGATGTTCACCTGTATTGAGAGCATTGCGGGCAGCACTCCACGGTTCCAAGCAATAATAGTCTTTGCCTTTAACCGTCCAAAAGACCAGAGTAGAGTATGTATCGTCATATTCCAACGTCAATTTCAGCTTGCGGGCATTATCTGTGACTGTCGCTGATTGACCGCTTAGCTGCTTAAAAGCGACATCAATTTCATCAAGGTTGTAGTCAAAATCACCGTTAAATGCGTGAATTTCCTTGGTTGCTTTGTCTTGGTACTCTTGCGAGGGTATTTCAAACTTGAGTTGATTTTTATCCACTGTTAAAAAGTAAGGATGGAAGCCTGCAGAGAAAGGCATTCGTTCAGTGGAAAGATTAGTGTACTTCTGGCTGATTTCTAATGTATTGCCCTGGATTTGATAAGTAAAAGCGACTTTAAAGTCAAAAGGATAAACTGCTCGTGTTTGTTCGTTGCTATTTAAAACTAAGGTGAGGCTAGCTTTTTCTGGAGTTATGTGGTTTTCTTCTGTTAATTCCCAAGGCAAATCACGGGCAAAGCCGTGTTGTTTGAGAGTGTATTGCTTGCCGTTGAGAGTGTAAGTGTCATTCACTAAGTTCCCACAGATAGGAAACAAAATTGGAATTCCACCTCTTATGCTCAATTGAGGATTCGCAAAACGTTCTTCATCCAGGTAAAGAATTTCTTGATCCTGTACTCGCCAGCTAATGATAATACCACCTCTTTCTGGTATAACCTCTAGCCGGGACTGATTTGTTTGAATGGAAACTTTATTCATGGCACTGCTATGGTTGGAGTGTGCTGGCAAATACGTTTTCAGTCTTAAGTTTAGAATGCTGAGTGTCTTGTTAACACTCAGCACTTCAAGACTTTTTATTCATCTTCAGCAAACACAAAGCGATACAATTCGCTAGGGTTAGGTTCGGGACTAGCAAGGGCAAATTGCACAGCTTCGTCGATAACTTGTTGCACTTGTCGGTCAATTGCCTTAAGTTCTTCCTCAGAAGTCAGGTTTTGCTCGACCAGATAAGCAGCAAATCTCTTAATTGGGTCACGAGCAAACCAAAACTCTTTTTCAGTCTTGCTTCGCAGTTCATCTGGATCAGCCAAAGAGTGACCCCGGAAACGGTAAGTTAGTGCTTCAATTAAAGTGGGACCATCTCCTGCACGAGCACGGGCTACTGCTTCCTGCGCGACTGCTCGCACTGCCAGAATATCCATACCGTCTACTTCGACTCCAGGCATGTTAAATACATTGGCTTTTCGATAAATCTCTGGTTGGGAAGTCGCCCGTTCGTGAGCCATGCCGATCGCCCACTTATTATTTTCTACCACGAAAAGAATTGGCAATTTCCATAGCGCTGCCATATTCAACGTCTCGAAAAACTGACCGTTATTAGCTGCCCCATCGCCAAAAAAGCAAGCGGTCACTTGGTCAGCACTTTCATCACCTAACACTTCGCGGCGGTATTTCGTTTGAAAAGCCGCCCCAGCAGCAACGGGAATACCCTCAGCCACAAATGCATAACCACCGAGCATACGATGTTCGCTAGAAAACATATGCATCGAACCACCACGCCCTTTGCTGCACCCTGTGGCTTTACCAAATAACTCTGCCATCACTTCTTTTGCAGGAACTCCCGCACTCAGACCATGAACGTGGTCGCGGTAAGTGCTACACACGAAATCTTCACCTGGTCGCATCGCTCCTTTAACGATACCGCTGGATACGGCTTCTTGACCGTTGTACAGGTGGACAAAACCAAACATTTTGCCTCTGTAGTACATCTCGGCACACTTGTCTTCAAAGGTACGTCCTAGTACCATGTCCTCGTACAACAGCAATCCTTCTTCTTTGGTTATTTGTACGGTAGCCGCATCAAATTTGGGTAATGTGCGTTCTTGAGCCATTATTTTGTGAGTATTCCTGTTGTAAAACTTAAAGTTACGATTTGAGGTAAGTTGCGCTCATGCAGCGTAAGCTTTTAAAAAGATAGCGTTTAAAGGAGTCAATAATCAAATTCATTTTATTGCTGTTGTCCATCCAATTCCACAGCAATTGGTAGTATGCCAACCTTGGTCTATAGACTACCTACCAAAATAGCTTGTTTTCTGCATATTTACTAACAATTTCGGAAAATGCTCCCAAAATCAGTATTTTTATGTAGATTATTGTAATCAAAGAATAACTTATGATAAACTGGGGTTCGCCGTATGTTAGCAAACCTTTCAAGTGGCACTTCTCTGACGAGGTCTTACACGAAAAAAATGGGGAAGGTTCCAAGCCCCACGATTTATCATGGGGTCGAATTTGCCGCAAAAAATTGGGCAGGCTTAATAAGAACGAGTACGCGACTACGACGACAGATCAACAAGACCTTTGCGAAGCGTCCCCTTCGGGACTAGCCTGCCCAATTTTTCAGGATCAGGCTCCGGGACAACACAGATCAATATATAAACCTTCCCCATTTTTTAGGGGACAAATGCGTGACCATATGCTGGAGAAAGTCCGTCTAAATCAGTTGCAGGAATGGTGGCGCTGTACATCCCAAAAAGAGAATAAAGGAATACTCCTGCAAACCAACTGTTATTTATACTGTTATCGAAGACACTGTAGCCATTTTTTGGTGACGCATTGTCCCCTAGAAATGGGCAGGCTTAATACGATATGCGTCTTGTCCCCACGATTAATCATGGGGCTTCAAAGCCTGCCCATTTCTTACGTGTTAGACCCCGTGAATCAAATAGCTTCTTATTTAGATAAACCAAAAATAGTAAAAATTATCTTAAAAAGACGGGATACTTATCAGCTTAAGCAAAAGACTAGTACTATAGCAAAATTCTATCATTGTAAGAACACGAGTAAAGTTGTTGCAAAACATACTTATAGTAGTGTGAGAGTGATAGGTTATGGTTATGGCACTTTTTTACAAGCCTGGAATACTCTAGGAGAACTATATTGAATGTGCTGCAGGGGAAATGAGCCGTGCAAATTCCGCTAGATTACTACAGAATTTTAGGGATACCAATGGCGGCAAGTGAGGAGCAGTTGCGGCAGGCATATAGCGATCGCGTGGTGCAATTGCCGCGTCGTGAGTATTCCCAAGCAGCAATTACATCTCGAAAAAATCTCATAGAAGAAGCTTACGTGGTTCTCTCTAATCCAAAAGAGCGTAAAACATACGATCAGCTTTATCTTGCCCATGCCTATGGTTCTGACAGCCATCAGGGTGGAGCTGTTGCTGTTGAAAGTCGCACGCAAAGTCATCTTGGTGATGTTGATTCTCAAACTCTAAGTATTGACATTTCCCAAGATGAATTAGTAGGTGCTTTATTGATTTTGCAAGAGCTTGGGGAATATGAACTTGTTCTCAAGCTGGGTCATCCGTACCTAGTGAATAGAAATGGTACAAGCAGTGCCCTAAGTGGTACAGAGGATAGAGACGGAGTTTCTTATCCTGATGAACGTCTAGACGTTGTACTTACGGTTTCCCTGGCGTGTTTAGAACTGGGTCGCGAGCAATGGCAGCAAGGTCACTACGAAAATGCTGCGATTTCCCTAGAGACTGGAGAAGAACTTTTAGCACGTGAAGGGTTATTTTCCAGCGTGCGATCGGAAATCCAGTCTGACTTGTATAGATTGCGACCTTATCGTATTTTAGAATTACTTGCGCTACCTGAAGAACAGACCACCGAACGAAAACAAGGGTTGCAATTATTACACGCTCTTTTAGATGAGCGTGGTGGTATTGATGGTACAGGAAACGATAAATCTGGTCTAAGTACAGATGATTTTCTAAGATTTATTCAGCAACTGCGTAACTACTTGAGTGTTACCGAGCAGCATAAACTCTTTGAAGTCGAAAGCAAGCGCCCCTCAGGAGTCGCCACGTATTTAGCAGTTTATGCTTTGATCGCGCGCGGGTTTGCCCAGCGTCAACCTGCATTAATTCGTCAAGCAAGGCAAATGCTGCTCCGCCTGGGTAGACGTCAAGATGTACATTTAGAACAGTCGCTTTGTGCGCTTTTATTGGGGCAAACAGAAGAAGCAAGTCGTGCTTTGGAACTCTCGCAGGAGTATGAGGCTCTGGCTTTTATTCGGGAAAATTCTCAAGATTCCCCAGATCTCTTACCAGGACTGTGTTTATACGGAGAACGCTGGTTGCAAAATGAAGTGTTTCCAAACTTTCGAGATTTGGTAGAGCAATCAGCTTCCCTGAAAGATTATTTTGCCAATCAACAGGTGCAAGCTTATTTAGAAGATTTGCCTACAGAAGCAGAACCCGCAGAGCCAGCAACTGGAATCAACCGACAGTCTTTCCAAACACACCAGACCACTCGTCAGAGTCGCCGCAATCATTCCAATAATAATTCTACCAATAATTCCAAAGTCATTGAGGGACAATTTCCAACTCAAAAAACTCTTAACTCACAAACATCACCCACATCAACCTTTTCCTCACCCAGTTATACAATATCGTCGAATTCATCAAGTACTGGAAGTTCACAAGCCGAAACACCTGTCGCACCACCTCCGAACATAAATGCTTCTGCTAAGGGAACTGACCAAAACTTGAATCCTCGGTTCAAACATTCCACAGCACCTCCTCAAGGACAAACCCAGAGAAGGCGCAAACGCAGTCCATCTGCCAGTTCAGGACGTGGATCTGATCATCGTCGAGTTTTTGCTCGTACAACTCCCGCACAAATGCGGTTGATACGGATAGTGTTTGTTTCCTTGGGGAGTCTATTGGTATCGTGGTTGTTGATAACAACTTTTGGATTGTTTAAAAATCTGTTTTTCCCTGGACCGTCGTTGAAAGGTGAACAGTTATCAGTTCAGCTCAATCAACCTCCAGTCCCCATTCCTGACCAAAAGAGCAAACTACAATTACCAACAGGAAACCTCACAGAAGCTGGAGCAGAGGAAATCATTCAGGCTTGGCTAGATACCAAAGCCTTAGCTTTCGGACCTAACCACGAGATTGAGAGTTTAAAAAATATTTTAGTCGGTTCCACATTGACCAAATGGCAACGATGGGCATTACAAGAAAAGATTGATAACCGTCATCGGAAATACGAACATAGCGTCAAAGTAGAATCTTTGGAAGCCAATCAGGCTGGTCAGCATCACGCTGCGGTAGAAGCTTCGGTGACTGAAGCGACAGAATACTATACGAATGGTCGGATAAAGAAATCAGATAACGAAAAATTACGAGTTAGATATGAATTGGTTCGCGTAGAGGGCGCGTGGCGCATCCGGGATATGTCAGTTCTGAATAAGATAAGTATGATTTTTTAATTTGAATTTTCAATGAGATGCTTCGCTTCTCGCCACGGCTATGTCTGGGTCACTGAACATTTTGCACTATTCTTAACAAGACCTAAAAAACCGGGTTTATGAACGGCAAATTAAGGTAAGGCTTGTGTTGTCATTCTCAAGTAACCCGGTTTTTGACCAATCAATTTGTGAATTGCTAATTGACAATTGATAATTGTTCATTGATGTTGACCGTGGTGCAAGATATAAAGCAGTGACTAGATATGGGTAGGTTTGTGTGAGCGATTACAATTGTTCTTTAACCTAAACCCATGTACAACCAATTCAAAAAGCATTGTTGAATATGACTTTTAAAATCCAACTTGTACCTCAGTCCCGGTGTTTTTTGACAGCAGTTTTATCTCTAACACTATGTGCTTGTAGCGCAGGTGGGAACCAAACTTCTATCCCAGAGGCAAAGGCTGCTGGTTTATTGAGTAGCGACGTACTGATTAATGGTTCAAGTGTCATCTTCCCCATGTCTCAATTAATAGCTCAAGAGTTTATGGAGGATCATCCTGAGGTGAATGTATCTATTGGCTTATCTAATAGTACACAAGGATTGCAGAGCCTTTGCAGTGGAGAAATTGATATTGCTACTGCTTCCCGTCCGATCAAAAAATCTGAAATTGAACTGTGTGAGAAAAACAAGATTTCGTTCGTTGAAATTCCCATCGCTTTCGGTGGTATCACCGTTACTGTCAATAAAGCCAACAATTGGGCAACCTGCCTCACCCCAAAGGAGTTGGGCAAAACTTGGGAAAAAGCAGCCCAAGGCAAAATCGTCAACTGGAAACAAGTCCGCAACGGCTATCCTGATAAACCCCTAGCACTCTATGGACTTGACAGCGAATCTGGTACATACTCTTACTTCATCCAAGCTACAGTTGGTGAAGGTGAAGGTCGCAATGACTACACTTCCAATCAAGAGCAGGATGTGCTTGTTGAGGGGGTGCGATCGGATGAGCGCAGTCTTGGTTTCCTTGCCGTTAGCTACTACCTAAAAAATAAAGATAGCCTCAATCTTGTTGCAATTGAAAATGCCCAAGGCAAATGCGTAAAGCCAAGTCAAGAAACAATTAAAGACGGCACTTACAACCCCTTGACTCGTCCTTTACTTTTGTATATTAACAAGGATTCTCTGCAAAAAAGATCAGCCGTTAAAGCCTTTGTTAATTACCATATTGCGACTGCAAACAGTTACTTGATTTTAAAGAGTGGGTATGTCACTTTACCAGAAAATATTCTCTTGAAGGTTCAGGCGCGTGTTGATAATGCTACCACCGGCACAATGTTTAAAAACGAGTCTTCAGTAGGTGTGAAATTAGCCGACATTTTGTAAAAATACTGTTTGTGAGAGCAGATTAATTATTACTCTATCTAAATTATGTGAGCTTGATCGAAAACAATTATGCCTAGACAATTTCGGCGACGGAAATTTTTGTTCTTTGGGGCGGCTGTCTTAAATAGCATTCTTTTAAAAGCTTGTCAAACGACTAGCACAAACGAATCAGAGAAGACTTCAGGAAGTGCTAGCGCCCAAGAAGGTAAGAGCAAAGATACAATTAAAGTCGGTATCCTCCACTCCCTCACTGGCACGGTGGCGATTAGCGAAATCGCAATGGTGGAAGCACAAAAGCTTGCTATTAAAGAAATTAATGCTGCAGGAGGAGTTCTGGGAAAGCAAATTGAAGTCATCCTTGAAGATGGAGCTTCTGACTGGGATGTGTTTAAAGTAAAAGCCGAAAAGCTAATCGAGCAAGACAAAGTTGTTACCGTTTTCGGTTGCTGGACTTCTGCTAGTCGCAAGGCGGTTCTTGATGTTTTTGAATCAAGAAATCATCTGCTTTGGTATCCTGGACTGTACGAAGGTCAAGAATGTTCCAAAAATGTTTTTTATACAGGGGGAGCACCGAACCAGCAAATTGAGCCTGCAGTTGATTGGCTCCTCAAAAACAAGGGAAAAGAGTTTTTTTTGGTAGGCTCTGACTATGTTTACCCTCGCACCGTCAATGCTATTGTTAAAAAGCAACTTGAAGCTAGAAATGGTCTAACTGTTGGCGAAGAGTACCAACCGCTGGGCAGCAAGGAGTTTACCTCTATTATCGCTAAAATCAAAAAGGACTTGCCAAACGGCGGTGTAATTTTTAATACGGTCGTTGGTGATAGCAACATAGCTTTTTTCAAATTGATGAAGAGTGCTGGACTTAAAGCGGACAAGTATCCAGTCATGTCACTTGTTATTGGTGAAGAAGAAGTCCGGCAGATTGGTAAAGATATTCTCCTTGGTCATTACGCCTGTTGGAACTACTTTCAAACTGTGGAAACGCCTGTGAATAAGCAGTGGGTGAAAAACTTCAAAGCCGAGTACGGAGTCGATACAAGGACAACCGACCCGATGGAAGCTGCCTACATTATGGTTTACCTCTGGAAGCAAGCTGTGGAAAAAGCCGGAACTGCTGACGATTTAGAAAAAGTGCGGCTTGCGGCAATTGGTCAACAGTTTAATGCACCTGCTGGTTTGGTGACTATGCAAGCTAACCATCATCTTTCCAAGACTGTATATATTGGTCAAGTTAGAAATGATGGTCTGTTTGATATCGTTTGGTCTACAGGTAAACCAATTGACCCACAGCCTTGGAACCAATTCATATCTGCTACTAAAGGTTATGCCTGTGACTGGTCTGACCCAAGTAAGGGAGGTAAATTCAAGGTAAAATGAGCAGGACTTTAGTTCAGAGGCAATTAAAAAAATAGAAAACAAGTTATGAGCAGCAATATCTTCATCAGAATGGGCCAGTAGAGTAACTTCGATACTAGGTTATTTTTATATCCGGTAAACCTTGAATTGGGATAGGATATCAACAAGATAGCATTAATACCTATTATGAGAATGAAGAGATAGGCGACCAAGTAGAAATACTCGAAGTAAACAAGAGTTTGCGCGACAACTTGTTCTCGAAGCGATACTTGTTCAAGAATGACGATAAATACAAAACCAGCACAAGCTGCCAAAACCTCAGTTGCGTTCTCGTTCTTGGCAATCAGCAGCATCGCAAATAACAGGGTGATGACAATAATTAAAGGGCCTGTTTTAGAAATAAATAAACTCAGGAAGTTTCTTTTGAGAATCAGATTAAAAGTGAGTTCCGGAAAGTTTCTTTTACTTCCATTAGCTGTAAAACCAAAATTCGTATCATAGCTTTTGAACTGATACTCTAAAAAACTTTGAGAAAGCGTCCAGCCATTTAACGCAATATCCTTATACACACCGGGTTTGGTTGTCGGATTCGTTACGTTGTAGCTTTCTAAATCTGGTACCAGAATCACCTGACGGTTTAAGTCTGGACGGTTGAAGTCCTGATGCCATAATCGAAGTTGAACATCTTTCTCATCAAAGGGATACTTGTCAAAATCGAAATTCTGACGGAAGGTGGACTCAAAATACCAACCGATGACCTCAGTATTACCCACTTTGTGGCGATAAGCTTCCTTCACCTCAATATCATTAGCAGTTGTAACATCGGGCATGATAAAACCGCGAGACAGCTTCTTAGGGATACCATTGTTGTATTTTTGCCAGATGTAGCCGGTGATAAAAGCTTCGTTAGGACTGGGAAAACTCAGAGACTGAACGAAAATTCCCGTAGGAATATAAATCGGGGGCTGTTGGTTGAATTGCTTGCTTAACTTGACTTGGGGTTCTAATAACTTGTTTACCATTATCTGACTGAACAGCACATTCCGATTTCCTTGATTGCTAGACTCTGCTAGAGCTAAATTCCAAATCAACCCGATCTCTGCCGCGAACAAGATACTGGCACAAAACGATACTGTCACAAGACTTTTAACGCTGCCCGAGTATGCCCGCGACAGGAGGATTGACAGAAAAACGAGAAACCAGATTGTTGCAAGGCTGAACCCGATGAGCGTGCGCCGCTTGGTTTGGCTGTCAAGTAAAGCTTCGTCTTTGATAAAGACGACTCCCACTACCCATCCGTTACGCTTGCTGGGTTGCAGGACAAGGAAGGCATTTTGACCTGTGATTTCATCTTTCAACTCGGTTTCTACTTTTTCACCCTCAAGCGCTTTCCTGACTAAACCTTGAAGTTTTTTGTTGTTCTGAAATTCGGGTATTTGAAAAATTTGCTGTTGATTTTTGACATACTCGTTAATAGGATGGTAGAGAAAAGAGCCTCTATTTGAAATTAGAAATCCGTAGCCGGTCTGACCAAGATTGAGTGAGGACATAATCTCTTTGAGTTGACCCAAAGAAAACTCGGCGAAGACTACACCTTTGAGTGGTTTTTTTGGCAGCTTTGAGTCAGAAAAAGGGGCATAAAATCCCAATATTTGATCGCTTAGTAACGAAGTGTCTGGCAAAAAGTAGGGTTCTCCCCAATAAGAACCCTTGACAAAAGCGAGCTTATACCAGCTAGTGTTGTTATATTGAGTTTGCTTGTAGATATCCTCAAGTTGAAGTAATTGAAGCGGATTTTTTAATCTTGTATAGAAGGGCGCATATAGCTCAACTGTTGGGTCATGGGCAAACGGTTTATAGGCAACACCGAGATTTAAAAGGTCAGGATTTTTCCTAATTCCCTGCTGTAACTGGTCTAATAGCTGCCGATCATTTAATTTGCCATTATCGAGTTTAGTAGTGAGGGAAAGAACGGTTGTTTGGGCTAAACGCAAATTTTGCAAAATTTTCAGATTAGCTAGAACAGCTTGTCGCCTAGCGTTGCTTTTCGCCTCTTGGAGTCTTTGCTCTTGTTCTTGCGAGTAATTGTAAAAACCAAATACTGACAACAAGAAGCAGGTTATACACAAAGTTAATGATGTGTAAAACGCCCGTTTTTGCCAGTTAGTCTTTTTAATCGATTCACGCATACCTGAATTTTCTCAAATCCGTTGAGTTTTCTGAACATGGTAATACTTACTGTTCAAAGTTTTGTATAACTTTAACAGAGGTGAAGCAGTATTTTTTCTATCCCGTTCCAAAGATTATCTACATATTACCGATATTACCGACCCTGGCATAGACTACTGTGAGCAGAAATACCATGAGCAAGTCCTTAACAACCGTAAGGATTAAGGCTCAATCCCTGGGCTTTGACCTTATTGCTCAGCCTACCACCACGTAGTGTGTTCTTCAGAAGTAAGACAGTTGAAGGGAGCTAACTTGCTACAGACGAAAAGGCTTTGTCATCAAACTTTGACAATTTGACTGTCTCTTCCCTGTAGGACCAGCTCCCAACAAGTTAGAATGTCATAAAATCATAACTTAACGATCCCCAAAGGGCTGATAAATACGTGAAAAACTCAAAAAAGTGCCCAGAGACCCCTTGATCCCAGCGAAGAGTTGTTAGTTAATATTAATTAACAAAGACTCCTCTGCTCCCCTAAAAAAAAGTGCTGATTTTGGCATAACAGGGAATTGAAAGGGAGTAACTCACAATTTAAAAACGCACTTAAACAAAACAAACTCGGCAAACCAGGAGTCAGAAATAAGAAGTTTATCTGGGGTCTATGGCTATTATTTATCAGCCGCTTATTAACCAGGGGACATCACAAACCTTTCAAACTACTGGAGGCCAAATTCATGGCAAAAGAACGCCCACCCCTAGAAGAGATGACATTGCGCCAGCTACGGAAAGTAGCTAGTGAATGTGGTATCTCGCGTTACAGTCGAATGCGTAAATCGCAACTGCTGGCATCTGTTCAAGAAGCTCAACGCAGTAAACTTTCTCTCACCCAATCTCGTTCAATGGAGGCACAGGAAACCGTGGAAGCAGCAAAATTTGAGTTGGGTCAAGTTGATCGTACTGGCGGTACTCTCGCTGATGTTGATGAAGGATTAGCAGATCTTCCAGGAGGCTACGGGGAAAGCCGTATTGTTCTGTTACCCCGTGATCCACAATGGGCTTATACCTATTGGGATGTTTCCAACGAGCACAAAGAAGAACTGCGCAGACAAGGGGGACAGCAGTTAGCACTACGTATTTATGATGTTACTGACATCAATTTAGAGTACCAAAGCCCACATAGCATTCAAGAATATCCTAGTGATGAACTCGCGCGGGAATGGTATCTGCCAGTTCCGGTGAGCGATCGCGATTATGTGATCGACATCGGTTACCGTTGCGTTGATGGTCGCTGGTTAGTACTTGCTCGTTCTGCACCCGTTCACGTTCCTCCTGTTTATCCTTCCGACTGGATTGAAGATATCTTCATCAGCGTGAACTTTGAAGAAGATTTGCGTGGCAAAACCTTCTACGAACTCGTTCCTCCTGCTAAGAAGGTGGCATCCACTGCTACTGGTACCAACGGCAATGCTATCTACGACCAAATCTTTGGTTTAGCAGAGTCTGCTGAAGCGCAAAGGGTTGCTGGTTCTCTGTTCGGTTCTATGCAGCACGTTCCTGGTTCTGTCATCCCAGAACAAGCCATCAGTTCCTATGTCTTCCCCTCTGGCGTCGGTATGTGGGCAGTTCCAACAACATCTGGTTTAACTATGTCCGGTGTTGGTATGTCCGGTGCTGGCTTCTCTGGTGACGTGCCAATGCGTCCGCGTAAATTCTGGTTAATTGCTGATGCTGAGTTGATTGTTTACGGTGCAACCGAACCTGATGCGACTGTCACAATTGGCGGTCGTCCAATTAAACTGAATCCAGACGGTACCTTCCGCTTCCAGATGTCCTTCCAGGATGGTTTGATTGACTATCCGATTATGGCGGTTGCTGCTGATGGTGAACAAACACGATCCATTCACATGAAGTTTAATCGTGAAACACCATCTCGCAATACCAACACTAAGGAAGAAGCTGTTTTAGAATGGCTCTCTTAATTCTCAAGTTTTGAATTTTTGATTTTGGATCAGCCTCATTAACCTCTGTCACAATACAAGTGTGACGGAGGTTTTGTCTTTACACCGGGATCCAACATAGTCAATCATTAGACCGTCGCAAGCTTGCTGAGTTTAACTTCTTCGTCGTAAGTCCCGCACTATAACGGTACTCCGTTTAGCGTCGGGATATAAGACGGGCAACGACAATTGCATCTTTTCCTTATCTTTCCGTAGGAAAGATAAGGAAAAGATGTATGCGGAGTTGCCAAATATTTTTCGGAATAGCTTTACTGTTAAGTGTAGATAATAGTAAGATATAAAAACCAGGAGGTGATATTGAGTGTTACACAAAGCCGTACAAGTTCGTTTATACCCATCAAAACAGCAACAAGTACAACTAGCTCAGACTATGGGATGTTCGCGCTGGTGGTGGAATTACGCTTTGAATAAATCTATTGAGGTTTACAAAGAGACAGGGAAGGGACTTGGACAAGTAGCACTCAATGCACTGTTGCCTAAGCTCAAAAAAGAAAAAGATACGGAATGGTTAGCTGAGTGCTACAGCCAAGTTTTGCAAGCTACAACACTCAATTTGACCACTGCGTATAAAAACTTTTTTGAAGGTCGAGCAAGATTTCCAAGGGTAAAATCTAAACATGGCAAGCAGTCAATTCAATATCCTCAAAACGTCAAGATTGTAGATGGTGAGTCCAGTCCTGAAGGAGGGTCTCCCTCCGTAGGGAACTGGCGAACCCGTAAGGGTAATATAAAACTTCCAGGTAATATCGGAGTCGTCAAAGCCAAAATACACCGACCAATTGAGGGGAAGATAAAGACTGTCACTATTAGCAAAACTCCATCAGGCAAATATTTTGCGTCTATCCTGACTGAAATAGAAGGAGATAATCCTACTACGACAGAAGGAAAAATCTACGGAGTTGACTTAGGGCTGAAACACTTTGCTGTTGTTACTGACGGTGAAAAAGTTTCTAAATACGACAACCCTAAACATATTGCCAAGCATGAGAAAAATCTAAAACGCAAGCAACAAAAACTAGCGCGTAAACAAAAAGGGAGTAATTCAAGGTACAAGTATAGGAAAGTTGTCGCCAAGGTATACGAACGGGTTAGCAATTCGCGGCAAGATTTTCTACATAAACTTAGTTATAAGTTGGTCAGCGATAGTCAAGCTG
>NZ_QMEA01000311.1 GCF_012912105.1 Brasilonema sp. UFV-L1
TACACGATTTTCAGCCGTCACTATTTCCACACCCCACACACCAAAATCCCCCACAACCATATCGGATTATGAAGGATACCGCGCTCGCACGCTAACTTTTCACTCATCTCAAATCTTGATTCCCGCGTTTCATCATGCCAGAACACTGTCAAAATAAAACTTCACGCTTTCACACAGCGCAGGGTGTTTATCGGTCTCTGCTCTTTTTGATTGGTTGATGGCTGCTGTGGACTGTGGGAGATGGGTGTGGGTTATCGTTTCTCCAGCGTGGTTTCTGCCGGCTTTTGCGCGGGGTTAATGAGCTATGCTGTGTTTTATTGCAGATTGACTGAAAAGCTGCATAAGTTACAGTCACTTGAACCTATATATGAGTGTAGTCATTGTTAGACATTAGAATAGGAAAATTAAATGTTAAATCCATTTGGTGCGTTTGAACAAGGTTTTCTCTTATCTCACAAAGCACTTGATTATTTAAAAGAATGGAATACTGAAGCTGAAATTGCTTTTAATATTTCTCAAACAGCCCAACAAGTTGTTGAAATATTGGTTAATGTACCAGGTATGACAATGGCTCATAGTAGAGATTTCCAAAGAGCGACACCCTTTTTTACACTAAAAGATAAAACTGTGGTGAAAATTTTCACAAATCCAGCACACGTAAAACATATATTTTTAGCAGACCAAAATAACAAAATGCTATTTGGAGGTTATGTGGGTTGGATTCACACAAATGGATTAAATGAAGCTATAAATAATATAAAGAAAGAATTTAGTTAGAAGATTATCAAATATCTCAGGGGATATAGAGATACGATAAAATGATACTTCTGTAACCTATTAAAAAAACGGTAGACCGTGCTGTTGATAGTACATTGCTCTAAACACATTACTTAAACTCCTCCATCCTTCTGCTCTTCTTATAGAGTCAATAGTAGTAAATGGAAATTCTAAATTATTAGTTTGCTTACGGTATTCTATTTCGCCTATTGCATAATTAATCGCCATTAATTCACGTGATAATTTTTCAACATCTTCATTAGAATGAATACTTGATAATTCATTTTTGATTCTTTTTACTGTATCTTCTGTAATATTTGGTTCTATATTTAATTTTTCATCATTTATAAAACTAGCTGTGTAACAGAGTGATTGTATAGGAATAGCTAATGGTAATTCAAATTTTACATAAAAAGTTTGCCCAGGAGGTTTACTAACATTAATCTCACCAGGAATTTCATTAATTGGTATGTTTGATATTATATAGAATATATGTTCAGTTCTTACAATACCAAGATTTGATATTGCGTATTTTAAATTATTTCTAAATGGATTAATTCTATTAATTATCTCTGGAGATTTTTCAATAGTAATTCTTTTTTCAATCAGATCAATAAACTTATCTTCGGGAAATAATAAATCCTTTATTATTTTACTTAGGTCTTTTTTTATTTCGCTAAATTTCATTATTCCTAGGTTTAAATGTGTTAAGTATCTTGTTTCACCCTCTGGACTTAAAGAGGTAGCTGCAATACAATAACCTTGTGGAATTATATAAAGACCTAAAAAATAGTAAAATTTAGCGCCAAAAATTAAATTATTCATTTCAATCGTCCCATCTACTTTTTATTTTGATTTTACTAACATCAATAAACGGTTTATTTCGATTTATGACTGACAGAGCAAAACATAGAGCTAATACTGTATCATCATGTTTTCCAGTTGCGGCTTCAAGTTTTTTACCCTGTCTTCTGAAAGATAATAATTCTTCAACAATAGGAGAGTTCTGAGGATAAGTTAAAGTTTTCTTTTCTAAGGCTAACTGTAATGTAGATACTAATGCAGGTTTAGAATCTCCTGTGGTTTTTATACTTTCAAATTTCAAGTGTTTACATTGATTAGACAACTGCTCTAGATAAACTTGTCCTACACCTCCCGTTGTTTCAATAGCTGTTATTTCCGGTTCATATTTGTTAAGTAATTCGGTTATCTGGTAAAGATGATATTGTGAAGTCTCTTTTCTTTTACGATAAAGAGCTACAACTGAAAACGTATCATGTGATTCTTTTAAAATCATACAGACAGTATAATCATCTCCTGTAGTACTACAGTCAATTCCAGCATAATACACAGCTTCTCTATCTCGACAATGTTCTAGCTGACCAATAGCACCACACCTCACTAAATTAGAATCAAATACAGCTACAGTCGAATCAATAAATCTTAAATCGTACTCTCTCAAAACTGTTTCCCAATCTGTTCCGTCTTGCTGCATTCGGTATTCAAGATAATTTTCAATTTGAGAGTAAATAGGGTGTGCTTTCCAATGGACGATTAATTTAACAGTGCTCGCTTTATCGACAAACCAATACAAGCCTGGAATATCTTTATAGACTTTACCATCAGCAACATCAATACATAATTGTTCGATGTCTACACCGTCGTTATTCTCGTTTAATTTATCCCAATACCAACCACTTTTAGCTGACGGGGTACTAATTACCATCTTGGTGATTTTATCCCCTGCTAGCGCTCCACTAGGGCTAGATGCTGCGTAAATCTGTTGAATATTCTCACTAAATGCAGCTTCATCAAATAGAAAGTCTAAAACCGAGTCATACGACCGGGAACCCTCACGACTACTATTTTTAAAATAAATTTCACCTAAAGCTTTTAACTTCAAGTACCCAACGTTATCGCTATCAGGAATTATATAATCATTCAACCCTGTTAACATTTGACGGGCACGACGGCTTATAGCACTAGCATCATCACCATTACGCATAAATGCCATACCACTATAAGCAGGATTGAGACTAGCACGATGTAAGAACTTACTTAGAATAATTTGTGTAAGTCCCAATTGGCGAGACTTTACACAGACTATGTTATTAAATTCATCCATCAAACTTGATATAAGTTTTTGGTAGTAGTACGGTTTAAATTGAACCATACTGCCGCCACTTCTAATAGTACATAAATTAACAAACTGTTCCCAATCTGTAGGAACTGATTTTAAACAGTTTCTACCCGCAAAGTACTTGTTAATTTGTTTCTGATTGGCTGGGATTCGTAACATGTGATGGTAATAAAAAACTAGATGGACGTTGAACTAATAAACCCATAGCTTCAACAACTTTGATAGCTTCTTGTTGATTAACATGAGTACTCAATCCTGTAGATTTATCGAGTATTTGAAAAGCAATAGCTAGATTTTGTAGTATCTCTTTTGGAACGTTTGGTGACTTACCATCAATCACATCCTGTTGTGCTTGTAGGGTTATTTTTGATTGATTGAGATAGATTTTGAGGTTTATCTTCTGTAAGTAACCTATTATTGATTCAATATCGTTTACATCAAAGTTGTATTCAGAAAAATCAATTTTATTGAGGTCAACTTTTACAGGAGTACAGTTAATTATTTCACTGTTATCTGTTTCTGGGTATTGTATTTCATATGCTGATAGGTGTTTTTTAAGAAGTTTAGCGGTAGTTTTAACCCCTCTGTTTTTCAACATTTCTAAGACTTCTTTAGGCGAAACACCATCAATTATTAGTTGGTTGGTGTACTCGCCCAAACTGGCTTTACAGATTTTGCAACCACATCCTATAGTAGTCACAATGGTAATTACCTCTCATTGAAGATGGTTATCACTGATTCTATAACGACATCCATAGTTTTGCGATGGTGTTTACCATTCCATCCAGAATTATACAGTCCTCCCGGTATCTCAAAATTCACCAGTTGTTTGTCTAAACGGTCAGCATTGGCATTTATCCAGTTGTCAACAGTTACTTTAGCTATGGTCTTGTTAAGTAAACGTTCACTGATTTTGTTGATTAAAGTATATGTTGGCACAACGCAGTTAGTATTTAGTTCTTGCCTGATGTTATAGGTCATGATTGCTTCTACAATTTCAGCCACTTCATCAGTTACAGGTGTTCTCTTAGTTGTACGTACCTCAAGGCTAGCTTTTTGTTTTGCAGCATTGATTACTGCTAACACGGCATTGGTGAGGCTTAAGCCTGAATTCAATCCTTCTTGGAATTTCACCTGTAAATCGCCGTCTAAACCATCAATGAAGGCATCTATATCAAAACTGTCTTTAGAAGCTTTCTTGGCTTTTGTAGATGCTGTAGATACTGTAGATGCTGTAGGGGTTGTTGTGGATTCTTTGGTTACTGTTTTCATCTTGCCTAACTCTTTAATGTTTGTGGGGATATTGATTTCTATAGGGTTGATAAATTCACTTTCGTCATAACGTCCAAGGTATTTGATAGTGATACCCTGACTTTCATGAGCTAAACACAATTGAATGTATTTACTTGCAGCACTATCTTTAAAATTTTTAGCTTTTAGAATTGCTCTTAACGCACAAGCATAAAATGCTCTAGCTTTGTGGGGTGTACCATTAGCATCTGTGAGGTGACCATCATCATCGTAAGCTTCAATTGTTGATAACTCTTTACCAAATAGTTCTTCAAATCTTTTAGCGAAAGTACCTAAAAAGCCTGAGCGATAGCTTTCATAGTTAGTCGGAATTGACTGTACAGCTTTACTTGATTTAAAACGCTTCTGTGCATCAACAATCATTTGTGCTGGTGCGAGTGTGGCACGGGCATGATAAGCGTTTGCATCGTCAGAAGATGATTTTTTAGAAATGCCCTTAAAACCGATAACGAACTCATCAACTACAATCATGTCACGTTCTATCAGTCCCCAATCAGGGTACTCTCTAGCAGGCATATTTTGCTCATTAGCACGCAATCCTGTGAGGTTTATGATGCCTACTCCAATGGTGTGAGGGTCAATAGACTGTAAGCATTCTAGAGACTTTTTAACTACTGATGTGATATCAATCGGAGGCTTTTCAACATCTCTTAAATCACCCGATTCGTCAAATCCTGCCCTAGCATTATCGCGTTGATTACGGTCAACTCCTAACACTTCTTTTTGTTCATCAGAGAGCGTTAATAATCGCGCTGCTATGTGTTGAGTATTCGTTCCATTTTTAGTCTCCACAGTTTCATTTAGCTCACTATTTACGTGTAGGTATTTGTAGAAAAGTTTCTTATATGCAGTGAGTTTTTTAGAGATAGTAGCAACTGAATATTTTTCATCTAATCTATCTAGTAGAGCATTACAAGCTTGATGGACTGCCAGTACTTCATTTAATGCAATCACCTGATTAAAAAATTGTTCTGGTGTAGGGGTTTCTGTCAGTGTGCCTATTTCAATTTTTGCAACTACTTCGACTGTTTCAGGTGTGGTAGCTTCGATTGTTTCAGGTGTGGTAGCTTCGACTGTTTCAAGTGTGGTAGCTTCGATTGTTTCAGGTGTGGTAGCTTCTACAATTTTGTCAATTAAATCATGATGAGACATTTTTGTACGTCCTTGAATTTTCAACTCTCTAGCAACTTCCGCAAGGTGCTTCTTGGTGAATGAGAGTAATTCGTCAGTGGTGTATGTAATCATGTTCATAAGTCCTTCGTGCATTTTTATATCAATTATATTATCAGTTATATTATCAGTCCTATAGATTGTCAAGACATGGATGATAATTTATAACTGATATTTTTATTATCACTTATAAATAAACCTGATAATCAACACGCTATATCAGTGATAAGTTAAGTATTGATTTTTCTCTATGCTTTGGGCGATTGTTTCGGGTGAATATAGATGTCGTCATAGTCATATTTCCCGACATTTTCACTAGCAGGACTCAACATAGCCAACGTTGTAGCCGCGCCTAACACCTGACTATCACTCACTTCCAAGTACTTTTGTAATTGTTCTAGGTTCCGATGCCCGGATATCTCCTGAATCACCCTCAACGGAATGCCAGCATTACTCATCTGGGTGAGCGCGGTACGTCTAAAGCTATGAGTAGATACCCCTATAATTCCTACTTCTTTGCAGGCAGTTCGCAGTATCCTAGCTGCTGAATCCTCTGCCAAGTGTCCGTCACTGCGACCGGGAAACAGATAAGTCTCACCGCGAATTGGGTAGTAGTTACTCAGCAGTTGTCGTAAGTCCTCAATGACTGGGACTGACCTGGTAGCCAGTTTACCTTTAGTGTTAGCTTTTCTGATAATCAACCGTGGTCTAACCTGTCCCTTTGGGGTGTAGATGTCTTCAGTCAACAGGGTGCAACCCTCACGGATTCTTGCAGCAGTAAACAGGCACACGCCAAACAGCGTTTTATCGCGGTCATTGTGTAGTCCGTCGCTAAAAACAAGCTGTATCTCTTCTTGTGTGAGAATTTTGGCGCGTCCGTGCCTGTTGATTTTCATTCATTCGCCATGTTCAATTGAGTTTTCTTGTATCCACACGGTTATCGACTCCTGTGTTTCTTTGCTAGAGGCTAATCGCTCTATCATTACAACTACTTCTACCTCTGAAGCGTCAAAAGAATAACCGTTTAATTCCAAAAAAGTAGCCATTGCTACAAAGGCTACTCTTTTATTGCCATCCATAAAAGCATGGTTTTTTGCAAATCCGTAACAGTATGCAGCAGCTAACTCAAATATCGTAGGTGTTGGTTCGCCATAAACAAACAGATTTCTTGGTCTGGCTAAGGTCGTTTGAATTAAATTTTCATTGCTACCAGACAAACCACCATGTTGATGTAGTTGGTCTGCGTGCATAGCTCTAATCATTCCCTCGTCTAACCAAAACGGTTCGATTGCACTACTCATTTTGCTAATTCGTGCAATGCATTCCTATACTTAGAACTTACTTTCTTGTATGCTTCCATTGCTTTTTCAAAATCAGGATTAGAAGCAGTGAGGTAAACACCATCAGCAGTTTCAGTTACAAATATGGTGTCACCTTCATCAACCCTCAGCTTTTGCAAGATTTCTTTAGGTAAAGTAGTTCCTAAAGAATTTCCAACTTTACGAACCTTCAACGTATACATAGTTCTCTTCTGTTAATTAGGGTAATACTATTGTAATAACATCGTTCTCAATCCTTAGGCAAGGGGATGTTGACGACTCATTGACGCACCTTTTTAATCGCTGCATCACACCACATCCTTATGGCTTGCTCCATTGCCTCACTATGACCTATCTCCAATTCCACTGCTAACTGTTTGAAATTTTTCACCAAATCCTTAGGGAGGTAGGCAGCACTCTGGGTGTAATCGCTGTGAGTTCGCTTGTTTATTCGTTCCATGATGAAGTGAAAGTTAGTTTGCTCATATGCTAGCACGCTAGCTTCGTAAGAGTTAGAATGGTTAATCTTTCATTGGAGCGCCGCCGATTTATTTTTGTTTGTCTAGAATTTGGAAGTGGTCTACATTCGCTTGTTGTTAACACTTGGAAATTAACTAAGGGATTTAAAACCACTGGATAGATAATTTTCTATCCTGTGTTTTTTAGTTATTTTCGCGAAATCCTTTGTTACATCTGAGGTGTACGACTCTGCCGTACCGAATATACAATCAGCAATCCTACACCCTGAAGTGCGGTACATCTAAACCTGTTAGTAAACACGCCTATTCTTTGAAAGAAGTATTAAATAGAAAATTCCCGCCCAGTCAGTGCTGTAGCGGGTCTTGAAGGTATAACCATAAATTCAAGTTTCGATATTGTAATGCCAGTTAAGCTCTACACCTATGTTATTGATGTGTGTATTTATAGAACTCTTTCTATAGCTACAATTCAAGTTACAAAAAGTTGTATTGATTAACACAGTATTGTTATGGGACGAAATCCAACACCCAAAAGCTAATCATTACTTGTGCTCAATCTCATACTCTACCTGTGGGGCGGTACTTTCCCGTAATCCGTACCCTATCAGTAAACCCACACCCAGAAGCACTACTAGTCTCGAACTGGCTTGAATGATAATAGTACATATCCGGGCTTAAGCCCCCATCGTTCACCTTTAAGGATGTGAATTATTTCTCTTTGACAAGTGCGACCTGTAGGTTTCATATCATTTTCCGGGTCTACTTCGATTAAGTTGAGATGGTCGCCTATTTTAAAATCTCGGTCGTTTTCACATTGTTCAAAACATTTTTTACCATTAACTACAGCTTTAAAGAAAGATTTCCACATTATCAAGTTGTGTGTTTTCATACAATCATCAAGCCTATATCCAGAAACATCGTCAATCCACTAGTGATTACCTGCTTCTCATGTCTGAGGTACGATGTGTAATTCCGGACTAGTACAAAAAACCCACAACCACTTTAAGTTGTAAGTAATTGATTTATCAATCCACACAAGTGTAGTTTTTTACTGGTTACATATCTGCTATAGCTCGTGTCAAGCTATTTTATTAATTTATTGATTTATTTGGTGTGGCACTCTCTCGTATCAAGTAGCCAAGCAGTAAGCCCACACTTAAAAGCGCCACTAATCCGCCAGCAATTGCCCGTTTAGGGATATCTGTCGTGATACAAGGTGAAATCTAAAATTTTTATTAAGTATTCCTTAACTGTCTTAACTGTCTTAACTGTCCTTGCATCCCTTTTTCATTGGTGCTAACTTTCTATGTGTTTGTCTATACACAAGGAAAACCCATGAAAGGTATCACTAGAATCGCACGACGACTGATGTTGGTGTTTTTGGCACTGGTTGCAAGTAGCATGATGTTCTTTGTTGGACAGGGACAAGCACTAGCAGCAGACAGTTGTGAAAACGTTCTTAATCAGGGAACTGCTACTATTGAAGCCGGATGGTTTACACAACAAGCCCCAACAATTGCTTGGTATAAAGGAGTTATCACGACAGATGTTAAATATGATGTCTGTACCCCAACTGCTGTTATAAGAATCAATGGTAATGACTGGAACAAACTGGCAGCAGATGGAAAACTGAACGGCTTGCGATATGAAGTATATTCATATGCTGAAAAAGATGGAAATTACCAGAATTTCTTGTTTAGACAGATTCAAGATGGAAAGCCACAGACAATCACAGCAGCCCAATTTAGACAGTAATGGCTGAAGTAGCAACGTTAAAACATTAATAAAAAGCCCTCCCAGCTATAAGCTGAGAGGGTTTTGTTGTGTTTAATCTACTTTATTTTCTAACCACTTCAACCCAGCTAAATTAACATCTTGCGGATTGTTCAAAATAACAATGTTCGCGTTATCCACCTCATTCTTGAGATATTTCAGAATCCAATCAGCTACTACACCGATAGCAAAACCACCGCCAGTGCAGTACAAATGTTCGCCCTTGGCTAACCGTTGAGATATGGTGTCAAACAATTTTTGAATCGCATAGTTGCCGCTAACCCATTCAGACATAGCACCCTCTACTTCAGCAGCAATATCTTTCACTTTGCCACTACTCCGTAAGGGTACGCGCCACTGACCCACTTCTGTAAGTGCTGAAAGTTCAAGCGCTTCCTGGATATCAGAGTTTTCAGCTTGAATCGCTCCCCTGTCTGTACGGGTAAGACTTTTGAATATCCGGTTAATGATAGAAGTCATACCGCCACCACTAACGGGAGTCTTACCAACTGTTGCTAACTCATCACCATCCCAGTTGTAAGTTGTGAAGGTGATTGTTCCGCCACCAAGGTCGAGTAAGTGGAAGTGGTCATGTTCGTAGAGGTTTACCACTTCCAAGGCAGCACCCTCACCCTCATCTATGAATTGGCAAGCCTTGACAGTTACCTTAAATTCAACATCCTCCCAAGTGAAGTCAGCTATCTGCTTAAGCATCCGGTCTAACTCTTTGCGTTGCGGACTGGACAGAGTTACTACGCGAAGCCAGAGATTGATTTGCACGGGTTGTGTCTTGCGTCGTCTGGACTCGACTGCTGTTTTTAAAAACTTGCGATAATGTGTTATTGCTCCTAAAATCCAAACGTCCAAGTGAGTCAATTTGTTGTCCTGACTGGACATAATCATCGCTCCGTTCACTCGGTCGATTGCAGCACCCACAACATAATTTTTCTTCCGATACCCAAAGCATCCATCATTGCGTAAAGGCACTTCAGACTTGATTTCTTTGGCTTCAGCATTGAACGACTTGTACACACCGTTGAGTCTACACTTGATTCTCTTGGCTCCCGCGTCTATGTCTAGCTGGAAGTCGATAGCTTTGTTGTTCGGCTTGTGATTTCTCTTTTTCACAGCAACTACAGTATTAACAGATACTTCTTGCATTGATGCAACCTCAGTAGTGGAGGGTATAACTTGATTGGGCGAAATTTCAGAATTCATAATTTTGTACTCGTGATAATTGATACTTTGACGACCTACTGACGACGTAGTGGGGCGCTTACAATGTATTTTGCGAATGAGTTTCTTCTATTGCGACTAAAATGTTAAGAAAAATTTGAATAGTTACTAACAGAAACTATTCGATTGGTAAATAAGCTGTTAAACCCCAGTTACAATTCAACTAACATTAATTCGGGCTGTGTCGGGCTAATCGGGCTAATCGGGCTGACCCCCCTATAGGGAAAAATGACGGGCTAGCCAGACACGTAAAATCAAGGGTTTCAGACATTGCGTCGGGCTGTGAATGGGGCTAGCCAGACGTGTAGCCAGACTAGCCAGAATTCAATTTTGCTCTAATTACTGTTAGGAAATAACCTCGTTATCACTAAATCCCTTTCCACAGTCAGAACATTTGTAGAGTTGGATGGATTTAGTCGCTTTGTCTTTACCGTTCTTCTTATTTTTTGTAGAATCGCAGTGTGGACATTTGACCGACAGGAGCGCGTCACTGCTCAACACTTTTTCTTGAATTGGCTCGATGACACTGGAGATTAGTTCATTGTGTGTCGCAACTGCAACAGTCATCACATCGTAGTAGTCGTAGGTATCAAAGTCCGGAAGCTGAATGAACTTTGGTAGCCCGGTCAATGGAACTGCTAAAGCGAAACGGTAAGCGCCTGGGTCAGTAAAAATGTCCAGTCCCAATTCCTCGTTCTTCCTGTCACAGTACTCTTGAATTTTGCGATACTGTTCTAATAGCTTGGTTTTATCTTCCGGTGTCACTGTTTTAGCTTTATCTAACCAAATACCAGCGTTAGCCCCAATATGCAGTTGAACCGCGTTATTCCAATCTGACCAACTCATTCCCGGAATTGTGGAAGCATCACAGGCTTGACCAATGTAGATAGCACCTATGTTCTGGTGACTGGCTTGCTTAAGGGAGTAAGTCACCTTGTCCCTAAAGTAGTAGTATCCGTTGTTTTCTCGCTCCTGTGCGATAGTGGAATCTACCTCATCAAAAATGTAGAGCACAAACGGGTGGTCACCTTTTGACTTGGAGCGTTGATCCAATAAATCGCAAAGTTCCTCCATTCCGGTCACATTGTCAGCATGGGTAGTACCATACTTAGGCATATCCCAATAATCTTTCTTACTTCCGTCCTGTGGGTCGTATAATTTAATCTCACCCTGACCCTTGCGCTGCTTCATGATGGCTAAGGCTAGGTTTTTGGCTGTGGGTGATTTGCCTCCCGTGGAACCAGCAGTGATTCTGACTCGCTCCCAGTTCTTGACGTAGTTCTCAAACTTCTCGACCGGAACCCAGATTTTATCTATGTCTCCCTTAGCTTGCTCTTTCTTAGCTGGTTTCCTCAGAATTACTTCCAAAGTTACCGTTGAGTGCTGGTAGTTAAAAGTGAATTTGGGTAAGGTTCCCTGTAAGCTATTGGTGAATGCTGCTAACTGTTCCCGTGTGTTATGAGGTAGTAACTCAGTTTCAGTTAAACCAGGATTGCGTCGTGTGGCGTACAAAACTGAGTAACCTGTCTCACTTTCCTCCCATTGGATAACGTCCAAACGATAACCGTAATTCTCGTAGTAGTACATTGCAATCCGGTTAGCCACTTGAGCGTAGTCAGATTTACCTGTAGCTAGCAGTGGTTTCTGTAGCTCCTCATTCTGTTTAGTCAAGTCGTCAATAACTAAGTTCCGTTGCTCAAGTAGGTCTAACAACTGAGAATGAATGCTATTGTTATTCAGTAGTAGCGCTTCGTACTTTTCAGTAATTCGTTCATCTACTTCATCCATTGCTCCTCTAATTCTTGCTCTAGCATCTGATTTGGGTATGGATGCCTCTAGGGAAGTCCGAAGTGTTTCATTCTCACTTTTAAACTCACGAACTTTAACATCTTTCCAACGTGTTTTGACGTTCAAAAACTTGTTGTCAAACTTAAAAATGTAAGCTAGGACATCGTTGAAACTGGTGATTTTTAAATCTTTGATTTCTTTAAGAGCGTCTATTAATTCCTCCTTAAGGTTTCGGATATCTCCAATCCGAACAATAAAAGATTCTTTCATCTCTGGACTTATAGTGTTTTCATCTAACGCCCGTTGCAACATTCGATGAAGGTTGTCTAAATCGTCATAGCGTTTAGAGAAAAATGTGCTAGTGTACTCACGGGACTTTTCAAGAAAGTCTTCAATTCTCGTGTCTCTGGTGTCTACAACGTCCTGCAAGGCTTTGATTTTAATATCCTTGGTGGATATAATCTTTAGGTACTCTTCAGCCTTAGCGTTCAATTTTTCTTGTAAATCAGATATCTGTTTAAGGTTGGTTTCCTTATCAATTTCAAGTACTTTGATACGGCTTTTAAGTTCATCAATCTGTAACTTGAGTCCTGTAAGTTCTCTGTCCTTAAGTTTATTGTTATCCTCCAACTTGTCCTTAAATTCGCGTTCTAGGTCGGTGTTTTGATTGTTATAAGCAATTCCAAGTGCGAGAGTAGTGAGGGCTGTTGCAGCGCCTCCTATGCCTATTACGCCAGCAATCTTTTGGGTAAGTCCTTGAGTGTGGAATGACTGGACAAGACCAACAGCGCCTAGTAACGTTGAACCGAGTACTAGACCAAAATATACGTGCTTGAACATGGTAATATTCCTCTAACTTTATACACTGAAAAATAAAGTAGAGTGTTTAACAACTAAACACTTTACTTTTTCTATAAACTACTTTCTAAGAAACGATTTAAACTAAAACCCAGCAGTAAACTTGGCTTCCGTCTCTTGTTTGATTTTTTCTTTTTCGTACTGAACAGCTTGAATTTCGTAGCCTTGCTTTTCAATGTCCTCACGCATTTTGGCTACTTTTAGTACTTCTTGTTCTCTGATAAGTTCAGTTTGATTCTGAGTACCTTCTGTACGAATTTGTTGCTGAGTTAGCAGTTCTCTGTCTTGCTCAAGCTTGGAAATTTCAATGTCACGACCAACAACCGCGCGGTGATATCCAACTGCTTTTTTCTCATTGTTGACATCCAGGGTCTTACCATCAATCAGCATCCCGATAAGCTTTTTCTGCTCATTGTCTAAGGTTGCTAAGTCCTGCTTGAGTCTGGTGTTATTGATTGCGACACCTACAAAGTTACGCTGTCTGGCAATAACGATATTGCGCTGTGTGGCGGTTCCTGAGTCCATCTGAGGTATAGACTCATCAATATCGGCGCTTGCTCTCGCCAAAATCTCAGAAGTATTTACCTTTCCATCTGTTAAAGCTGAAGGGTTTCTGTCCTGGTCAGTTCCTTGTACAGTTTGTGCGATTTTTGAGGTATAGCGTTGAATGGTGGAAACGGCTTGAGCACCTTTTTCGATAGCGTTAGACGTACCGTTGGCTATTTCTTGCAATTTCTCTACAACACTGCTAGGGGTAGGCTGTGCTGTTGTCTCTGGATTTGGTTCCAAAACGGCTTCAGTGGCTGTTTCGGCTATAGGTGTGCTAGTTTCACCCGTTACGCGCTTAGACCCTGTTAAACCGCCTTTTTTACCACGGTAGGACTTTTCAAGACTTGCACCTGTAACAGTTCCTGTTTTTGCTCTAGGCATGGTATAATCTCCTTGATATATTGAAAAAATTGCTATACCCGCAACGGGACTAGGAACCTACCCGCGCTACTAGGCTGTGAGGTAGGTTTTTGGTTTTCGTCACCAGTTTCAACTTTTGAATTCATCAATGCGTTCGCGCCTTTTAGCTAGTTCAATTTCGCGAATAGATTCCAGGTCTTCAAGTCGAATGTAAACAGAGTCGGAAACCTGCTTAGGAGGCTTGATACGGGCTGTTGATGTGTTGTCTTGTTCGTTTAGTTTCATTTTTTCTTACCTTCAAGAATTTGGGCTAGTAATCGAAGCATATGCACTGTTTTATCCAGGTCGGTAGCGAAATACTTTGCAGCATGACTCACTATTGAAACGTTTAATTCAGGAACAGAAATAGTAGTGATGTAGGCGTCAATGGTTAGGTCAATCAACACGGTTGTTTCGTTCATCTCGGTATCTGGTATAAAAGTTGTATCGTCCTTGTGGGTCTAGAAAATCAGCAAGCTTTTGTTGGCTCATGGCGCGGTCGTAGGCGCGTTGCGCTTCTGGACAGTCCATTTCTTCATCAGAATCCATGTAGAGGTGTGCGACTGTGTACCAGAGATTGCAGTATTCAAGAAAGCTTTGGTAAGCAGCTTCCCGGATAAATTCACTTTCTCTTAGAAAAAGTCTCATCACTTCTCCTTTTGGTTGATAGCTACAGCAGTAAGAGCACAGCCAGCCGAAACGGCTAAAGCTGCCATTGATACTCCTGTGGCGACTTCGCCTAGGGACTCCCAATCAACCATGTCCGCCACAGAAAACCGAGTACGATTAATCTCATTGAGTCCATTGCTGAAGAGTGCGCCACAGGCAAAAAACCCACATACAAAGAAACTTGTAAGCATTCCCTTGGTTAGGAAATTTATAAGGGTGAATCGGCGAGAAACAGTCCATTTGATTGTCTTGACTGGCTTGTCACGCTCGCACTCAATTATCAGTTCCTCTATTGCTTGTACACTGTCGCCCAAAGTCAGGTCTGGGTAGTAGTCCATCTTTGCAAATTCAGGTGAATCCTGGATGTTGATGATGGAATTGCGAATGAGTTCCAGGCGCTTGATTTGATTTGAGGTCAAACCTTGTGTTGTGTTCATGGTTAATTTCCTTTGATATTCGCAATTAATTTGTCACCGTAATTTACCAAGAAAATTGAAAACAACTGAGATAGTGATTCAATCCCAGTTTGAGAAAGAATCTCTTCAGCTTTCACTTTATGTTTCGGTGCTAAAACAATACGTGTTTGACTCATTTATTCCTCACTAATTAGGCTGATAAGAACCGCAGTAAAACCTTGGCTCATGACAACCTCATAAGAGGTTTCCAGCGTACGGAGTCACTACCTGATTGGTCTAAAAACGACCACTTTGGACTAGTGCGATACCGTCATCTCCACAAGGGAAATGCTGTGAGCGAGCAATGCAACGATACACTACACCTCAACTTTGCTGGACTAGTAAAAAGCTTTTGCGACTTTGTTTGTTCGCGTTACGTTTTCCTATATCCTCAATATAAATATAAGTTGTTGAGTTGTCAACAACCTAGATAGATATTAGTCAAAATTCAGTAGTGGCGTAAAATGTTAACATGCTGGCACGTTAACAACCTAAAATAAAATGGTCGCAAAGAGTAAAAATCCAGACTTTAATCAAATGACTGCTTACGTACCTAAAGAAATATCTGTAAAATTTAAATCGCTCTTAGCCAAACTGGAGTTAGAACAAAGTGAAGTGATAGCAAGCCTCATGGCACGGTGGATAGAAGAACAAGAGAATTTAGGGAGTAACAAATAAATAACAGATGAACCCAACGCCCGAACAGTTAAAAGCGTTCTACGCTACATGTGTCAGAGCAAGTAATATGTTTCAATCTATAAATGTAGTACGAATGGACGAAAGAACGAAGCGTATATACATCTTGATAGAGGACACAATACAAATAGAGATATATCCAAACGGCGAGGTGAGATTTCCATGACTAACCCTGATTACCAAGCAATGTCAGATGCTGAATTAAGAGATTGGGTCAGGTATCACCCACAAGACACCGAAGCGTTCCACTTGTTGATGGACAGACTAGACCAACGACCAAAAGTCATCACTCGCACTGAAGAAGAGTTTGAAGCTGAACTACGTAAGCGAATTGGTCAAGAAGCGACTCAGTAAAACACTTGTACTGACTTGGAAGCGTGGGAGCGAAAATTTTTAAAGGCTATCGGGTGTCGTGCTCCCACTAAGACAGAGGTGATCGTGATTGCGGCGATAGAGGCAAAAATTAACCCCGTGCCTAGCGGTCGGGGTAGTGGGTAGTTGACTTATGCTGACTTGTTTTCATCTCGCGAAATTTTAAAAACACCTAAACCAATTAGCTGGATTAGCTCGCTTCGACTTACAAGATGTTGTCGTGCTATCTCTTCAAGTCGTTCCCAACTCTCCAAAGTTACTGAAATTGTCTTTTGTTGTTTAGTATCACCATGTCTAGTTGGTCGTGCCATTGTCCTATTTTGTCTCGCATTTATTTCTTCATTATAACAGGAGAAAAACTTTAAGGAAACAGTAGACAATAATTATTTCATAATGGTATAACTGAAAAAGACAAAAGGTGACAACTGTGAAGTATGCCACCATCCAAAAACCAATTAGTAGGGCAAAGCCCTAAAGAAAATCTATCATGACAACTAAACGTCAGACATCTGCAAAAGTTCGTAATACTAAAGCACAATACAGGACTGGAAAAAACCAAGTCTCTGAATCTCAGTTGACAGTTGGCTTTTCCCCTCAACGATCCACCAAAGATGGAAAAGCACGTCTTACTTTTTGCGGAATCGAACATACCACAATTACAGTTAATGGTAATGAAAAACCTGTGATGCGATTGGTTTTTAGCTGTTTAGATGAGACTCACGAATCACCTCAAAATATAGCTATCACCTGCGACTACCGCCTATCTGAGAACAATAAACTTGGACAAGTTCTCGCAATCATGGGTTATGAAATCAAGAAATCGGTTGAAACCGTTGATGACGACGATGAATATGGGGTGAAAACCACGATTGTTAACCCACGTGAAATTTTTGATTTCTTTCGGTCTAAATGTGGATTGGTGTTTAAAGGCAATCTTTTGGTAGCGACTCGCAAAGATAAAGCAACGGGTGAGAGAGTACCCGCGCCAGGACTGTGGGACATCGATTACAAAAGTCTTACACCAAAACTAAAAAATGGGGAACAAGAACGAGATATGCTTGCCTCCGATGTCAGTGATGAAGACTTTGAAAACCCTGAAATCGCTATGTTTGATGATGAGTAATACGTAAAAATTCACCTCCCTGTTTATCAAAATGGGGAGGTGTTAGGTTTCGTATTACCGAATAAAAATTATTGTCGTTTATTTTCACATTTAAATATTTTAACACATGAATAACTTTGATGACGATGATGAATTTGGTGGTGCTACTAATAGCGTTGCCAAAATTTTTCGTAACCGTAAATCTTCAAATCCGCCAGTGGATGACGATGATGAATTTAGCGGTGGTACTAATAGCGTTGAAAAGATTTTTAGAAACCGGAAATCGACTCACACGTCAGTAAACAAGGTAAAAATAGGTGGTGAGATTTTTGATGATGGAGAGTTGATAGAAAATAAAACTCCTCCTCTATCTGAAACAGAGATAAAAATCTCTGAAGTAGAAACACAATCATCGCCGAAAAAACGCGAAATTGTAGAGTTAGACCACTCACCAATTCAATGTGAGCATAAAATATTTTCCCCATCAATACCTAATAATCAATGGTACATAAAACGGGATAATCTTAGTGAGTACGTTAAAGATATTAAAAATTCAATAACAATACCTCTAGTAATCGATACCGAATTCACCGACCAACGACGTAAAAAATACAAACAACAGAAGCGTTTTGGGCTGACTACTCAAATCAAAGGTGTGGGTGTGGATACCCCAAAGAAAATCTATGCTCACACCCCACTGGTGAACACTGGACGTGAAATGATGGGGTTGAAACCCTTTCCAATGGTCAATAGTGATTTTCATCCGATTGATTATCTTGGTGATTGCGGTCTAGAAGTGGATTTAAGGCAGGGATATGACGATGAACTTAGAATCATACCTAAATGCTTTGTAGTTGTCTATGGACACTTCCTGACGGCTGAATTGAATATGATTTGTGGGGGAAGTGTCAAAGAAAGAATCAAACAATTGCAGCGCTCTAATGGAGATGAACAAATTACTTCTGGTCGTCGTGCCTTCTGTCAAACTACCATAGACGGTATGAAACTAGACTGGGTGAGTCTGAAACACATCATCATAATCAATGGTATCGAGTATGAATTGTGCTTGAAACTGGTAGACACTGGCGCTATTCACGGGGTAGCTTCGTACAAAGACTTCTGTGATTCAGTTGGATGGAAATTAAGTGCTAAAGATAATTTCACCAAAGATGAAAAAGGTAGAATGCTTGATATGGCTATCGAGCGACCGATTGAATTTGAGGAATATTCACTAGGAGATTTGGATGTGTATGAGGCGCTCAATTGTTACTTTGAACAATGGCAAGTTGTATATGAAAAGTTAGGACTATCTGATTATTATCAGTGTCCAAAATTAACCATTGGTGGTACAGTTAAGGATTTATTTGAAGCGTCACTGGCTGAAAAATTGGGACTTCAAGCAACTGATGAAGATGATAATAGTATTTGGCGTAAAAGTCTAACTGAAATTATTGATAAATATGTCAAACCTGCTAGTGCTTCACACCTCAGACAGTTCTCAACAATGACAAGAGCATTACTCGCTAAAGTTGAGGGTGGAAGATGTCGAAATAATCGCCCGACTGATGTTTTTAAACGTCGTAAGATTAAGGGTGAGTACGATGCAATGTTAATTTGTGATATCGATATCAGTGGTTGTTACGGTGAGGGTCAACGTAATCAGAGTTATTTTCTTGGTGTTCCATACATCTTTGATTATGAAGCTACAGCGACCAATAACGAGTATGTCTCATTGCGTAAATGGTTAACTGATTTAGGAGTTAATATTGACAAGTTAATTGAATCCGTTAACAATAATGACCGCGAAGCATGGACTAATCAAGATAATTGGGGTGAACTTATATCGGGTGCTTGGTATGCCCGAATTAGTACTAGAGAAACCTTAAAGTACGCTCAAGATTATTTTGCTAGCTGGTTTACAACCACTAAAGATAATCTTGATATCTTGGCTAAAACAATTCGCAAGATGAAAGTGGATACTGAATTACAAGATGTTGATTGGGTTGATTTTGATGAGGAAACTGGTACTCTAAAAATCTTCAATAATGAGATTTGGAACGCGGTTTTAACTCACGATGGATTGCAATGGATTCTTGCAGTAGCATCACCCAGACAACGTAATGAACTACTTGATAAAGTTCAAGTTTTGGCAGGTGCTATTTACCCACGGTCACAAAGAATTGATGAACCTGATGTAGCGAAAGCGTTAGAAATTCTTAACGAAAGACATGTTAACTGGCAGGGGAAGAACACGACAGAAGTAGTTAGAGATGAATTAGGAAACCTTGGTATTGACCGTAAAATGCGTCAATGTCACGCTTGGTTTGATATCAATTTGGGTGATTTAATTGTCAACAATCTATTAATTGAACGGAAGAAAGCACAAATACAATATGGTAAGAAATCATCGTTAGATGTGTTGTTTAAGTTGTGTATCAACACACTTTATGGTGACATGGTATCGAAGTACTTTGTCACTTCTAATCCGGTTGTGGGGAATAATATCACCGCACGAGCAAGGGCACTTGCTTGGTATATGGAGAAGGGTTTACATGGCTGGCAAACGGTCACAGATGGGTGTGCTTTTGAGTTGAATGAAGTAATGTTTCCATTACAAGACAATATCAATGGTGAAATTGTCAATCAACATCGTGATGATAGTAAATTGAAACGTCGCAAAATTAAACGCTCACCACTAGCTAATGTTGAATACTTAATGAAAGATGGAGAAATTTTCATCAATGAAAATGGAGAATTGAAATCAATTGGTAGTGGAAGTGATAACTCTTATATCAATCTTAAAGCTATGGAACATCTACAAACACAAATCAAACTAGTGAATGTTTTACATTCAGAAACAGACGCTATTAAAGTGGATGGAGAATTGAAGGTGATGTTTGTCAAACGCAAAGGACAATTCAGTTTTGAGACTAAAAACGTTTATTTTGCAGGTGCTTTTCACGGTAGTGCTAATTATCTTCTAGCTAATGATAGTGGAATCTACATTAAAGCTAGAGGATATGAAACAAAAAAACCTCATGAAAGTGTAGAAGGTAAAATATCCGAGGAAGATTTAATAGAACTCTTTGATTGTGAAAGATACGGTAAAGAAAACAATCCAGCAAAAGATTTTATGAATCAACTGCTGAATAATCCAGAAGCTATCAAGCGTCAAGTACCTGCAATCAAATCAGGAATTCTCAAAATTAAAGATTATAAAAATCTAGCTGAAAAGTACGACCGGATAGGAATCGAACCAGGTGATAGTATTTTACGTACTGTATTAATGCAAGAGTTTTCATTAGCTCAATTCACTTTCAAGACGTACGAACAATACATGATGTGGTTTACTATGGTCAGTAAATTAAAAGACCATGATAAACAATCACTTGAAGGGTATTTTCTTAATGAAGATGGAACATTAAATTTTGTAGCGATGGTTGAAAAGGTAGATGAGATGATAGCTAATGATGTTACTAAGCCGTTTGACGAGTTAGACCCTCACCGCCACAGACAACGGTCAGAAAAACGTTCTGAGAATTCATCAGATACTAAAGGAGCCAGTAAGAAACGGAAGAAAGTCTCTTTATCGCATCCAAGTTTAGTAACGTTTGAAGTGCTAAAAGAAACGTTAAATGAATCAGAATTGGTGGAAGATATTTTAGAAGTGTAAAACGACATGGGTAAACCTAAAAGACGTGAACAAGACCCTGACTATGGGAACTACTTTCAGAATGAAGAGGGAGAAGAAGATGGATTAATTATCGATGGAATTAAATTCGTTCTTCCTACGGCAGAAAACATTCAAAGAGCTTTGAAAAAATATTTGGGATTTGTGCGATTCGTTAAATTAAACGATGTAATTTACGCACTCGATGGTAATGGTCTTGTACCAGCTAGAACTTCTACGAGGTATTCTAAATCCCAAGAATTGATTGAAGGTGCTATAGAAGATTTATCAAATAGAGAAGATGGTTCTTACATATTTCTCGCGAATCGACAAAACGAGGGTAAATGGTTTAGACTTCCTATCTCGTTTAGTGAAAGAGTTAGTCTCGCACAATACGATGCCAGTAGTATGAATGATGTGAACAGTAGTACAATTACTCTCCCATTAATACCTTCTTAATTCCTATTCACGAATCCCACTTAGACCACTCCCTGCGCTGCGTCAAAGCGTGGGTTTTTTTTTTTTTGTGGTCGCATCATCGCTATCCGTTAATGCACATATTCGGAAAGAAATCTTGCAGTCAGTTATCCGATTATGTCCATGTTCAGAATTTGATATCCCTCATAATCCGATGGGATTGTGAGGGTCTAATTCTAGCTGTACATAGAGCAAATGTTACTGCAGCACCTTCACGCTCTAAATGGGGATTTTCTTTCTTAGAGGGAGGGGGTGCAGCGGACGTGAAACCCTTCCCCAGTAAAGGTTTAAAAAAAATAGTATTTAGACTGAGTGGATTTTTAGAGGGGGGTGCAGCAGCCAAAATACGTAGATTATTTGTACTATTTACTAGTACAAATAAGCCTTTTTGTATTATTTGCAGTGTTTGTAGTATGTGTATGTGGGGCGCGAGCGGAGCGAGAGCCTGAGGGCTGCGACAGCAGCCTGTATGCTCAATCCGTAGGCGTAGGGAGTGTGGCAGTGCGTCCAGCGTCGGGGGACTCGTAGCTGTGGCTACGGTGTCGGGGGTGTGGCGAGCGATAAGACCGGGCAATTCTTCAGGATGATTCATATTGCCTGTAGGCATTGACAGCTTATAGTTACAAAAGTGATACAAATTCTATTCAAGAGTTTAGATTGGTGATAAGCTTTAATTTTCAAAAGTTTTTGACGTTTTGCTACCTATATCTTTAGAAATTATGAAAAAACTGATTTTTGCTTTAAATAAAATAATATCAATTTTTTTAGTAATTCTTTTATCTATAGTTACCGTGGGGTGCGATGATGCTGAGTTATCAAATAGATTAGAAAATGTGCAACACCAAAATTATACTTTAGAACAACAACTAGCAAATACAAAAAATAGGTTAGAATTCGATGTAGAAAGTCAAGCAAAAAAACTTTTTGAATTAGCTGAATTACACAATAGTATTAAAGCATATGAAATATTTTTACAAGGTAGTGCTAATTTAGATGATTTAAAAAACAAAGCTATTCATCATATTTATGAACAGACAAAAAAGGCAGATTTAATTGTCGGATATCAATATTTTATCCAACATTATCCTAATAGTAATGAAGTAAAAGAAGCAAATTATAGAGTTTATGAAATAGCTTATGAAATAGCAGAAAAAGCAAATACTGTTCCTGAATATATTGCCTTTATTTCTAATTTTGAAGCGGCTCCGGAAAAGTTAAGAGACAAAGCGTTGGATAATGCAGTGTTTTTAGAATGTCAGTCTTTACTTTCTGAATACCAAAAAACAATAGAGTCAAAATAAATAGATGATATATATCATGATTTTCTAGCTGATAGGATTGGTAAACGTTTGTATGAAGATGCTCTTGAAGCCAATGAAAAAGGTGATAAAGTTGCGTTTTTGCAAAAATATAATACAGTCCTTAAGTGTGACTTATTTAAAGGTTCAAATACAAGATTTGCTTTATTACGTGATTCAGAAATAACAAAATTACTACAAAATATACAGTCTCAAATAAAAATGATAAGCGAAGATATAAATAAGTCAAATCAATTAATTTTGCAGAAACTCTCTAGTATTCAAGATGTTCAAAATCAACAAACTGGTTATATTCAAGAAATAAATAAGATTGTAAAATATCAAAGTCAATCGTTAGAGAAAATAGAAAAGCCTTTTATGTGGGATGATAACGAAAGTGTATGGGAAAATTTTATGAGAATAGGTGAACCTGCTTTAGAGTTAGCTATTTCAAGTGCTGATGTTATTAAACAACTCGGAAGTGCAAAAATACCATTTTTACCCCTAGTACCCTAACTACTAAATTACGACGATGATGATTAATCCACCCATCTAGCCCAACCGTTTCGCGAAGAACAAAAATTCTCGACACTCTACAGTCCCCTGCAATCCGCTGTGTTTGTGGGGGATTTGTTTTTAGGGGCTGTTTTTGGCTCAAATTGAGGTCTGGGTCAGATGCGAATTTTGTGATTTCGGACAATGAAATATCAAACTACAAGTAACACAGTGTGGAATCGCTCAAAGGTATGCAGGACAAGGATAACTGTGGATGTGGTCTGATTTGGGTCTAGAATCGCCTACGAGACGTTTTAAATCGATAAATGATGGTAGTCAACTACGTCCATGATGAAATCAATATTGAATTTAATACAGAGTATGCGGAAGCCGTTGTGACGACTGTCAACAACATCATAGGTAATTGCTTCCAAGCGACAATGAAGAAAGTCAAAGACGGACGAGAAACAAACTGGACAAAACTAGTTGTAGAAAACTGGAGTCAGAAATGACCGGAATATTATAAGTAAAATAAGAAGGTAAACCCATTTTAAAACATAGGTTTACACTCATTTAGGAGGACATATGGGGGAAGCAAAACGGCGACGAAAGGCTTTTGAAACAGGCTTAATAACAAGTCCATACAACAATGAATCAACAAATAAGAAATCTGAGCAAGTCGAATTACTCAAAGATTTAGAAGAATTTGCAACGATTAGTAGATTGGAACAAAAGATACAAAAACAAAAGTTTGAAAGCCTGTGTGAATCATTAGAAAGAATCACAGAAAAAACGCCCGTAGAGGTTATTGCATTAGAACTTTTTAAAATGAGTCTTATGGATAAAAACGATGTAAACAGCTTTAACAGGTCACCATTTTTAAGCAACATAGAAAAAACTCGCAAATTAGGAGAGGAATTAAATCAAGCTGGAGGTCTTGATTTAATGCGTGCTGTAGGTACAATGGTTCCAGCGTATGACCAGAGAGAACTAGACTACGCTTGGAACGGTATAGGCGGCTGGCTAGCTTGAGTAAGGCGCGTACTTACAAGACTGTGCTTCGTAAAAGCGTGGGGTTTTATTTTTTTGGCGCGGGTCAGACGAAAGAATCAGGATTGGAGATGGATGAAAAGTTAGTTTACTAGCGTGCTAGCGCAACATCCCCTACAATCCGATGAGGATGTGGGGGATTTTGGTGTGTGGGGTGTGGAAATAGTGACGGCTGAAAATCGTGTA
>NZ_QMEA01000312.1 GCF_012912105.1 Brasilonema sp. UFV-L1
GCAGCTACCCACCAACTATCGTCGCCGCTGCAGCGTTTCACACCTGAGTTTGGGATAGAATCAGAGTGGTTCCACCGCGCCATTGGCACCAGGAAAACCCTGCGGGAATTCAAAATTCAAAATTCAAAGTTCAAAATCAATAATCTGCTTGTTGAAACTATGACTTTTGAGTTTTCAAAACCCTGAAGGCTGCATAGAAACGCGAATTTAAGAATTCTTGATTCAAAATCGCCAATTCAAACTTTTTTTCTTTTTTTTGAATGAGCGAATTTTGAATTGTTGAAGTCAAGCCCTCGGTCTATTAGTACGGGTTGGCTGCATACATTACTGCACTTCCACCTCCCGCCTATGAACAGGTGTTCTGCCTGTGACCTTACCAGCTTGTGCTGTGAGAGTACTCATCTTGAGGTGGGCTTCCCACTTAGATGCTTTCAGCGGTTATCCGCTCCGCACATGGCTACCCAGCGTCTACCGTTGGCACGATAACTGGTACACCAGCGGTGCGTCCCTCCCGGTCCTCTCGTACTAAGGAGGGCTCCTCTCAATACTCTTGCGCCTGCACCGGATATGGACCGAACTGTCTCACGACGTTCTGAACCCAGCTCACGTACCGCTTTAATGGGCGAACAGCCCAACCCTTGGGACGTACTTCCGCCCCAGGTTGCGATGAGCCGACATCGAGGTGCCAAACCTCCCCGTCGATGTGGACTCTTGGGGGAGATCAGCCTGTTATCCCTAGAGTAACTTTTATCCGTTGAGCGACGGCCATTCCACGCTGCGCCGTCGGATCACTAAGACCGTGTTTCCACCCTGCTCGAGTTGTCGCTCTTGCAGTCAAGCTCCCTTATTGCCTTTGCACTCAAAGCACGATTTCCAACCGTGCTGAGGGAACCTTTGTGCGCCTCCGTTACCTTTTAGGAGGCGACCGCCCCAGTCAAACTGCCCACCTGAAATTGTCTCCTTTCCGGATCACGGAAACGGGTTAGAATCCTAGCTTCGCCAGAGTGGTATCTCACCGTTGGCTCCACACTCCCCACAAGGAGTGTCTCAATGCCTCCCACCTATCCTGCGCAAGCCAAGCCCGGACCCAATTCCAGGCTACAGTAAAGCTTCATAGGGTCTTTCTGTCCAGGTGCAGGTAGTCCGTATCTTCACAGACATTCCTATTTCGCCGAGTCTCTCTCCGAGACAGTGCCCAGATCGTTACGCCTTTCGTGCGGGTCGGAACTTACCCGACAAGGAATTTCGCTACCTTAGGACCGTTATAGTTACGGCCGCCGTTCACCGGGGCTTCAGTCGCCAGCTTCACACCGAAGCGCTGACCAGCTTCCTTAACCTTCCGGCACTGGGCAGGCGTCAGCCCCCATACTTCCTCTTACGAGTTGGCGGAGACCTGTGTTTTTGGTAAACAGTCGCCTGGGCCTCTTCACTGCAACCCACTCTCGTGGGCACCCCTTCTTCCGAAGTTACGGGGCTATTTTGCCGAGTTCCTTAGAGAGAGTTATCTCGCTCCCCTTGGTATTCTCTACCCCCCCACCTGTGTCGGTTTCGGGTACGGGTACTGAGTTTTCATCACATTGCTTGCTTTTCTTGACACTATCCTCACGACTCGACCTCCGTAGAAGTCTCCCAATCCAGTCAGGGTGCCGCTTACTTTCATGCGCACAATCAATGCTCCCACTCAATAGTCAGGGATTGTTGACCCTGTGTCCATCGACTACGCGTTTCCGCCTCGCCTTAGGTCCCGACTAACCCAGAGTGGACGAACCTGGCTCTGGAACCCTTGGGGTTTCGGGGCATTGGATTCTCACCAATGTTTTCGCTACTCAAGCCGACATTCTCACTTCCGTCTCGTCCACACCTGCTTGCCGCTAGTGCTTCTTCCTACAACGGAACGCTCCCCTACCGATTACAAAGTAATCCCACAGCTTCGGTACATCGCTTAGTCCCATTCATTTTCGGCGCAGGAGCGCTTGACCAGTGAGCTATTACGCACTCTTTCAAGGGTGGCTGCTTCTAGGCAAACCTCCTGGTTGTCTATGCACTCCCACCTCCTTTGCCACTTAGCGATCATTTGGGGACCTTAGCTGGTGGTCTGGGCTGTTTCCCTCTTGACGATGAAGCTTATCCCCCACCGTCTCACTGGTTGTGTGTCCATCTGGTATTCTGAGTTTGTCTCGATTTGGTACAGCTTTCGCCGCCCGCACCGAAACAGTGCTTTACCCCCAGACTATAACCACAACCGCTGCGCCTAAACACATTTCGGGGAGAACCAGCTAGCTCCGGGTTCGATTGGCATTTCACCCCTAACCACACCTCATCCGCCGATTTTTCAACATCGGTCGGTGCGGACCTCCACTTGGTGTTACCCAAGCTTCATCCTGGACATGGTTAGATCACCCGGGTTCGGGTCTAAAAACACTGATTGACGCCCACTTCAGACTCGCTTTCGCTTTGGCTACGGTGCTTCACCTTAACCTACCAGTGCTTTTAACTCGCCGGCTCATTCTTCAACAGGCACGCGGTCAGACGTTTAATCATCCTTCCACTGCTTGTAGGCTAATGGTTTCATGTTCTTTTTCACTCCCCTGATTGGGGTTCTTTTCACCTTTCCCTCGCGGTACTGTTTCGCTATCGGTCACACAGTAGTATTTAGCCTTACGAGGTGGTCCTCGCTGATTCACATCGGATTTCACGTGTCCCATGCTACTCGGGATACAGCTACTATCCTTAAGTTTTCGACTACAGGACTCTCACCTTCTATGGTGCAGTTTTTCGCTGCTTCGTCTAACCGCTAGATTCGTTGTTGCTGTCCCACTACCCCAAAAAGCAAGCTCTTTGGTTTAGGCTTTTCCCCGTTCGCTCACCACTACTTAGGGAATCTCATTTTGATTTCTTTTCCTCCAGCTACTAAGATGTTTCAGTTCGCTGGGTTGGCTCTTTCCTATCTATATATTCAACAGGTAGTACTTGGGGTTGTCCCATTCGGAGATCTCCGGCTCTATGCTTGCTTCCAGCTCCCCGGAGTGTTTCGTCGGTCACCACGTCCTTCTTCGCCTCTGTGTGCCTAGGTATCCACCATTAGCCCTTATACGCTTGACTACAACGCCTGCTTTCTA
>NZ_QMEA01000313.1 GCF_012912105.1 Brasilonema sp. UFV-L1
TGAGTGTAGGCTTCTAGCGTTCCTGAGAACTACTAGAACTTCCTTCGAGGTACTATTAGTAGTAGAGTCACTGACTACTGGATTCGCTCTACGGCATTTTATCGTTGGGAACAGTCCCAGCCCAACGCGCTTTATGTTAATCGCGGCGTTCACGTCACGGTCAACCCAAAGCGAATGTTCAGCATCCCAATACTCCCGCATGTCGCGGTCAGTGAAGATAAACTCGTCTCGATAAGCGAGTAATTGAGAGGTGTATGCAGGTTTTACTGCTATCGTCCTAGCCCCAGCTTTTCCAGCTATGTATTCTAGGATTATGAAAAATTGCCCAAATGCTGCATCGTTCCAGGATTTGTTTAACCCGGATTTTGCAGACTGACCATTGGGTAGATACTTGCCATTTTCGTCTTGCTTTGCTTTGTTCCGTTTCGACAAAGCCTTAAGGTTTAAATCTTCATGTACAAAAACTTTCTTGCCTGTTCGTACCAGCATGTGAGCAGTTTTAAAAGCATGGTCAATCCTAGCTCTAGCAATACGTTGATGTTCGCGTCCTTGACGCTTGGCATATTTTAGACGGGCTTTACTACCTTTGCGCTTGTTTTCTTTACGGCACGAAACTTTGGCTAGCCGTTTTTCAGATTTCCTGAACGATTTCAGCGATAGTACTTTAGTTCCTTGTGAAGTCGCCAAGTAATCGTTTTCGTGCAGTACCGCGTCTATCCCCAAAGTGTTCTCCCAAGTGGGAGTAACTTCATCTGGGTTAAAGACTGGAACGGTTGGGTCTTCCAAACAAATAGTGGCATACCATCCATCAGATTTCTTGGTTAGCAACATATTTTTGAGAACGAACCCATCCGGTAATGGGCGGTGTAATCGTACTTTTAACCAGCCTTTAAGCTTTGAAATTGACAAAAATAACCAATCTTTTTCTATTCTTTCAATGGTTATAGCTTGTCCTTCAATCCTCAAAGTGCGGTAACGTGCTGAATTCTTAAAACGTGGTCGCCCACTACGTTTTCCGTTGCTATCTCCGCGAATAAAGCGCTTAAATGCCAGGTCTACCCGTTTTGATACATCTTGTAGCGTTTGAGACGGCACAGACGTTAAATCTAGTAATTCACCAGAGTGTTGAACAATAACCAAATCTTCTTTCAGGGCTGGTAGCTGTTTTTTCTGAGAATAAAAATCTGGATTTTCTCTTAACACTGGCAACGAGCAAGTCAACGGGCATGAATCAACATTACAACGATTATTTTGCCACCAGTCGAACCTATCCCCAAGCTGTTTGTTATACCAATACTGAGCAACCCGTAACCATCTGTTGAGTTGTTGTTTCTGATTAGTGTCAGGATAACCGCGATATTGATAGTTAAGCAGCAAAGGGAAATCACCTCCTTGAACTTTGGGCAACGTCATTATTCTAGACTACACTGATTATAGTAGAGTTGCTGAAAAATATGTGAAAAATGATTTTGTTTCCAAGGGGAGGTCAGTCAGTGATTTGAAAGCTCATCTTGTACTGACAACAAAATATCGCCGCAAAGCTATTACAGGTCAAATGTTGCAGCGTTTACACGTTATCCTTGAAGATTTATTGGTTAAGTGGGATTGCAAACTTGTAGAATTTAATGGCGAATCTGACCACGTACATTTATTGTTTCAATACCACCCAGATTTGCAATTAAGTACACTGGTTGGGAACATCAAATCAACCACATCTCGCAGACTCAGACAAGAATTTACAGAACATCTCACTCGTTTCTATACCAAAGACGTTTTTTGGAATGGCTCATACTTCGTTGCTAGCTGTGGCGGCGTTACCATCTCGACATTGAAGCAGTACATTGAATTGCAAGACCGACCCGAAAGTGGCGATTCCTCAACCATCCCACTCCCTCATCAACCTAACGGTTGATATCGGTCGGAGATGGTTTCGTCGTCGCCCAAAAATTCATCCCACACTGCCTTTCAGGTCAGA
>NZ_QMEA01000314.1 GCF_012912105.1 Brasilonema sp. UFV-L1
GTTTATATTTAGTCAACTTCCCTTTGGTTTTTGTGGGGAAGATGGCTGAGGTTGCTTGTAGCTTGTAGTACCAGTAAGCTCCGCTTTTCCCTTTTAAGTAGCGCACTATCCAGCAACCAGGAGGAGCAACTAATCCAGTTGCTTGGAGATCTTTAATTTCTTTTTCTAAACGCTCAATTGTACTAACTAATTGGTCAGTACGTATAGCTAAATCATTTTGTCTAGAGCCTTTAACATCTCTTGACATAGGCAAAAATTTTAATGTTCGCGATTATTGTACGCGATTTAAACTCCGTGAATAGATATATCATTAAAGTTAGCGTTGTGCTACAAGCATTCGTACTAGTTTCAAACACTTTTAATTGAGACAATGAAAATAGCCATCAGTTCTTGAATACATAGTAATATCAAAATTCTTGTGTATTGAGAGCCCTGATAGCTATGTCAACATATAATCACAATCAATTAATAGCGCAATTCCGTTCTTTCAGACAACAACTTCGCGATTGTTTTAATTCATACAGTGATAGCATCATCGATTTACTGGATGCATTAGCTGGGAACTCAGTTGGTGCTAGTTCAGTAGTAGAGTTGTCTTTAAGTCCTTTGTTTCAAAGAACTTATAACTCCGTCTATAAAGCCATATCTGAATCATTTCATACTAAGACTGAAGAAAACAACCAATCAGAAAAACTTCAAGAAAAACTAAAAAAACTGAAACAGACAGTCACTCAGTTCATTCCGATACCTCTAAAAAATCCTTTTTACTTATTAGCAATTGATACCACACCGGCACCTCGCCCTTATGCTGACACAATGACAGAACGAGGGTATATTTACCAACCAAACACAATCAAAGGCAATAAACCGATTAATATCGGTAACTCTTACTCTATCGTCTCAGTCTTACCAGAAAAAGATACTCTCTTCGGCGCTACTTGGTCAATTCCACTATCTGGAGAACGGGTACCACTTGAGGGAAGTGGTACGAGTCTTGGAAGCGAGCAAATCAAAGCTCTTTTAGAGGACAAATCGCTCTCCATGTATGACGAATTATGTGTTTTAGCCGCAGACAGCACTTATAGTCAACGTTCATTTCTGTTTGAGCAATGCAAACACAAAAATTTGGTAGTGATAGCTAGAGTTCGTAGTAATCGAGTTTTCTACCAGTCTCCTCCACCAATCAAAGACCTAGCCCAAAAACGTGGTTGTCCAAAAAAATACGGTTTACGGTTTAGTCTTGCAGAATCTGATACTTGGCATGAATGCGACGAGACAACACAGTTTGCCCATACTACTCGTAAAGGTCGTCAACTAAAAGTCATGATACAAACTTGGCATAATATGTTGATGAGAGGAACTCAGCAGCAAAAAATGTATCGTCATCCCTTCACTCTTCTCAGGATTAGTGTAACGGATGACACAAGTTCCCTCCTATGGAAACCCATGTGGTTAATTGTGAGTGGTACCCAACGCCAAGAGCTTTCTCCTCATGTTACATACTCTAGTTACAGACAACGGTTTGATATTGAACATATGCTGCGCTTCTCCAAACAGCGTTTGTTAATGACTCAGTTTCAAACTCCAGAGGTTGAACACGAAGAGAACTGGATACGATTAGTCATGCTTGCTTACGTACAACTATGGGCTGCAAAAGAGCTAGCTTGCTATTTACCTAAGCCCTGGGAGCGGTACAAAAAACCTCATAGTGATACAATCATGACTCCCAGTACTGTGCAACGTGATTTTACAAGAATTATTTCAGAGATTGGAAAACCCGGGCATTCTCCCAAACCCCGAGGAAATTCAACTGGGAGGCTGACTGGTCAAACTCAAGCAAAACGACCTAAGCATACTGTCATCAAGAAAGGAAAAAAATCGAACAAGCCACAAAAACAAGTTGCGTAATTTTTCTCGTTATACGGTTGTTTGACTCAGCATACGAGTGAGGCTGAGGTAGAAAAGTTTATGTTGGCTTTGGATTCGCGGTTGTTATACGCG
>NZ_QMEA01000315.1 GCF_012912105.1 Brasilonema sp. UFV-L1
AGCAAACATTAGCAAGCAATAGCAGATGTGCTAGACTGGGTTCATGGAAACACAAAATTGCCATGAAGCTATCGGAGTATGCGAAAAAATTAGGGGTTTCGTACCACACTGTTTGGAGGTTGTGGAAGCAGGGTCAGTTAGATGCCTATCAACTGCCCACAGGAACAGTGATTGTTAGAGATGGCGAGCAAAATCCACAACTTGTCCATGAGATTGCCTGTATCTATGCCAGAGTTTCCAGTTCGGAAAATAAAGATAATCTCAAAAGACAAGCGGATAGATTAGTCCAGTACTCTACCGCTCGTGGATACGGAATCTACAAAGTAGTTGAAGAAGTTGGCTCAGGTCTAAACGATAATCGCCAGAAATTAATATCAGTACTTAGCGACAAAAAATTCAATGTTCTAGTTGTAGAACACAAAGACCGTCTGACAAGGTTTGGTGCTAATTACATACAGGTTTTGCTGACACAGACAGGTAGAAGATTAGAAGTTGTTAACAATGCCGCGAATGATAAAGAAGATTTGATGTCAGATTTTGCTGCTGTCATCACCTCATTCTGTTCCCGTCTTTATGGTTTACGTAGAGCCAAAAGAAAAACGGAAAAGCTAATTGCCGAATTACAGAGTAATTCAGAGGAGTCATGCAATTAGCTGAAAAACATATTATTAAGTCGGGGACACGATTCTTTTCAGAAATAGACGCGCTATCCTTTGCTTCTAAAAATCTTTATAACGCGGCTAACTACATTATTAGACAAAATTACATCTTTGGTTGGGGGTATCTAAATTACAACAAAATGCATTCGTTAATGAAAAATCATGAAACTTACAGATACTTGCCAAGGAAGGTAAGCCAACAGATTCTTATGGTTTTAGACCGGAATTGGAAATCATTTTTTGCTTCTGTGCAAGAATACAAGGAACATCCGGATAAGTTCAAAGCATCTCCAGCGATGCCTAAGTACAAAGATAAGGCGAAAGGGCGCAATCTCTTAGTTTACACGATTCAAGCAATTAGCAAGCCGGGACTGGTGAGCGGAAGAGTTAAACTTTCAGGAACCAACATTGATTTCCCAACACAGGTGGCAAATCGTGTCTGTCAGGTCAGGATAGTTCCGAAATGTGACTGTTATGTCATCGAGGTAATTTATGAGCAACAGGAGTCCACCCCAATTAATTCTAGTGAAAGTGCTGCGATTGATTTAGGGTTAAACAACTTAGCAACGTTAACATCAAATCAAAAGGGATTTGTCCCTCTCTTGATTAACGGACGACCGCTCAAAAGTATTAATCAGTTCTTCAATAAACGCAAAGCGGCACTGCAATCTAAGTTAAGTAGAAAACGCCAAACATCTGTGCGAATTCAAAGATTAACTCGAGCCAGAAACCTGCAGATTGACAATTACTTGCACAACAGCAGCCGATTTCTAGTAGACCACTTGGTTGAAAAGCAAATTGGAACGTTGGTAATTGGTAAGAACGATCTGTGGAAACACGAAATTAATTTAGGAGCGCGAAACAACCAAAACTTTGTGAGTGTGCCATATTGCCGTTTTATAGAAATGCTGGCCTATAAGTGTCAATTGGCAGGAATAATGGTAGTTGTGACTGAGGAATCTTACACTTCCAAGAGCAGCTTTCTAGATCTTGACCCAATTCCTACTTATGGTCAACTTTTTGATTCACCCTCTTTTAGTGGCAAAAGAATCAGCCGAGGACTGTACAGGACTTCTGGAAATCGGTTCATAAACAGCGATGTCAACGGCTCGTACAATATCTTAAGAAAAGCAATCCCAAATGCATTTGCAGATGGGATAGGGAGCTGCGTAGTTCAGCCAAGGCGGGTCACACCCAATAAAGTGAAGGCGAAGGGGAAATCTGAAATGGTTTCCAAGGCTACGTAAT
>NZ_QMEA01000316.1 GCF_012912105.1 Brasilonema sp. UFV-L1
CTTTTACGTGTATTACTTTCTTAACGGAGGCAGCTTTAAAAAGTACAATAGCTTTTGCTTTACCTCTACGGTCTTTGGTAATAGTTAGGAAGTCCCATTTATTAAAATTAGGGTGTTGTATGCCAATATTGAAGTATTTTCTTACAACTTCTTTTCGGCTCAAGCTTCCGTGCTTTTTACGTGCCCATTTGTAAAGAGCTTCCCATATTTTACTGTCAAAGTAGCTCAGGATTTCTTTTGAACAAGCAGTTCTATAGTAGTATGCAAATCCTCTGATAATAGGATTGAGGTAATTTATTACGGATTCGGCGGATGCATTGATGTTGACATTGAGCCATTTCCTGATTTCTTTGATTTTGCTGAGAACTTTTTCTTTTTCAGGTTTAATGATGGTTTTACCATGATATCTCCTGATATTAAAACCTAAATAATCACAGCCTTGGTCGGTGTGTCTTATTTCGGTTTTATCGAGGTTAAGTTTCAGACCTCTTGCTTGTAACAGAGTGATTATATGGGGTATAACCGCCTCCATACATTCTGCATTTGATGCCGTCACAATTAGGTCGTCAGCGTATCTTATATAACCAAATGGGCATCTATGCTCAACATACAGCAGCAATTCCTGAGTCAGGAGTCAGGAGCGGAGCAAGGAAAGCTCCGCCTCCGGTCAGAAGTAAAAAGAGCTTTCTATCTGCCTTTTAGACTTCAGTAGTGTACTTCATTTACTTGAAATGTGCTGTAAGTTATCTGTGGTTTACCTTTATTCTTACCTCGTGTATTGATATGGATGTTCCCATCTTTATCCCTTTTGTAGTGTTTAACTTCGTTGGTTAATCTGTTAAGATGTTCTCCTATTCCGTCCAAGGCTATATTGGCAAGTAATGGAGAAATAATGCTACCTTGTGCGGTTCCAGATTTCGTGAAGTTAAATATTTCTCTTTCGAGGTATCCCGCTTTTAGCCATCCAGTCACGAAGTTTATCCCCGGTAACATTTTCACTTTTTCTATTATGAATGGGTGACTAATGTTATCGAATGCTGCTTTTATGTCAGCATTCAGTATCCATTCATCTTTACTTCTAGTAACTCTGTTGAATACTTGTTCTATTGCATCGTGAGTAGACCTGCCGGGTCTAAAGCCGTAGCTATGCGGCTCGAAAGTGGTTTCAAAGAAAGGTTCCCAAGCGTTAAGTACAACTGCCTGTTTTACCCTATCGACAATGGTGGGAATTGAGAGTGGTCTAAGTTTGCCTTTTGCCTTGGGAATATATATCCTTTTTGCAGGTAATATATCCTGAGGTTTATGTGCCTTAACTCGGTCAATTAGTTTGACTCTTTCATTCGGCGTAATGGCAATAAAGCCATCTATCCCAGCAGTCTTTTTACCAGTGTTAAGTTGTGTCACCTTTCTAATAGCAAGAAGTATATTTGAAATACTCCTCAGCATCAGTTTCATCAGGCTTTTTGCTTGACGCATTTTGCCATTTTGAGTAGCACGAAAAATTCTCATCCTCAGTTTCTTTACGTTACGGCTCACGGTTTTCCAGTTAATGTCAGCCCATGATTTGATAACGCCTTCTACCGCAATCTTGTTGCCAAGTCCATTGCTCATAAAAGTACTTTTACTTCTTACTGATGTTTCATTTTCGTCCGAGACCAGATGAAAGTTTGCCGTATTTTCAACGTAGGGTAATGTTGTTTCCTCAACCCCTATCTCCTTCATTACAAAGGGGCTTTCGCTTTTTTCATCATCCTTTACCCCCCTTGGCGTCTTTTTGCCTTACGGCATCAATACTTGGGTATTTAATACCACAAGACCAGTTTGGGTTTACCGTGTTTTGTATGTTGGATACGCGATGTGTTGAGTTCCGTTTCATCAAACCCGGAAAAACTGC
>NZ_QMEA01000317.1 GCF_012912105.1 Brasilonema sp. UFV-L1
TTCTTTGCGTGCCATTGAGGGGGTTTTACATCGTAAAACATCCATGCCCAAGGTGGTTTTGAGATGTCTTAAATCTAGTTCAACGTCCCAGCGTTTGCCGTAAAGCCCAACAATTTTCAGAGTAGAATAGTTTGTTGTATCTAATAGAGTAGTAATTAAACTGACTCGTTGAGTGCGAAAACCAGGAATAACAATGTAGTAGTAAATTTCCCGCACAGTTATGGTTGAAGGTAGAGCATCAAATTCATATTCGCTCAATCCTTTGGGGCATCCTTTCGGTTTGTACCAAGTAACTAATTTGTCACAATCTCCAATAATTTTACCTTTTCGCATTGATGTTGTCCGGGCTTGATGTTTACGGAAGACTGCATCACAATTAAGGTTTTTAATAGCGACTAAATCGGCGTAAGCGCAAAAAGCTCTATCTCCTAACAGGATATCTAAAGGGTTAAGAAACTGATAGAGTTGACGAGCGAGTTTAATATCATGAGTGTTCAAGACGTCGATAACTAAAGCAACAGCGGCTCCCGTCGCTAAACTAAATATCACACCGATTTTGGCAATGGGAAATCCACATCCAGGCTTTTGAGTTTTTGGCTGAGGATATGCTTTTTGGTTCTCCACAGTATCAGGCATTGATATTGTAGACCCATCTATTACCTTTACGTTTCGACCACACCACAAATATTCTGTTGTCACTTTCTCTTCTAAACTTTGTACAGCCTTACCAAAAAGTTTTTCTAACAGCTTTTCTGGTATTCTTGCCCGAGCTTGGCAATAGCCGCTTGTATCAGTTGATGGAAGTTCTACTCCTGAGCCTGCTAAATACGCAATTATTTTACTTACGGCGTTATGACAACTCTTATCAGTATCTAAAACCTGAGATAAAAACGCCCACAACGTTACGAATGGGTCAAATAATCGCCTCTTGTATTTAATTCTTAGCTCCGAGAGTGCTTGCTCAATTACAGACTCGCTTAACAATTCTTTAAAAGGTAGCCCCAAACTTTGATTAAATTTCTCCTTGAGAATTTGTACTTGCAGTGTCACAGTAGTATTTATGTTGTTGGCTTATTCGTATCAAAAAAAGTATTTCATGAACGAGTAAGCTTTTTCTACCTACAAAAGTTTTTGCACAACTCTTACATAATCGTTTCATCCATTCCACCGTCTGTGCAGGGGCACAGCGATCGCCGCAAAGGACACAGGCTTTACCCAATCATATGAAGGTACTGGATGAAGGGGTTGGGTGAAACCATGACAAAACCGGACAACCTTCCCCCACGAGTACTCCTTAAGGTCCCACAGATATCTGTGGTGGGGGCAAAAAAGGCGGTAATTCTCAATTAATCGTACTTGTTGACAAATAAACCCGCCTTTTTTGCCCTTAGCGTAGCGTTGCCGAAGGCAATAGGTTGTCCGGTTTTGTCTAGGAAAAATGTAGCGCAATTGTCTGAGCCATCCCATCAGTGATACATTCAGGTTATCAACAATTTGTCAATAAGTAATAGTGCTTAAATTTAAACAAAAAATACGGTTTGAAAACACAATTTTCGCTTCGGCGATCGCTTGCGGATTTAAACCGATCATTCATTCAGCCTCGGAAAAATCAGTACAAATGTGAATTTAGTACCTCAAACTTGATGAAATTTTAAGGATAATTACGAATTGACAAAACTAATTTCGTCTTCATCTGTCACGAATGGAACCATCCCTTCACTGTTCAATAGCTTGAAAAGCTGTAGTGCTTATTCCGCAT
>NZ_QMEA01000318.1 GCF_012912105.1 Brasilonema sp. UFV-L1
ACCGCGAAACACACAAACAAAAAGGGAAGCTAGAACAATGGACACCAAAATTTTACTCGAACAATGCCAACTGGTAAACTCTCAAAAAGGTAAGCACATTACAATCCTCGGCGCAGGTATCGCAGGCTTAGTCGCAGCATATGAACTCGAACGCTTAGGACACACAGTAGAAATTCTAGAAGGTAGCCCACGTATCGGTGGACGCGTCTGGACACATCGCTTCGGTAACTCCCCAGATGCACCTTACGCAGAACTGGGCGCAATGCGTATTCCCAGCGAACACGAAATGACACTGCATTATGTCCATGAAATGGGACTGTCTGACAAACTGTGCAAATTCATGACAGTCTTTGAAGAAAGCAACGCCATGATGAACATCAATGGACAAGTGCTGAAAATGAAAGACGCACCCCGTGTTCTGCAACAAACAGAAGGTGGAATCTTTTCTGACACACGTTACAGTGAAAGAACCCGTTTGTTTGCAGCTTGGCTCAAAACCATCATCAATACTATCGCTCCTGGTAATCTGCGTTCTGAATTTGAACGTGACTTACAATCTCACTTAATGGATGAGTTAGAACGCTTAGATTTAAATCCCTACTTCAGCCAAGACGGTGAAACTATCGACTTAAACTCCTTTCTGAAATCAAATCCAAGCTTCCGTGCCAAGTGTTCTCAAGGATTGGATATATTCCTGGGTGATATCATCACAGAAACCAGCCATGACTTGTTGCAACTTAAAGGTGGAATGGATCAACTTATCCAACGTTTAGCAGCATCAATAACTGGTGAAATCAAGTGTAACTCTGAAGTCGTCGCTCTGCATGTACAAAAAGACCACGTTGAAATCACAACTAAAGAAAACGGTCAGTTACGCACACGTTACAGTGACTATGTATTATGCACCATTCCTTTCAGTGTACTGCGTAAACTAGAGTTGAGCGGCTTTGATGATGATAAGCTAGATTCAATTCACAACACTGTTTACTGTCCTGGTACAAAAGTGGCGTTCCACACTCGTGAGTCCTTCTGGCAAAAAGATGGTATCAAAGGTGGTGCTTCTTTCAGTGGTGATGGTGTGCGTCAAACATATTACCCCTCAGTTAAGTTCAATCCAGAACATGGTAGCGTAATGTTAGCAAGCTACACCATTGGTGATGATGCGAAAACTATGGGAATGATGTCTGAACAAGAGCGTTTTGACTATGTGCAAAATACTGTGAGCAAGCTTCATCCAGAACTCAATACACCTGGTATGATTGTGGACAAGGCGTCTATTGCCTGGGGTAATTACAAGTGGAGTGCTGGTGGATGCACGATTCACTGGGATGATAGCGAATCTAATTACCTAAAAGCACAAAGACCTCAAAATACTCTCTTCTTTGCAGGTGAACATTGTTCTCGCTTCCCTGCATGGTTGCAAGGTTCAATTGAGTCTGCTGTTGAAGCGGTTTACGATATTGTTAAGCATAAGCCTGTTGTGCAATCGACTGCTATTCCTGTAGCGAATGTCTCTGGTAAGAATCGTCAATTGGCTACAGTTGGAAGTGCTTGGTAGTCATAACTCGGATTTTACTTGATAACTAACAACCTTAGGTAAGTATCAAGAATATTTAAAAACTTGTGTTCATATTTCATTTAGCTAACCCCTTTTGTGTGTATTGTACCCGCCATGAGCGGGTTTTT
>NZ_QMEA01000319.1 GCF_012912105.1 Brasilonema sp. UFV-L1
ATGACTCAGAGAAGCTGAGTTGAGAACAAGCAAAAAGAAAAATTGAAAAAATGAGAAATCAAGCAGGTTTCTGCTCTGGTTTAGGTGAATACGAAGTACGCTTTTTAACGATTGGATAGCGAATTCTACGTTGCCTAGGCTGTCCGGTCTTCCAACCAGGAGATTTACCTCGTGGTTTTGGCGATTTGGCAGGAGTAGAAACTCTGAGCAAAATCCCAGGCATCGCTTGTGCAACCCGCCCAGGTGTGAATTGAGTCATCTGTTTCTGCCAAGGGAGCGGATTGTCATTGACAATATCACGAGCCAGCCATAGCTCCCAAGTCATTAACGGCATGAGGTCGCTCCATCGGTCACATTGTTGGGGAGTTGCCAGCTTTGGTAGGGTCCAATGTAACCTTTGTTTTAGGAAACGATACCAGTGGTTACGGGGTCTTACACGTAAAAATTTTGCCAGCCCTATTACCACGAGTACTCGTCTTGGAACACAGATCAACAAAACAAGGGCTGGCAAAATTTTAGGGGACAATGCGTCAACCGCAAATCGTCGTAAGTAAAGTTTCCACAGTTCAGATAGGGGTGGCATTTCTTCACCCACAAAAGCCAACCACATTGGTTTATTGACTCGTGGGTAGCCGTCCTCAAGTAATCTCTCAACCAGTATAATTGACATTGGGTGATCTGGGGAAAGACGAAAATGCTTTCCTGTCCAAAGCTGAATTCTGACTCTACCGAGTTTGGCATCTTCTTGTTCAATGGTTTGGGTCGTTTCTGACCAGGTACTGGTATCGTTGAGTTTAAATTTCTCCCCGTGTACTCGTGGTTTCCCCCTACCTGAATATTTTGGTGGTTCTCCCCATAAACATAAATTGGAACGCAACCGCATCAGTTTATCTGCTTTAATGTTGGCAGTTTTAATCACAAATGGCGCACATCCGTATTCGATGTCCCATAATGTAATTGGTCGAGATGGCAAGTGCGGGCATACTTGTTGTAGTTGCCATACAGCCTTATCTATCGGATTTTCCCAACTCGTAATTCGCTCATGTCTTAGTGGTAATGCCCAACTGCCTTCAGTTTCAGGTATCCAGGCTATGGTACTGTATCCATATCCAGGGGTGACGGGACGACCTCCTCTTCCACCTTGGGCATAATGCTCGTAAGTTCTTTCTCGGAGAGTGGGCGCATCTGGTCTTGACCAAGCTGTATGGTCTCCTGCCAGAATGATACGTTCTTGTTTTGGGATTTCTTTAGTGTACAGTCGCATCAACTTGTGACGTTGTGGTCTAGTGTCTTGTATAGCCTCATAAATGCTTGACCATTGGCGACGGAATACTGGACACATTGATAAATCCGCCAAACTGTAAGCGTTGCGTGTGAGCAGTATTGCATCCATCAGTTCAAATGTTGCATCCTTTGCCCGACATAAACATTGGTATGTTGCTTGACGGAACTCTATTAATTGTGCAAAAACATCCATAACGGCAGATGAAGGTTGGTAGTGCTTCTTTCATCTTCCGTTACTGGGGTGCTTGTTATTACAGGCATCCCTTTATTTTTGCCCAGCCACTCAACGGCGCG
>NZ_QMEA01000034.1 GCF_012912105.1 Brasilonema sp. UFV-L1
TTTTGAATTTTGAATTCCTCCGCAGGAGATCTCCCCACCTCCCTCTACTCCCGATTAGCCACCTGCGGCAAAAGTCACCATAATCATCACTGAAAGCAAAAGACCAGGAACAAGTAGCAACACTAGCATGAAAAGATCGTGAAGAGTCATTATTATTACCCTCTTGAAATTATTATTTCTAATGTAATCACTGCTATGGTAGACTAACAATCACCAACACACTGTTAATAGAGCTGAATTTTTCATATTCGCCTTTACTCTGGCATACTCAGCCCCTTCAACGGTTGTGCTGCTTCTGCCTGTGTCAGTCCTTGACTTTGAACTAGGACACCAAACCCACCAAGACCTAAAGGATCTAAAAGTTGATGCATTAGATCCCGGCGATGCAGCAATTGTGCAATAGATTGTTCTGTATAAGAGAGGGCAGCAATTCGTTCTCCTAATCCCAAAGCCATCAAAAACAATGCTTGCTCTATAAAGCCAACTTTATCTAATCCGCATCGCTCACCCCATCGTTCCAAAGCAGTAAAATCAACATGAGCCGTGATGTCCTGTTTCCCAATATTAATATACGGGTCATTATGGCGTTGATGATTGTAGTAACACTGTAACGTACCTTGCGATCGCCTCGGATTATAATAACGACTGGCAGAATAACCATAATCAATCGTCAACACATATCCACGCTGCAAACAGTTTGCCACAAAACCCAACCAATCCAAAGCAGCTAAATTCACCTCACTACGATAACCATCAGGATAATCACTAATCTTTATTCCTACCAAATCAAAATATTCCACAAGTCTGTGCGTAGAAGGTTCTCCCGTCACTTCTTGGAATGCAAAGTTTCCAGAATCCTCTTGAGTTCTGTGTGCGCTTGGGCGCTTGTCGGCGAAATGTTCATCATCTTCTGTTTCCAGGCTTTCCAGACAAGACGTTGTCACATAAATTTCCTGCAATCGCCCTTGTTCTAAAACAAATTGATGCACTGGTAAAGCATCCACCAACTCGTTAGAAAAAAAGCAGCCAGTGATAGACTGACTAGGTATTTCCTCCAAATTCAACCAACGTACAGAAAATTCTTGCAAACGTTGCTGTTGTTCCTGTCTTAAAACTGAAGACTTCTCTACAATCACATAATCTAGAGCATTCAAAAACTCAGGAGACTTCTGTTGAATATATTTAAGAATATCCAAAGCCAATAGTCCTTGACCAGCTCCCATTTCTACCAGAGAAAATGGTATCGGTTGTTCTAAAATTTCCCACATTTGGAGAAATTGCACAGCCAGTAACTCGCCAAAATCAGGACCAAGGTGAACAGAAGTGAAAAAATCACCTTTTTTTCCCAGGTTTAGTGCTTTCGTCGAATAGTAACCAAGTTCAGGATTATATAATACTATATCCATGTATTCAGCGAAAGTTATTCGCTTTTGGGTACTATTTGCAATACTATGTCTAATTATTTCATACAATGTGGTGTTGGAATCCATTATAAATTTATGAGTTATGAAACCAGTTATCAGTTATCAATGAACAACAATTTGATAACAGTTAACTGTTAACTGATAACTGATAATTGTTAATTGTGAACTGTGTGGCGGTTAACTAAAGATACAAGAACGCCGTTTGGATCGCGGACGCGAGCAATTGTCTGTCCCCAAGGTTGAGCTTTCGGCACATCTAGTCCTATTGCTCCCACTGCGATCGCTTTCATGTAGGCGCTTGAAACATCAGGAGTGATTAATGATATCTGAATTAATGCAGGAGGTTGTTTAGGATCGTTGGGATGGAAGCCTTTGGGTAATAGCGTATGCGCTTCGCTGGTGGAAGAGAAAGCAAGAGTCGTGTCTCCGGTTTCCATTTCAGCCCACATAAATCGTCCTCGATCATCGAGAGTGCGACGAACAAGACCAAATGCTTTCTCGTAAAATTCAACGGTCTTAACCACATCATCCACCCAAATGACTGTGTAACCAAACTTCATAACTATTACTCCTTGTCATCGATGACAGGTATTAGTTTCCCAATCGAAGTGCGCGAATCCTAACCTCCTACAATTTACCACCAGACGAGTAGCGCTAGAAAGCACAATTCCCAAGCTCAGACTTGGGAACGAGCAATTGAAGACAAAAATCCCGGTGACACGAACAAAGACAGCGCCTTTAACACTCCCACATAGCCGTGGGAGTGTTAAAGCTACCGATCTACAGAACCCATAATGACATCAATACTACCCAAAATCACGACAATATCCGCCACCTTCATACCTTTGAGTAGATGAGGCAGAATTTGCAGATTATTGAAATCTGCAGCGCGAATTTTCCACCGCCAAGGGAAGGGATTGTCATCACCAATCAAATAAATTCCCAGTTCACCTTTACCACTTTCTACACGAGAGTAAATTTCACCTTTAGGAATTTTGAAGGTGGGAGCAATTTTCTTGCTGACGTATTGATAATCAAAGCTATCCCACTCTGATTTTTTCCCTGCTGCTAAGCGCTTAGCTTCGAGGTTTTCATAAGGACCACCGGGAAGTCCTTTGATGGCTTGTTTAATAATTTTGACTGATTCGCGCATTTCCCGCATCCGTACCATATAACGGGCTAGGCAATCACCAGCGGTTTCCCATTGCACATCCCAGTCGAAATCATCATAAGATTCATAGTGGTCAACTTTGCGCAAGTCCCACTTCACACCAGAAGCACGTAGCATTGGACCAGAAAGTCCCCAGTTAATAGCTTCTTCACGGGTGATGGTGCCAATTCCTTCAACACGACGCCGGAAGATCGGGTTATTGGTGACTAAGCGCTCGTACTCGTCTATTTTAGGCACGAAGTAGTCGCAGAAGTCGAGACATTTGTCAACCCAACCATATGGTAAGTCAACTGCTACACCACCGATACGAAAGTAGTTGTGATTTACCATGCGGTAACCTGTAGCGGCTTCCCATAAATCGTAAATCATTTCCCGTTCCCGGAATTGATAGAAGAAGGGAGTTTGAGCACCGACGTCAGCTAAGAATGGACCAAACCACAACAAGTGGTTGGCGATGCGGTTCAACTCTAGCATGATAACGCGGATGTAGCTGGCGCGTTTGGGGACAGGAATGTCTGCCAGTTTTTCTGGGGCGTTAACAGTGACGGCTTCGTTGAACATCCCCGCCGCGTAGTCCCACCGACTCACATAAGGGACGTACATAATGTTGGTGCGGTTCTCCGCAATTTTTTCCATTCCCCGGTGCAAGTAGCCAAGTACTGGTTCACAGTCAATGACATCCTCGCCATCCAGAGTGACAATTAGTCTCAGTACCCCGTGCATTGAGGGATGGTGGGGACCCATGTTCAGTACCATGGGTTCAGTGCGGGTTTCTAATCTTGCCATAAAAACAGTGTTCTCCGGTTTGGAAAAATTTTAAAATTGAACCGTGCAGGCGAGGACTTTTGCCCAGAGAGGGTTCTCGATGACAGTTACCTTGGAGGCTTTCCCTCCAGGGCAAACAGTCCGTCCCGTTCTTGCAAAGTGGAGGACAGTGCTGTGGGGAGATTCTCTCCGTTGTAGGCGGAACGCCTTCCCGTAGGGTAGCAATTGTCCGTTTGATCGCAACAGAGCGCGGAGTAAGCGGTAAGCTGGAGAGAGGTTGGCAGTTGAGGGTTTTTGTTTGATGTTTCGTTTTATTGCACTTACTCAACTATTATATGGAGCATGAGGTCCAAGGAATGAAGGCACAAGAATTTTTTCATGTGCCTGTTTTGGGTAGGGAGGTTGTTGAGGGTTTGGCTGTGCGTCCCGGTGGGCATTATTTGGATGCAACGGTCGGCGGTGGCGGTCACACTCGCCTTATTCTTGAGGCTGCGCCCGATGTGCAGATAACCGCTCTTGACCAGGATGAGGAGGCTTTGGCAGCGGCGCAAAAGATATTAGCTGTGTTTCATGAGCGTGTAAAATTTATTCATGTCAACTTTGCAAATTACGAATTTTCACCGAATAAGTTCCACGGAATTATTGCTGATTTGGGCGTTAGTTCTCATCATCTAGATACGTCGGAACGAGGTTTTAGTTTTCGCGCCCAAGCAAATTTGGATATGCGGATGGACAGGCGACAATCTTTGACGGCGGCTGATGTGATTAATGACTGGGATGAAGCTGAACTGGCAAATATTTTCTTTAAATATGGTGAAGAAAGGTTGTCACGGCGCATCGCTAGACGTATTGTTGAACAACGTCCATTTCATCAGACAACTGAATTAGCACAGGCGATCGCCTATTGTGTTCCCCCAAAATATCGTTACGGCAGAATTCACCCAGCGACGCGTGTTTTTCAAGCGTTGCGAATTGTCGTCAATGACGAGCTAAAATCTTTAGAAACTTTCTTAAACAAAGCACCGAATGCTCTTGTACCAGGTGGCAAAATTGCAATTATCAGCTTTCACAGCTTAGAAGACCGCATAGTCAAACATAGTTTCAAAGATTCCCCTTTATTAAAGGTCTTGACGAAAAAGCCGATAGAAGCACAAGAAGAGGAAATTGTCAAGAATCCCCGCGCTCGTTCTGCAAAGTTGAGGATAGCACACAGAGAAGATATTTGAGTTGAAATCTGTTCATGCACATCTGCCCACAAGGGGTGATTCAAGCCCTACTTGTGGACGGAATATTGTTCTGAGGAAAGTTAAAACGTTGCTCGTTGTGTAACTCTTCCTGATAACATTAGAGCGTCAGATTGTTCAGTTCATTTCCATCCCTTATCAGCTTTTTCCAGTACGTATGCTGTGACATCTTCAATTTGTACAGGTTTCAAACGACCTTTGAAGGAGGGCATGGCATTTTTACCTTTTGTCACTTGAGTGATAATAGCTTCCTCTGAGTACATGCCATACTTTTCCAAAGCGTCTTTCTTCAAGGTTTTGTTAGCTTGAACCAGGTTTTTCCCACCCGCATGACAAGAAACGCAATTAGCACTGAAGATTTTTGCTCCTTTTACTGCATCTCCTGCAAGCGCTGGACGATTGAAGGCGAACGTGAAAATTGCTATGCCCAACAACAATACTGAAAGAATTTTTTTCATGCCGTGTTCTCTCTACAAAAAAGGCTTATTCGGTAGAATCTCCTTCATAATTTTCTTGTTCATTGCACTTGGCGTCAAAAGACAAGCTGTCATACTTCTTTGAGGGTATCATTTCTTTATGGGGATGCATTCTGGGTTCTGTGTTCCTACTGTGTGGTCTTCTTAATCAAAGTAACCCATCCATTAATGTCATCACCCGAATAGCACCCTCGGATAATTCGTTGGCAGGTGACATATAAATCTGGTGTTCCAAAAGTCCTTTGAGCGCAATCAGTTTTAAACTGTTTTCAGCAAGGGTTTGAGCGATCGCCTCTGCTGCTGGCAAGTATCCAATGGCACCCAAGTCTGCAAGTGCGGTTCGCCGCAGTTGCAAATCTTGTTCTGTCAACGCTTGTACCAGGCGTTCTCCATAGATCATATCCTGAGTTAACTGGTACATGGCTCGTGCTGCAGCATACTGAATTCGCTCGATTGGATGATCCAAAAATGGTTGAATCAAGGGAACAGCAATCGTTGCTCCTAAAGTTCCTAGTGCTTCTAAAATAGCATCGTAGGGTTGAGAGAAGTCTGGCTGATTGCTGACAAGTTGTTCTCCTTGCAAGCCTGCTTTAAGTAGCGAAATCAGATTAGGGATACAAACTGGATCGCCTAGCATCTCTAACGATTGGGCTGCGGCTTCTCGCACATAAAAATCGGAACAGTCTAAAGACTGAATCAGTGGTGGTACTGCTTTTTGATCGCCTAACTTGCCTAATGCCCTAGCAGCATTTCGTCGCAGTGGATATCCACCATCTTCTGTGCGATCGGCTTCGTCTTTTAATGCTTGAATCAAAACTGAAACTGCTGCGGTTTCTCGTACTCGAAACCTACCTAACCACCAAGCTGCATACACCCGCAAGCCTAAGTCGTCTCCTTGGAGGTTGGCGATCGCCGCTTCGATAGTTAAAGATTCTGTGCTACTTGATTTCTCCGGTTCAAATGTGTCAAAATCCATAATATTTCTGACTTCAATTATGAATTATAAAATAAAAACTTTTTTAAAAATTGGATTTTCAAAATCTACCACATATATACACAGATTATCCGTGATATTTTCGGTGACAAAGAATCGGCAATCAGCAGTAAAAACTATCTACAGCTGATTGCCGATTGTGGTTTTTGCCACCAAAAAACACTACCCGATGATCACTACAACGGCGTAATGCTGGCAATCTTGCCCCCTTCACGTTGTACCCGTTGCATGTAATCTGATAGCTGTTCATAAGGAATGACAACAGCTTTGTTACTGCGGCGTACACGCGGATATTTGGGGGTTAGAATAGCAGACACTTCTACACGGTATAGGCGGCGATCGCCATAAATTGTTGAGCCACCGAAAGCAGTATTAGGAGTCACTCCTTTACCTGAAGGACGATAGCCAAAGCCTGGGCTACCTGGTGCTACAACGGCCGTTGCGGTATTACGTCCTAATTCTGTGACGAGGTGTGGACTGTTACCAGCAAACTGAGCGCGATCGCTGTTAGCATAACCGCGATACAGTTGGAACATCCGGCTAAACCCAACGGTTTTCTGACCGGTTTGAGTTGCGAAGCCACGATAATATGGCACAATATTTTCACCAAAGTTTGCTTGATACTCAGGTGAATCTATGTAGGAATCAATATCGGCTTCGTAACCTTTGTTTTGATACAAATCCAAGTGAGTGATGATTTCAGCTTCATCATATGGTGCCCGACCTAACAAGTGCTTATAATTGAGCTCGATGGTTCGGGTTTGGAAACTGTTATAGAAAAACTTAGATTTGTACAGTTCTGATTTAGCAACCTGCCGCACAAATTCTTGCACGGTTATCTTGCCATTTGCCAGAAGCGACTCAATACTGGTGAGGCGTTCCGATTTCATTAAATAATCATTGCCCAACAACTGACGATAGACAGCCATAATGACATATGGAACATCCGCGCTGCTACGCAGTTCTACAGGGGAAAAATCACTAAAGGCTGAGGTTCCAAGGCGGGATGCTTCTGTTGTAATAGCCATTTCAAAAAATCTCCTTCTTAACTAAGTTCATCATTTGTCATCTCTGTTTTGTCTTTTGACCAATGACTCATGATTCACTAAGAAAGTGTAATGCTCATGACTTTGAAGCCTTTGAGATTCAGTTGTTGCAACTTGCTAGAAAGTTGCTCAAAGGGTACAACAACTTCAGTGGTAACACGCCGGATAACAGGCGATTTAGCAGACGGCGGCTGCATGACTCGCAGTCGGTAAGTACTTCCGCCACGACTACCTGATGAGATACCTGTCAATGAGCCACTGGAGGCTGCATATATGGGTGAGGCAGTATTTTGAGCTATTTCGCGAGTCAGCCGTCCTTGATTTTGTTTTTGGGCGCGATCGCTACTGGAGTACCCCCGGAACAGTTGGAACATCCGGCTAAACCCAACGTTTTTTTGCCCTACTTGAGTCGTAAAGCCTAAATGGTAAGGCACTACGTTTTCGCCAAAATTCTGTTGATATTCTAGTGAATCAATGTAGGAATCAATATCTGCTTCAAAACCACTTTCATCCAATATTTGGCTGTGATGAACCATTTCACTGTAATCGTTTGGGGCCCGACCAAGCAAATGCTTGAAGTTCAGTTCAATGGTGCGGTAACGATAGCAATTTTCAACAAACCTCTCGCGGTATAAATCCGACTTGGCAACTTGTCGTACAAACTCGCGAACTGAAATTTCGCCGCGCTTCAGTTGGGATTCAGGCACTACGAGTCGCTCACTTTCCATCACATAGGAGTTGCCCAACACCTGTCGATAGACAGCGCGGATGACAACCTCAATTTCTTCTGCACTGTCATCAGAGTGCAATTCTACCCATGCTGACGATTCGCTCGGTGTAATTCCTAATCGTTCTGAACCAGCAAAAACTGCCATATTTGCCTCCCTATTTCAACTGTCTACTTGACAATTTTTCCAAGGTATAGTACTTGCCTAATCCTAATAAAACAGCCCGGTAGAGTGAACAACTAATCATCAACTGATGGCAAAGCTGTTTACCCTACCGGGCCAAGCGTGTTTATTAGCTTAGAGCGTTAATGGCGTAGTCGATGTAAGAGTTAGCTTCTACTGCAGGATCTCCGCTGAGACCGTGGTTAGCTTTGATGTACTTGAGTGCTTCAATGTACCAGCTAGGAGACAATTCAAATGTCTTGTTGATTTCAGCGATTCCAGAAATCAAGTAGTCATCCAATGGACCTGTACCACCAACAACTAGGCAGTAGGTGACCATCCGCAGATAGTAGCCGATGTCACGAGCGCACTTTGCCTTACCTGTTTGGGTGGAGGCGTAGTTAGCACCTTGCATTTGGGTGGTGTAGGGGAACTTTTGGTAGACTGCGTTTGCAGCGCTGTCAGCCAGAGACTGTCCTTTAGAGGTCAGAGCTTTAGCAGCTTCCAAGCTAGCTGCTGCTTGACGGAAACGACCAAAAGCAACTTGGAGTTCTGTGCTGCTCAGGAAACGTCCTTGGGAATCAGCAGCTGATACGGCTTCAGTGAGTGGGGTTTTCATTGGTTTAGTTTCTCTTTTGTTGTTTTACAAAGTTTTGCTTGAAAGCTATTTTGTCTTTTGTCATTTGCCTTTTGTCTGTTGTTCATGACTCTTGACCAATGACTTATGACTCATGAACCTTAGATTAGGCAACAGCAGAAGCCGCACGATCAAAGTAGCTAGCAACTTCTGACATCAGCGCGCTGCAATCTCCTCTGGTGATACCGTTGGTGTCACCTGCAATTGCAAGAGCTGCGTCTTTCATTTTTTGAACACCCGTTGCCACTGAAGCACCAGGGGTTCCCAGCGCCAAATAAGTTTCTCTCAGACCGTTCAGACAGCGGTCTTCCAGTACACTGGCATCTCCAGAAAAAATAGCGTAGGTGATATAGCGCAGGATGATTTCCATATCGCGCAAGCAAGCTGCCATCCGACGGCTGGTATAAGCGTTGCCACCAGGAGCGATCAGTTGGGGTTGTTCAGCAAACAGAGCGCGAGCAGCATCAGCAACAATCTTGGAGGAGTTGCTGGTAATGCGGTTAACGGTATCCATCCGCTTGTTGCCATCTGCAACCATTGCTGTCAGAGCATCTAGTTGACTACCGCTTAGGTATTCACCACGTGCATCAGCTTGAGAAACAACTTTTGCAAATGCGTCTAACATAAATTTGGTCTCCTAATGTGTTTGTTTGGGTTACGAGGTGGTTTCACAACTGAATCGTTCAGTTTTGTGAATTTAGCCTGCTTGGGCACCAAAGAGCGGCTATTAGCAGCGATGGAGGGCATCAGGAATCTCAAGACTCCTCGTATTTGCCTGTTTCCATCTAGCTTGTAACAGTGTAACGTTGTTTAACGAATCTGAGAAAACCTCACTTTTAAAATTTTAGAGGTTAACAAGTCTCAGAGAAAATAATTAAGCCGTTAGCTGCTTGTTTTTTTTGCCTCTCAAAATCTTTATACAATGTAAGGGGGAACCTTGTGTGTTAAAACTTGTCACAACTTACAATTTTGTTACAAACGGTAATAATCCAGATACCGCAGAGCTTTTAAGCTTGACAACACGTACCATAGTTACACCACTTTTGTACCGTGGCAACGAAGAAAAGTAGACTAAACGTTACATTAAATGACCTTGAACGGGAGAAACTGGAAAAGCTCGCCGAAGAGTCTGGGCTTTCCCTATCTCGTACGATCGCCCAATTAATTCGTAAAGCAAAGCTTAAACCAAATGATAAGGAATGTTAACAGTTTTCAGTTATCAGTTAATAAACAAAAAACTTCGCACGGTTTGCGCCAACTTGAGAGCCATGACACAGAGTGACCGCCTTTTTGCGATACTCCCAGAGGGAGCCTTGACGCAAAGCGTATCGCACTGACTTAACATTTGTCTATAATACTTCCAAGCAGCAGCACACTAAAATCTATTTTCTAAACGTGCTTAGTATTGAAAAGCATCAGTAAGCTAAAGAACATTTTCAGAAAAACCCAGAGAAGAAACCTATGGTAATATTTGGATTTGGTAAAAAGTCAACTCTGCCGACACCGGAAGAAGCTTTGCCAGGAAGGTCAGAAAAAATGCCAGTACCAGACCGTCATTATGTGAATGGTCATCCGCTCAAACCCCCATATCCAGAAGGAATGGAAATCGCAATCTTTGGTATGGGGTGCTTTTGGGGTGCAGAACGCAAATTCTGGCAACTAGAAGGAGTTTACAGCACAGCAGTCGGTTATGCTGCTGGCATCACTCCCAACCCGACTTATAAAGAAGTCTGTAGCGGACGCACAGGTCACAATGAAGTAGTACAAGTCGTCTTTGATCCAAAAGTCATTAGTTATTCTGAGTTACTAAAAGTCTTTTGGGAAAACCATAATCCCACTCAAGGAATGCGTCAGGGTAACGATGTGGGTACTCAGTACCGTTCAGGAATTTACGTGTTTTCAGAAAATCAAAAGAAGCTAGCAGAAGTATCGCAAGACAGCTATCAGCAAGCCCTCAGTGCTTCAGGTTATGGGAAAATTACCACTGAAATTCTTGATGCTCCTGAATTCTATTACGCTGAAGACTACCATCAGCAGTACCTGGCAAAAAATCCCAATGGCTATTGTGGGTTAGGAGGGACAAACGTTGCTTGTCCTATAGGAATAGCTGAACTTAATGGCTAACTGATTCCACAGAATTCCCCATCCCTCTACAGGGTGGGGATGGATAGTGGGGCAATGACAGGGTTTCCTCCAGAAACCCTTCGGGCGCTTTGCGCAAACGCTGCTGCAAGGAAGCGCAGATCGCTAACATCATGAACTATGAACTAGGAAATCTGATCGACTCATTTCCAGTTTGTGGCAATATCGTGTCATCTGATGAATACAACGCGCGTATGAGTAATATCACTCCTAGACTGTGTTCTGTGTTCTTCTCAAAGTGTATAATCTGCTTAATACATCATTAGAGTCTTGCCTAATCACCTGCTATTTATCCCTGTGAGGAATCAAATATGCCGTCAAGGCTTGCTGGTTCAGTGCGGGCATAGATTTTCATAGGCATAAACAACACCATAAAAGTTATGGCACTTATAGTTCAAAAGTACGGTGGTACATCTGTCGGTTCTGTCGAACGCATTCAAGCTGTTGCACAGCGCGTGTGCAAAACTGTTAAAACAGGAAACTCTGTTGTTGTTGTGGTTTCCGCGATGGGGAAAACCACCGATGGACTTGTGAAGTTAGCATACGAAGTCTCGAAAAATCCCAACAGCCGGGAAATGGATATGTTGCTTTCGACGGGTGAACAAGTATCCATTGCCATAGTCAGTATGGCTTTGCAAGAATTTGGACAGCCAGCCATTTCTTTGACAGGAGCACAAGTAGGAATTGTTACTGAAGCAGAACACACTCGGGCGCGAATTTTACATATTGAAACAGAGCGCATCAAGCGACATCTCAATCAAAACAAAGTTGTTGTTGTAGCTGGTTTTCAGGGTATTACCAGAACTGAGGAATTAGAAATTACGACATTGGGACGTGGCGGTTCAGATACCTCAGCGGTGGCTTTGGCAGCAGCATTGCACGCAGATTTTTGTGAAATTTATACCGATGTACCAGGGATTTTAACCACAGACCCCCGTTTGGTTCCAGAAGCACAACTGATAGATGAAATTACCTGCAATGAAATGCTGGAACTCGCAAGTTTGGGGGCAAAAGTCTTGCATCCTCGTGCTGTAGAAATTGCCAGAAACTATGGCGTTCCTTTAGTGGTACGCTCTAGTTGGACAGATGATCCCGGAACTTGGGTGATTTCACCAACGCCACGTCCGCGCTCACTTGTGGATTTGGAAATTGCTCGTTCAGTTGATGAGATTGAATTTGATGCTAATCAAGCAAAAGTGTCGATGTTACGTGTACCAGATAAACCAGGTGTAGCAGCACGGTTATTTGGAGAAATCGCTCGTCAAGATGTGGATGTGGATTTGATTATTCAATCAATTCACGAAGGGAATACAAACGATATTGCCTTTACCGTGATGACACCAATATTGAAAAAGGCGGAAGCTGTAGCACAAGCCATTGCTCCTGTTCTGCGTAGTCAAAAGGTAACAGAAAATGAAGAAGCAGAAGTGATGGTGCAGCAGAACATTGCTAAAGTTAGCATTGCAGGTGCGGGAATGATAGGACGTCCTGGTGTTGCGGCAAAGATGTTTGCTACCCTTGCAGAAGCTGGTGTTAACATCCAGATGATTTCTACGAGCGAAATCAAAGTGAGTTGCGTGATTAGTCATGCGGATTGCGATCGCGCGATCGCTTCCCTCCGAAGTGCCTTTGAAATTGAAGAGGACAAGAGGAATTTTACTCTCCCTCACTCCCAGCCTACGGATCGCTTCGCTAACACTCCCTCACTCCCTCACTCCCCCCATCCTCCCGTAAGAGGTGTCGCGCTAGATCTCAAGCAAGCGCGTTTGGCAATTCGCCAAGTACAAGATCGTCCAGGAACGGCGGCGAAGATATTTGGATTGTTGGCGCAATACAACATCAGCGTAGACATGATTATTCAGTCCCAACGCTGTCATATGATGAATGGAGTTCCTACAAGAGATATTGCTTTTACTGTTGCCAGAATAGATGCACAAGCAGCACAAAACATGCTCCAGCAAGCAGCAGCAGAATATGGATGGGGTGAAGTGGTGTTAGATAGTGCGATCGCCAAAGTCAGTGTTGTCGGAGCAGGTATGATTGGACAACCAGGCATTGCAGCTACGATGTTTAAAGCGCTAGCGCAGCACCAAATTAATATCCAAATGATTACGACTTCGGAAATTAAGATTAGTTGTGTTGTCGCGCAAGAAGAAGGTGTGAAGGCGTTGCAAGTCATTCATACAGCATTTGGACTTGCAGGTAGTCAGAATATTCAAGTGCCTGCTTAGAATTAGGGAAACGCATTTTACGGTTTTAAGTAATATGGACAGAATTTCAGTTAATTCTCAAATTCACTTCAGTAAACCTTGTATGGTGGGTACACGAATTACAGTGCAGAGCGTTCTCGAATTGCTTGATCAAGGACTTTCCTTTGATGCAATTATAAGGGGTAGGCTGAAAACCCCGGAGGAAGAGGTACGTAGTACCGATTTCGGCGCTTCAGACCGGGGCGGGGGTCTAACACGTAAAAAATTTAGCCAGCCAAGTTTGCTGGTTTCACTGTGTTGCCAACGAGTTATTAATGTTAGAGGGCTGGCTAAATTTTTAGGGGACAATGCGTCGGATGAAAGCCACGAGGTAGGGTTTAGCCTACCGTGATATTTTCCGGAATTAGCATTAAGAACGCTGTACAATAATTGAGTACAAGGAGGTAATTTCATTGCTGAAAGATTATGCTTGTCAACAAGTATTACTAAACCGCTCATTGCTCGTTCATCCTATTCTAGAATATCTTTGCAATCAAGCTCAGAGGTTAACAAACTGCGGGATATATTACGGTCGTCAGGTCTGGTTTAAAGAGCGCAGATACCTTAAGAAGTTTGACTTGATAAACGAACTTAAAAATAACCGAAACTACCAGTCTCTTTACTCACAGTGTGCTCAGCAAGTCTTGCTCTCAGTAGCCGAAAGTTTTAAATCTTTCTATGAGCTAGAGAAGAAAAATCGCGCTGGAGAGTTAAATCAAAAACCTCGCATTCCTAGTTACCGCAAGAATGGCTTAACCGTCGTTACTTACCCAAAACAAGCATTAAAGCTAGTTGGACAAGGAATACGAATTCCTTTAGGACAAACGGTAAAAGCGTGGTTTGGAATAGATTCTTTTACTATCCCGGCTCCATCCAATCTCGATTTCTCGTCAATCAAAGAACTGCGAATTCTGCCCCGAAACCGTGAATTTTACGCTGAGTGGGTATATGAGCAGCAGCCAGTTCGCCAACGAAAAATGAATGAGAAATGGGTATTAGGAATCGACCCAGGAGTAACAAATTGGTTGACGTGTGTTGATAACTCATTTGATGGAAATAGCTTCATCATTGATGGTCGGCATGTTAAGTCAGTTAATCAGTGGTACAACAAACAAGTCGCTGAACTTAAGAAGGGCAAAGCGCAAGGTTTTTGGTCAAAAAAGTTAGCAACTATCACCGAAAAGCGTAATCGACAGATGCGAGACGCGGTGAATAAAGCAGCGCGGATTGTCATTAATTACTGCTTGAAGAACAGAATCGGAAACATCGTGTTTGGCTGGAATGTTGGGCAACGTCAAGAAAGCAATATGGGACGGCGCAATAATCAAACATTTGTTCAGATTCCAACTTTTAGGTTAAAGGAACGGATTAGACAGCTATGTAAAAAGCACGGCATCAATTTCATTGAAACGGAAGAATCGTATACATCCAAAGCATCGTTCTTGAATCGCGATATCCTACCGACATACGGTGAAAAACCCGATAGGTGGAAACCAAGCGGAAGACGTACAAAGCGTGGGCTGTACAAATCATTGTGGTACGGAACAATCAACGCGGATTGTAACGGAGCCGCCAACATAATACGCAAAGTAGACACAACGTGGGGGTTCAACCTCGACCGAGTGAGTAGGGGCGCTTTGACACGTCCCACCCGGATTAGAATCTGGGTGACAGCTAAAAATGTGAAAGGGCACGGTTTTAACCTGCCCTGTAGCATCAATTTAGAATCCCCGTTTCTTTAGAGCGGGGAGTGTCAACCAAGATTACTATCCTGAGTTACAAGTTGAGGATATCCGTGCTTGCCTGCGTTACGCTATTGCATTAGTGGCGGCTGAAGATATTCGCTTTGCCTCAGTTTAAGCATGAAACTCCTCATCTTCCTCAGCATTTCCCTCTTCAAATCCCAACCAGAAAAGTAGCATCTTCTCTACTTCTACCATTTGCTCTGGTGTCAGACTTCCCAACTTGCGTAGAAGTTTTGCATGAGGGATTGTAATGATGTTTTGCACATCAAATACTCCTTCTCGAAGGAACTGAACTTTGAGATGCACCTCAAATCTTGAGCCGCGTGGGCTTGTTGTATGTGGGATTAGAGTCGATAATGCACGATCTTGATTCAGAGCAGGAATACTAATTACCAAACATGGTCTGACTTTCGCTACATAACCGAGATCGACGAGCCAAACCTCTCCACGGTTAGGACTACTCATGAGCAGATTCTCGTTTATCTAACTCTAGAAAAAGTCCTTCAGCATTCAAGACTAAATCCTCATCAGATAAAGGCGGAAAGTCTAAATGAATGACTCGCTTCAAAATCTCAGATGCAAACTCTAGTCGTTCTGAATCTGTTAACTGATCGAAGGTCTTCAGAAGTTCTTGTACTACAGAAGTCATAATCTCTTTCCTCAATTTAATTTTAGTTATGTTACCTGTGAGATTGACAGTTCAGAACCAATTTTGATGAGTTCACCTTGCTGATCTGCATTGTGCGAGAAGGAGTAAATCACCTCAATAACATTCGCGCCACTCGTATTGGAAGGTTTTTAATTGTTAGACGGCCCCTTAGAGAGGTAAATATTGAACGGTATTTAACCACTCGTCAGGTTCAGAGGCTTGTGCAATTAGCTGTTCCTCAAGGGTTTTCAGCCAGCTATCCTTATAAACGAATTGTCACTTACAAAATTCCTTTTGCCCTCATTCGCACAACAAATCCAGAAGCAGGAGACTGAGCTTTTTCTCGTTGTACTTGTTCCCATTCAGTGCGAATTTCGGTATCAATCTCTTCCTGATAATCAAAATAATATCCCATTGCTGCGTAAGCTTCGGAGGGGCGTAGGTAAGGGTGCTGTCGGCATATCTCCTCGACTGACCAACCATGCGCCAAGTAATCCATTGCTAGCTGAGCAACTCGAATACGGGGCAATCTTTGCAATCTAGCTGATTGACCCTCTGGCTTTTCAATATGAGGATAAATAATTTGAGATGTCATAGCAATCTTAGAATTGAAGAAACATATTTTAATGAATTGTTAGACCGCGATCGCATTATTCAATATGCTACCTCACCTTTCATATTTCTCATACTTCTTCTTATACTGTGTTGTGGCGCAAGAAGAAGGCGTTAAGGCGTTGCAAGTCATTCACACAGCGTTTGGACTGGCGGGTAGTCAGAGTATTCTAGTGCCTGCTTCATAATCGCTTTTCTATAATTCGTACTCTTTTAAACCCATCGCTAAGCCCAATGGATATATTACATTAGCCCACTTAAACTGATGATACATTCTTGACCCAGAATTTTCTGAACATTGAAAGATTAGTATTTCTACCCCTCTTTCCTTTAAATCTTGAAGGTATGGAACATAACCAAAATCATCAGCTACTAAAAGTATATTATCAACATTAATAATGCGATGAAGCAGTTCTTCTACCTTAAACAATACAAAATCTCCTGTTTTTTGCTTATATAAATTGTAATTACGACCGACCGACTCTGACATATCTCCCATGAAAAAGCCATGTTCGGTAATTTCCCCTATATCTACTAAATACTCTAAGCTGAAATGCTCCGAGTAAATCAAATAACAGTTCACCTCATTCCTACGTTCAATATGAGTGTATGTTAAGAGTTGCTCGACTATAGCATCAATGCTCAGCTTCTGGAATGTTTTTTCCGGATACAGTTCCTTATAAAATCTTTGTGTCTCCTTAGCTACCTTTTCAAGAAATATTCCATCTATGATGATGGAATTGCTTGTTTTTATGGGTTTATTGACTGCTTGCCTTAAAAGGATATTTTCAAGTTTAATGATAGCTTCCTTATTAAAGAGTCGCTCTTTAAACTCTTCTTTAGTCTGAAAATTGATTGGTATAGCTAGAGAAAAGTTTTCTCCTTCAATTCGCCACTTTTTAATATCAGTATCAAAAAAGATATAAAGATAATCATCTTTTCTGTTATCTTCTTCTAGATATAGAAAAAGAACAAAATTTTGTTCTACATACTTTTGATTTATTCTCACATTAGAAGATTTTTTAATAGTTCTACCTTTGCATTGAACCTTAATGAATGGAGTCATTTTTTTGGAAATATCTTTGATGATCAGTAAATCAGTTCCTTGTTTGTCAAATGATGGTTTGGTAACGAGGAAACCATGCTTAATTAATTTATGTTCAATTAGTTTTTCTGCCTGAAGTTCTAATGGCTTATTGTCCATCTTTTATTTTTGTTTATCTATAATCTTTATCTAAGCTTAACTGATAACTCAAGCAATTTAACGGTGTAGTTCCGAATTTTAAAGTAATTTATGATACAATACCACGATTCTAAACTACAATTCATCACTTACCTGTTTAGGACTACCCATATCAGATATTTCGCCGAAATTTTCTAGAAACTGTTCTAGATTTGTAGGTTAGGTTGAGGGTAACGCCAAACCCAACAAACACTTGCTCATACCAAGTTGCGTTCTGTTGTAGTAGTTTGTAATTAGGTGATATTGCTTGCCGCCACGCCTATGGCGTTCCGCCACAGCTATCGCCAACGGCTTGCGGCTTCAGCTCACTCACTTCGTTTTGCTTGCAATGACAGGTACTAGCTTTGATGACAACTTGGTATAATGTTAGATTTCGTGCCTCAACCCAACCTACTTTGGTTTTTGTTTTTAGCTTTAGTCGCTCATCTTGAAGAGGGGGATGACGGTGGTTTTGAATGCATCTGCACTTTACCTAAAACTTATCAACCCTGAAAAATAATGTAGGATTGCCATTCACAATCCTTTCTTCTACTTCTCTCATTCCGATTCTTTCTGCTACTTTGCGTGACTCAAGGTTTGGTTGATCACAGCTTGCTAAAAGATATTGATAGCCAAGTTCGTTGAAACAATACTTTAGTATTCTGGTTGCAGCTTCAGTAGCATAGCCTTTTTTGGTAGCTTCAGGCAACAAAGCATAAGCTAATTGCGGTTGCTCTTCACCAAAGAAGTACCACAAACCAACAAACCCGATAATTTCTTTCTCATCTTTAGTCTCAAGAAACCAAAGACCAAACCTTTTTTCATCAAAGAGTCTTTGGCTCTCTATCAACATTTCTTCAACTTGTTGCAAAGACCAAATCTTGTCATCGCATAAATATTTTCTAACGTACGGATTAATAAAAATACTGTGTAGTGTGTTAAGCTCACTTTCTAAGATTGGCTTCAATATCAACCTTTGAGTTTCAAATACCAAGCTCATAACATTTTGCTACATTCAATTTTTCAATTTACTGTCTAACTATTTATTAGACCGCGCTACTACCCTAACAGTTTGTCATATTCTGCATGTGACCCAATCCAGAACCAAACTATATCATTGTCTTCTTCTACAGCTACTGCTCGATAGTGTAAGCCTACCCGTGCTGACCAGAAACGTCCTACTTTCTTAAAGTGTACGGATGGATAACGAGGATCTTGTTTAAGCAACTCATAGCACTGATCAGCAAGTTCTTGAACATCGTGTGGTAACTGTCGATAGTGATACCAGAAATCTGGAGTTGCTCGGTGTCTCACAGGTCAGTACAGCGTCCTTCCTGCAGATGTTGCAATGCTCTTTCTGCAAGCGCATCAAGCCGACCTGCTTCCACATCTGCCTCAAACTGTTGATCCCAGACAGCTGCATCAAACTTTGCGAACCACGTACGGAAAGCAGCAAGTTCCTCTGAGGAAAGTTGAGTGACAGCGCGTTCAATTTCTTGCAAGGTATTTATGTTCATGGACACTAAGTTTTTGACTCCACTGATTCAACTATACCGCCTGTCTATTATTTCCAAGGCATACTTGAAAATCTACAACTCCAAACAATATCCTTACTGATATCCTTAAACCAACAAGACGATGCTGCAAAGCAGCCGCTACGCGAACACAAAAAAATTGTCGAGGCAAAAGTAGATGATGGAAATCTCAACAATTAAGACTCCCCGCTGGTTTGTCCGCAGAGATATAGATGGTTTGTTTGGGCTTTTTCTCGACAACTTGATTCAAATTTTGTTAATTGTTAATTTATGTCAAGGGGTGCTTGGCTTTTCTCCCTCTCTGATATATGGGCGTATTCTCCCAGGAATTGCTTTAAGTTTAATTGTCGGCAACTTTTATTATGGATGGTTAGCCTACAAACAAGGGCAACGAGAACAACGGGATGATATCACTGCTTTGCCTTATGGTATTAATACTGTGAGCCTTTTTGCTTATATATTTTTGGTCATGTTACCTGTGCGGTTGACGGCGATCGCCCAAGGTGTATCATCAGAACAAGCTGCTGAACTCGCATGGCAAGCTGGTTTGGTTGCTTGCTTGGGTTCAGGTTTAATTGAATTAGTCGGTGCATGGGTTGGTAATCCACTGCGTCGCCTTGCTCCCCGTGCAGCAATGCTTTCTACTTTAGGTGGTATTGCGATCACCTTCATTGCGATTGGCTTTCTGTTTCGGACTTTTGCGAATCCTATAGTTGGCTTAGTTCCTTTAGGCGTTATTTTAATTACCTATTTTGGACAAGTTCGCTTTGCCATTCCTGGTGGGTTATTAGCAGTGCTTTTGGGAATTGCTTTGGCGTGGGGTACAGGTTTGGTAACTTGGGATAACGCCAAGTTTGTCGCTGCATTACAACCGATAGGAGTTTACATACCAAGATTATGGTTGGGAGATTTATGGAATAGTCGCGCAGTCTTACTGGATTATTTCAGTATTATCTTGCCAATGGGACTATTTAACCTTGTCGGTAGTTTGCAAAACTTAGAAAGTGCTGAAGCTGCTGGAGATACTTATCCTGCAACCCCAAGTCTTGCAGCCAATGGTATTGGTACGTTAGTTGCAGCCGTTTGTGGTTCTTGTTTCCCAACAACCATTTATATTGGACATCCTGGTTGGAAAGCTTTAGGTGCAAGAGTCGGTTACTCGATTCTCAACGGTATTGTTATGGGCTTGCTGTGCCTTACAGGAACTGTTGCAATCCTTGCCTATTTTGTCCCTGTTGAAGCTGGAATGGCAATTGTGTTGTGGATTGGTATTGTGATTGTAGCTCAAAGCTTCACAGCAACTCCTCCTCACCATACCCCTGCTGTTGTTGTCGGTTTATTACCAGGTATCGCCGCTTGGGGTGCTTTAATTGCTAAAAATGCACTACGGGCAGCAGGTTTGGGAACACCAGACAAACCTTTAACGCCTGCCTTAATTGAACAGTTTAAACTGAGCGATACATATATTGATGGTGCTTTTGCTTTGGAGCAGGGGTTTATTTTTTCAGCTATGATTTTAGCTGGTATAACAGTTTATATTATTGAGCGAGACTTCCGCAAAGCCGCTTATTGGTCTATGGCAGCAGCTTTACTTTCTTGGTTTGGCTTGATGCATAGCTACCGCTGGACTGTTGCAGATACTGTTGTTAATTTAGGTTTTGGAGCTGGAATGTCTTGGGCTGTTGGTTATACAATACTCGCCATTCTCTTTTTCTACACCCAATGGCTAGCGCGTCATCAAAAAGTTGTTGAATCTCCATCACAAGATGCTTTTGAAGGAAATGTAGAGAACTCCAACCTCTCATAAAGACAGTAGTTTTCTCCAAAGCAAACCTGTGTTCTACTCAATTGCTCTTACTTACGTTAGATGGGCAACCTTGAATATTTTAGGTATTTTGGTAACCGACAATATATTTGCATTCGCTTGATTCTAAAAATTCAAGCTAATTTTTGAATTTGTCTTGACAAACAACGACACTTATGTAGCTTCACCTAACAACTTCATTCCATAAACTCACCTAACCACTGCTAACTCACTTTAATAGGTGCATACACCGAACAGTTGAAAATAAAATGACAAACTCAATGTTGAAAAATGACCCTTTATGGTTCAAGAATGCCATTATTTACGAAGTGCCTGTTCGTGCCTTTGCGGACAGCAACGGTGATGGTATTGGCGACTTTCGAGGACTCACAGAAAAACTGGATTATCTGCAAGACTTAGGTGTGACTACCGTCTGGGTGCTACCGTTTTTTCCCTCACCACTGAAAGATGATGGTTATGATATTGCAGATTATACAAGTGTTAACCCCATCTACGGGACTTTAGAAGATTTCAAAGAGTTCTTGGATGCCGCTCATCAACGGGGTCTTCGCGTCGTTATTGAGTTAATGGTCAATCATACATCTGACCAGCATTCCTGGTTTCAACGGGCACGTCGCGCTCCTAAGGGTAGCAAAGAACGAGATTTCTATGTCTGGAGTGATAGTCCAGAAAAATATCAAGAGGCGCGGATTATTTTCCAAGATTTTGAAACCTCAAACTGGTCTTGGGATCCAATTGCGAAAGCATATTACTGGCATCGCTTCTACTCCCATCAGCCAGATTTAAACTATGATAATCCCGCAGTACGGCAGGCAATATTTGATGTCCTGGATTTTTGGTTAGAAATGGGGGTAGATGCATTTCGACTAGATGCAGTGCCTTATTTGTATGAACGAGAAGGAACAAACTGCGAAAACTTACCTGAAACTCATGCTTATCTAAAGGAACTGCGATCGTACGTTGATGCAAAATACCCAAACCGAATGCTGCTAGCCGAGGCGAATCAATGGCCTGAAGATGCAGCAGAATATTATGGTAATGGGGATGAGTGTCATATGAACTTTCATTTTCCCCTCATGCCACGCTTGTTTATGGCTGTGAGGATGGAAGATAATTTCCCCATCATTGATATTCTCAACCAAACTCCTGTCATTCCTGATAATTGTCAGTGGGGATTGTTTTTGCGCAACCACGACGAACTCACATTGGAAATGGTGACAGATGAAGACCGAGACTATATGTATCGGGTTTATGCACAAGACCCAGTGATGAGACTCAATTTAGGTATTCGTCGTAGGTTAGCACCACTTTTGGGAAATGACCGTCGGCAGATAGAACTGCTTAATAGTATACTGTTGTCTTTGCCAGGAACACCTGTGCTTTATTACGGGGATGAGATTGGCATGGGGGACAACGTTTATGTAGGCGATCGCAATGGTGTTCGTACACCCATGCAGTGGAGTTCGGATCGTAACGCTGGTTTTAGTCGTGCCAACCCCCAAAAATTGTATTTACCCGTCATCGTAGAATCAGAATACCACTACGAAGCACTCAACGTTGAAGCACAACGGGCTAATCCCAATTCCCTGTGGTATTCGATGAAACGCTTGATTGCTACTAGAAAGCGTTTCCAAGCACTTGGTAGTGGTAATTTTGAATTACTTCACCCCAAGAACCGTAAAGTTCTTGCCTTCACCCGCACCTATCAAGAGGAAACAATTTTAGTAGTGGCAAATTTGTCCCGCTTTGTGCAGACAGTCGAATTAGACTTATCAGCATTTAAGGGACAAGTTCCAGTGGAAATTTTTGGTCAAACAGAGTTTCCATCTGTTGGGGATTCGTCTTACTTTCTCAGCCTTAGCCCTTATGGATTTTACTGGTTTGCTTTGTCGCCTAAACTCAGCTTAACCCAGCCGCCCATACCTGAGTCAGAGCTTACAACACTGGTTGTTAGTGGTCAATGGCATAATGTCTTTTACCAGCGGGAAATGAAAGCAACGCTGGAATCTATTTTGCGGGATTACCTGTATACCTGTAGCTGGTTCGGTGGCAAAACTCTGAGTATTCAATCTACACAAATTACAGAAACAGTCTTAATGTCCTCGCAGGATACAGAGGCTAACATAGTTTGGGTACGAGTTGAATACATCCGAGCAGATGCTGAAACTTACCTTTTGCTTTTAGCTTACGCAGAAGGTGAGCAAGCAAGCCAGATTTTAGCACAAAACCCTCAAGCTGTGGTCGCTCGCCTCGAGATTCAAGGCAGAGAAGAAGTAGGAATTTTATTCGATGCGACTGTAGACAAGAACTTTGTGAATCTACTGGTGGATGCAATTGCCCATAATCGCTCGTATAAAGGTAAAGCAGGGGAATTGATTGCTAGTGCTACTGATTTACTTCCACAATTAAGTGGAGATGATTCGTATCTTGAACCAACTCTTCTTACAGGAGAACACAAAAATACTTCTGTCATTTATGGCGATCGCCTGTTTTTGAAAATACTCCGCAAAGTTGAGGAGGGAATGCATCCGGATTTAGAACTCCGGCGCTTCCTGAGTGAGAAAAAACTCTTAAAACACTATGCCCCTGTTGCTGGGGCGCTGGAGTATCGTGGCTTAACGAACACAGGAGTTCAACCTACCCTACCCGTAACCATAGGAATACTGCAAGAATATATCCAAGATACCCGCACTGGCTGGGATTATACTCTTGATAGCTTGCAGGACTTTTTTGAACTTGTGAGGACACAGCAAGCAGACGTTACTGAGATACCCGTTCCGTCTGGTTCGTTCTTAGATTTGGTGGGAACTGAAATACCTGAATTGGCTAACCAAACCATCGGTTCTTACTTAGTCAGCGCCCAACTCTTAGGTCAGAGTACAGCAGAACTCCATACTGCCTTAGCTTGCGATCCAGTAAATCCTGATTTTGCTCCTGAACCGTTTTCATCATTTTACCAACGTTCTATTTACCAATACGCTCGCAATCTTACTGGGCAAGTTTTACTGGTACTAGGAGATAAGCTTAATAAGCTACCCTCGAATACTCAGGAACTCGCCAAGGCTGTTCTTAACCGTCACCAGGAAATTCTCGGACGTTACCAGTTAGTCCTGAACGGCAAAATCACTGCCATGCGTACTCGTTATCACGGAGACTATCATTTGGGGCGAGTGCTGTACACAGGCAAGGATTTTATTATCTTTGACTTTGAAGGTAGAGAAGGTCGGAGTTTGAGTGAACGGCGCATGAAGCGTTCTCCCCTTCGAGACGTTGCAGGAATGCTGTTATCTTTCTACTACACTGCAAATCAAGCGCTTCGCAGTGAAATCGAAACTGGAATGGTTCGCCCAGACGAATTCTCCCTAATAGAGACTTGGAGTCAATTCTGGTCTACTTGGGTCAGTGCTGTATTCTTGAATAGTTATCTAGAAACGGCTAGTCAAGATAATTTCTTGCCCAAAACAACTGCAGAACTAAAAGTGCTTTTAGATGCCTTTATTCTGGAGAAAGCGATTTCCGCATTAAGTCATGAACTTAACAATCGCCCAGACTGCGTGGAAATTCCGCTTCGACAAATTTTGCAGTTGTTGTCAGTAAATTGAGAAAATATTAGGGACTTGTTTGTCTTAGCTTCTGAAGCCCTCTGTTCGCAGAACTTCAGAGGCTTTTCTCAAACCACATAACATTCCTGGTGCGTGAACATAGAACAATGACCAATCACTGAAAAGTTTATTAAAATTCAAGATTTACGCAAACAAACTCGATTGATACACAAATCGTCTGTTTCGCAAACAAATACGAAGGAAGAAAACGGATTTGGTGTCAGATGGTGCCTAAGTCCTAACATTAAGAATAAGAATCTTTTTTGAGAGCGCAGCATGGCACGAAGTGCCGTACTTTGAATGAGCAAATGTTAGCGTAGCGTGTCGTAGGCAGCGAATTTTGAATTAATACAAGTATTGTCTCCTGTCTAGTAACTTTATTCAAAGTTTGTGGATTGTACTTAAGTACAAATTTTGATTTCACCTTGTACGTAAAGTAATATTTAGTAATGCAAATTTTTACAAAAAGTTATCCAATTTCTATGCATTTCTCAAGAAAAGGTTGCCATACTTGTGAGGGATTAAACCATTTTTACGTCAACCAGATTTTGATTTAATAAGCATCCTAGTTATGACAACCATGAAGTCCTGCGTTTCAACTTGTCGATACTGTCGGTATTATACTCCAGAGGGTCAGCGTGGTGGTACTTGCGGGTTATTAGGTGTATTGGTGAAATCTGGATGGAAAGCTTGCTCCTTATCTATCCCATCTTTTGGACCTTCTTGCAGAAGTCTGGTTAGCAGCCTTTAGAAAACTTTTGGACGAATCAATAGGTTAAATTTCTTTATTTTTACCAGAAACTACCAGATATTTAGCTTCAAGCGTCCGTCATATCTTAATAAAAGCTTTGCGTTGACTTTATCTATTATCTTATCCACCTAGGTAGGATAAGAGCATCAGGAGGTGATCTGACTTGAAAAGAGTAACGCAAACAAACAAGGCAAAGTTTGAGCGACTAAATCAAACAAAAGCCGAGTTATTTGAAGAAATGACGGTTTTGGCAACAGATTTAGCTAAGATTTGGCTAATAAGTTGTTGAGTGTTCTATTCGCCAGAGACGAAAGTTAATAACTTTCAAGGTTAAAACTCGTTTGATATCTGCTCTGTCTAACCAAGTCATTCAACACATCACTTCTGATACTACAAAAAAGGCAAAGTCTTTTAAACGACTACCAAGAGAAATGAATAACCAGAATTGGACATCGCACAAAGTGGGAACCACATCAATGCTGCTAGAAATATCATGCAGTGGGTGAGGAGTATGTGTTTTCTGGTGCTAAACAGAGACACGGCTGCTATGGCTTTATCTTATTCAGAGTTCGGGGGCTGTTTGGCGTAGCCCCAAACTTGATGAAAAACTAATACACGGCGATTGGGGACGCTGATGCCAAAATTCCATGCTTTAAGACTACATTAGGCAACAGCGAACATGTGGTAGCTGTGGGAGCGGGAGCGTCAAACTCATCGCTTTAGATAAATAACTGGGAAATTTTGTTTAAGAACGCTTTTTCATCAAAGGTTTATTCTTCGTTTCTTATTTTGACAAAAACTAAATCCTTGAGGTAAAATCAGAGATTGTGTGCTAATTCCTGCTCGGATCAGGTAAAAGCAATACAAAAGCTGGAAAACTTTTTACAAGCATACAGTCCAGCTACCTGTACGGCAACCTCAAGGACAATTTTATGACCTACGCAATTATTGAAACTGGCGGCAAGCAACTAAGAGTCGAACCTGGTTACTTTTACGATATTGAACTGCTTTCTACCCCAGCGGACGAAAAAGTGACTATAGAAAATGTACTGTTAGTGCAGCACAACGGTGAAGTCACGATCGGGCAGCCGCTGATCGCAGGAGCAAGGGTAGAAGGCACCGTGATGCGCCATTTTAGAGGTCGCAAAGTCCTGGTATATAAGATGAAACCGAAAAAGAAAACCCGAAAAAAGCGGGGTCATCGCCAGGAAACCACTAGATTATTAATTAACTCTATTAGCCTTGATGGTTCGGTGCTTGCTTCACAAGAACAGGCAATCGCCATGACTTCACAAGCGCAAGTCACTTCAGAACCAGCTCTAACTGTTGCTGAACCGACTGAAACTTCTTCAGAACCAGCTCTTAGTGCTGATGAAACTCAAGAAACTGTCGAGGTTGCTGCAACACCCGTTGCTGAAAATCCACCTGTGGAAGAAACTGATACTCAATAATAGTAGAACTAGAGACACAAGAGGAGATTATGGCTCATAAGAAAGGAACTGGTAGTACACGTAATGGTCGTGACTCCAATGCACAAAGGCTTGGTGTAAAACGCTACGGTGGACAAGTTGTCCGGGCGGGAAATATCCTAGTACGTCAGCGCGGTACGAAATTTCACCCAGGTAACAATGTTGGTATTGGTACTGATGATACTCTGTTTGCTTTAGTAGACGGCGTGGTCACATTTGAACGCAAGGGCAAAGCTCGTAAAAAAATTAGCGTCTATCCAGTCGCTGTGGTAGCCGACGAGCCAGTTGCAAGTTAATGATCACTTATCAGTTATCACTAAACAGTGAATTGATAACTGTTTAGTGATAACTGTTGACTGTGGAGTTTTCCTCAAATGAACTTACGGATAAGTACACCTAAGGCAAACCCCGCCAGAGAAAAGATAGACAACAACCAAAAGGCTTGTTCTTTACTGAAACCAGCTGCTTGAAAGTCTATCCTTGCCAAGACGACTGCAGCAACAATGAGTAAGGTATCAAGAAATAATCGGAACTTGGCTGTCATTAAAAAAAATAAGAAAGCCGCCAAAACGGTAAGACCAAAAGACTTAAGATTTGATTTGAATAAGATAAAAGAGTAGTCTGCAACCCTTGTCAAGGAAGTCGTTATACCTCCTATGAGAAACAAGATGGCAATTGCAGTCAGTAGCCACACATACCAAGTCGTGTATGTTGTCGATATTACCCAGCCAGTCGTCGTGTAAGTAATCAGTAGTAACCCTAGAGAAAAGAAAGGTAGTCTTTTCAAGATTGACATCGATGGTTCCCAGTATTAAAGACAGCCTATCATTCCACAACTATTTAAAGCATACACGTGCTGCTCCCTAGAACATGATGAATCCTTGGGACAATAAAACCTGTCAGAAGAAAGGCAATTTCTTTGATAGATAATGGCTGAAATAGCTTACACTATAAATTTATTATCATGTTTTCTACTTTCCATCAAGAGGCTGCGATGCTCTCCAAGAGAAAGCAAAGTCAGTTTGCAAAAAATCCCGCACAAAGTATTAAATATTTTCATAAACATTTGTAAACTGTTAGCAGCTAAATAGTCGTCATGAACTATGTACACTCCTAGCGTGAAAGTTTATCTTTTCTTCTGCGTTAGTGAGTCGGTGTTAGCGTAACGGGGCGTTCTTTGAGTCCGCCCCCCTTAGGGGCTAGCCCGTTCTATTTTCAAGTCAGCCGCTGATCATGTCTTGTTAAGGGATTATCATGAGACAACTTGTTATCGCTGAGCGTGTATGCCTCACTGGTCATATCTTGGCAAAGGCTTTTGGACTGATAGGTATTCTATTAGTCATACCTAATGCCGAAATGATTTTGAATTTGGGAGGAGTAGGAGAAAAAGCCATGCAGTTGAGTATGGCTGAGGGTGGTGTGGTAGATATTATTTTGGGGACAATAGCCGTCTGTATTTATGCATATCGGATATTGGGATGGCGCACTTGGCTAGGGTTTATGCTACCAGCAATGTCGATATCGGTTGGTAGCGAATTACTAGGAACGAGCACTGGATTTCCTTTTGGATACTACAGTTACTTGAGTGGCTTGGGATATAAAATTGCCGGGCTTGTTCCATTTACAATTCCGTTATCTTGGTTCTATGTGGGCTTGTCTTCTTACCTGATAGCTCGTACTGGTCTGAGGGTAGCTCAAAATCCAAGTTTACTCCGCCAAGTGGGTGCTGTTGTTTTAGGTGCTTTGCTTTTCACTTGCTGGGACTTTGCGTTAGAACCAGCAATGAGTCAAACATCTTTCCCCTTTTGGTATTGGGAAAACCCAGGAGCGTTTTTTGGAACACCTTATCAAAATTATGCCGGTTGGTTTGGTACTAGCGCTCTGTTTATGACTGTAGCAGGACTGGTGTGGAGAAACACGCCGATTAAATTGGAGCGATCGCAACTGTGTGTACCGTTAGTCGTTTATTTAAGCAATTTTGCTTTCGCGGCTGGACTTAGTTTAGCTGCTGGATATGCTATTCCTGTCTCACTGGGGTTTGCGCTAGGGGTTGTTCCTGCGATCGCTCTTTGGTGGAACTCAAAAGACGTATCTGCTAATATTACAGTTGCACCAACAACGACTGAAGTTTCTGTAGCAAGCGTCAAGGTTGCCGTCAAGTAAAACTTTGATTTCCATCGCTAGGTATTTTGCTGTGCTAGACACGTGGGCGATCGCAAGTGCTATTTCACTGTTATTACTGCTCATCCAATTAAGCGCAACAGCCATTTTGCTGTCGCGCCTCTTAAAAGGACCAAGTCGCCATCCTCCCATTGAACCCCAAAATCCCACGCCGGAACTTTTGGGGAGTGTCAGCATTGTCATTCCTACTTTAAACGAGGCTCTTCGTATTAGTCCTCTGCTAAATGGGTTAAGTCAGCAAAGCTATGAAGTCCGAGAAATTCTTGTTGTAGATAGTAAGTCTGGTGATGGCACACCTGACCTGATAAAAACGGTACAACACAAAGACCCTCGCTTTCGCCTGATGACGGATGATCCTTTACCAACTGGTTGGGTGGGGCGTCCTTGGGCATTGCATTACGGCTTTTTGCAAACCTCACAGGCGAGTCAGTGGTTTTTGGGTATGGATGCTGATACACAACCGTCACCTGGTTTGGTTGCTGGTTTGGTGAAGACAGCAGAAGCCGAAGGCTATGACTTGGTTTCTCTCTCACCCCAGTTCATTCTCAAATATCCAGGAGAGTGCTGGCTACAACCAGCGTTGTTGATGACTTTGCTTTACCGATTTAACCCTGCTGGTGTCAATACTGAGAATTCAGAACGGGTGATGGCAAATGGACAATGCTATTTGTGCCGTCGTTCTGTTCTAGCAAATCTGGGTGGATATACGAGTGCAAATAGTTCTTTTTGTGACGATGTAACATTGGCACGGAACATAGCTGCCTCTGGCTTTAAGGTTGGCTTTTTAGATGGGGCAAAAGTGCTTAAGGTACGGATGTATGAGGGAGCAATGGAAACTTGGGAACAATGGGGGCGAAGTCTTGACTTGAAAGATGCTTCCTCCCGCACTCAACTTTGGGGAGATTTATGGTTCCTCACAGCAGTTCAAGGTCTACCCCTTATAGTTGTCCTCTCCTACCTTTTGTTTTCTCCCCCTCTCCCCCTCTCCCTCTCTCCCCTTCTCCTCCTGCTGGCGCTAAATGTCTTTCTACTAGTCATTCGCTTTGCCATGCTTTTTGCGATCGCACCTTCCTATGACCGTACTCAAGCAAGAGGCGGTTGGTTGTTTTGGCTTTCGCCTTTTGCTGATCCAATAGCAGTCCTGCGGATTTTTCTATCTGCATTGCGCACCCCTAGAGAGTGGCGAGGGCGGAAGTACAGCACTGAGTTATGAACGAGACTAGAACCCTATAATGTACCCAAAGGATGCAGCGTAGGGACTTCACGACTCACTTTCACTCTCTACTTTATCGCCCCGTTCCAATTCCCAGAGAATTTGATTGCCTTCACGCCGTACTCGTGATACAATCCAGTTCCGCCAGCGCCACTCATCTCCACGACTGGTAACAGCACTGGCGTGAACATCCATCAAATCTGCCAGTTCAGAACTTGTAATGAGGTAACCTTTTTCAGCAATTTCCTCAGCAATGCGGAGGGTTTCGACTAAGTTGCGGAGTTGCGTTACCCTGATTTCTCGGGGTAATTCCTCACTTACGGAGGTCGCGGAGTGGGTTTGTGGTTCCATATGAGTTATATCCGTTGCAAGAGTACTGATTTCGTGCTTCTGTTTGTTAATTATTGTAGAGTTTGTTTCTAGATCAGATGCTCTTGATATAGTAACGCTGTTTTTTGGCTCGAAAAAGAAGTCTTGTTGTTGCAGGGATATGGTTTTGCCATTAGCAAAAGCGCGGGCGATCGCATCACAGCGTTCATTACCAACATTACCTGCATGACCCCGAACGTACTCCCATCTGACCTGTGGGCTATTGAGGTCGTCTAAGACTTCCAACAGGTCTTGGTTAAGAACGGGGCTTCCGTCAGCTTTTTTCCAACCTCGTTTTTTCCACCCTTTCATCCATTTTGTCACAGAGTTGATCAGGTATTCGCTATCGGTGTGAAGAGTGATAGGTTCGGTTTGGGCTGAATCTTTGAGAAATTGAAGGGCGGCGATCGCAGCTTGCATTTCCATTTTGTTGTTGGTGGTTCTGGGGGATACACCGCCCATTTCATGAATCGAACCATCATTAAAATAGACGACAACACCCCAACCGCCAGGACCAGGATTGCCTGTGCAAGCGCCATCAGTGTATATACTTTTGATTCTGGAAACTGAAGACATACTTAAAAATATAAAATCGCTAAAACGAGGACAAAATAACGATAACCGTTACATATCACAACATAATCAATAACGCCTTTTTCAACTTAACTGAACTCTTGATTTAGCTAACATTACGTTAACTACTTCCTGCACCTCTAAGCTCTATGCCTGGGGTACGGCTGGCTAACAAGAGCAAGCTGCTTTGTGAATCCCTTGAAGTGATTCACAAAGCAGGGGGACGCGAACGCTTCCGGTGTGCGCTTTGCGCTTACGGGGACGTTATTTTCACCCCGTGCATGACTCAAAGTCTGATTTTATCAGTTTAGAATGCTCGCGCAAACTTCATCAAATCTACCTGTATCGGTACGCCGCTGTCCATGACCAAGCACCCACAATACAATTACCAACAACACAAGAGCTGATACTGATGTTGGCTCTGGTACTTTCTTCACTTCCTGTCCAGGCGGAGTGCTCACAACAGGAGTGGGTGGTACTTCAGTGATTTGGTTATCACCAGGAGAACCACCGCCAGAAGGAGGAACAGAATCGCCAGAGGAAGGCGGAGGAGTCACTGAGGGTGTACTCGTTGGTGTACCTGATCCTTGAGCTGAAGAACTATCTCCACCACCAAGGGTAAGAAGCAGTAGGAGTAAGGCCAAAGCGCCGCCAGCAAGCCAGATTGTAGGAAAAGAGTCCTTCTGGGAGCCACGTTCCAACACAACATCTTGTGTTGGAAACACAACATCTTCTGCAAGATTAGAGGGAATATCAATACTTGTTGCGTCTGGTTCTAAAGCTACTGGAGTTTCCCACAAAACAACATCTCCAGCCAGAGTTTCCGCAATCAGAGAATCACCTGAAGGAATGCCAAGATTTGGGCGTCCGAACTCTGCTGCTTCTGGTGAATATGGCATGGAGAGGTCTTTGAGAATTGTGTCTTTGAGAGACTCTTCATTCCCAGAACTCAAAACACGCATTGAATTCGAGAGTTTGTCCGAGTAAAACTTGGTTAACTCTGGCGCTAAACCCAAAGATGAAATCTGCTGCTGAGCATTAGGAATTTTTGCCACCTCCTCAAGCAACAGACGCCCATAAGAGTATTTCAAATCCAGTAAGCCGTGACGTGGGTCGAGTGAATTTTTACTTCCTTCAGGTGCCCAGTAAAAGTTTTGAGTCACCTGTCCCAAACCTGCTTGTGGAGTCTGGCTGACTGAAGTGCCAAGAAGATAGTGATAGCCATCCACAATATTGAGGTTATTGTCTTGCCAGAATGAAGCGTAGGGTATTTGAGTTAGATTGGGGTTGTTTCCGTAAAGAGAAGCAAAATTCCGGTAATTTTCTTCTCCTCCAGCTGCTTGCATCAGCAACTGCTCATAGCTTGGTCCACCATTTGACTCAACTAATTTCTGGAAGACTGCGCCTGCTTTGTTACAAGCGGCACCAAATCCCACACTACATCCAGCAATACCTCGCATTTGACTTAAAGAACGCCCTGATAGCTGGTACTGGAGATAGTTTTGCTCTAGTCCTGGTTGGATACCATAGCGCCCAAGCGTAAGCTGAGCAGAAGCAGATTGAGATGTTGTGACTACTGCTCCAAAGGATGATAGTGCAATGACAATTCTTTTAGTTGTTGACTTCAAGGAATTTACCTCCACGAAACAAAAGTATGGGGGCATGGCAATTATGAAGTATGGAGTGTCAGAGACAATAAAATTCAAAAAATTTTTCATTTTTGATTTTTGAATTTTAAATTTCTCTACACCCCTACTACTCTGTCAACTTTGACTTGACGAGTTTAGGTGGGACAAAGCAAGACAAGACTTGGTAAGACTTGAGGGACAAGGAAAAATAAATGATTCAAAATCTACCCCTCAAGTCACCTTGATGCTCTACTACCCTGCCTATGAAAGATTCAGCTTAAGAAGCTGGGGAAGAACCTAAATTCTGAGGAGAGTTGATATTAATCGTGATTGCTGTACCCTGAAGTTCTCCTCCTGTGACAGTATTGTATATAATAAATCCTTGATTTGGTTGGTCAAAAAGATACCCACGCGTTGAGGCTGGAATTTTCCCTTGTTTCACTAAAGTTATAAAAGATTCAAAATACCTACGTACACTCTGACGGTTCCCCTGATTTGTCTTGGTATGCTTCTCAACAAGCAGCATGAATAAGTCCAGAGTACGAGTTTCTTGTCCCTCAATTAGACTGCCGTTACTTAAGAAAGAACTTGCTATGAGCCTTTTATTGACTTGTTGAACTTTAAAGAGCGTGTAATAAAGCTGCTGTTTCTGGCTATCTCTCACATAACACACCCAAGAACCGTCTGGCTTTTGTGTAAAACCTTGCTGTAGGAGGTAGGAAAGCGGAGAAGGACTTTGCCCATCTGTTGGTGGAGGTAACAAATTATCTACTGCATCAAAAGAGCAAAGCTTCTGCATTGCAGAAGGCTGAGGAGCATTTGGAGTTTTCTGTATTGTTCCAGGCGGAGGAGCAGTTGGAGTTTTCTGTATTGTTCCAGGCTGGGGAGCAGTTGGAGTTTTTTGTATTGTTCCAGGCTGGGGAGCAGTTGGAGTTTTTTGTATTGTTCCAGGCTGAGGAGCAGTTGGAGTTTTTTGTATTGTTCCAGGCTGGGGAGTCGTTTGAATCTCCTGCGCTACTGCAAAGTAAGACACAGCAGCATACGTAGATACCGAAATAGCGAATGCATTAAGCAAACGAACAATGATATTCATAACAGTGTTGGCAAGTGATTAACAACAGATGCTGTTGGCAAAGGTAAGAAACACCCGTATTCAATAGGATCAGCAATCAAGGAGTTTCAGTAGTGGAACATCAATGTAGGCTAAGCTCAAAACTTTTATAAACAAGGTGTTCTAGAAACTAACAATGTCTGCCAATTTTTCAGCCAAGTGTAAATAAAGTTACACTGTTTGAATCAAAGTTCTAGGCTGTTGAAAAGAGAATCACTTAATTTTGTTTTAGGAAAAGTGCTCTAGGCAAAAGTTTCCCTGGTACGTATATTCTTTTTTTATAGCTACTTAAATCTCGATGAGAAATGGTGATATACATTAATAGAGCCATGCAGATACTATCCTTCATGAAGATATGTGGAAGGTACTACCTTGGGTAAAGTCGTACTCTAGCGAGGTCATTTTAGATACTAATGTTGTTAAATGTTGATTTGTTAACGGTTGCACATAAATATGAGCTATTGAAGGCTTCCACCCCCTCAATTTCTTGTGATGTCATTAACTAGGAACACAAACAAAAAAATTTATACCAAGATTGATGCACCGTTGTTAAAAATTTTAAAAAAGCTAGAGTTGTTATATTGTCCAATCGCTAGTTACAAAAGTCAATCATTAAAGTACTGTTGTTTACTTATTGTTGCAAGAATTATTTGTACCTATACAAATTTACAATCAGGCGACTCAAGGCGAGTAGGTTTTATGATACTATTTTCAGGTTATGGACTTAATAAGTGTAGCTAATTTCTAAAGTTCATATCTGAGTATGAAAAAGCACAACATGACAACACTTCAATGATAGATTTTATGGACACATTTTATGACGATAGTATAAAAGAAAGTTAATATGATGACCGGTAGAATACTTATAATCGTGGCTCGTAGTAGCGCTCTTTGTCCTGAAATATAAGCTTTTGCGCAAGAATCGCTATTATGAAGGTGGTTTTTATAACTGACATAAAGTCCGATTAATCACTTATAAAAAATATGTCTGTTATACTGGAGCGCGTTGCGTGCCTGTAGGGCATACGGAACCCTTCGCTATTGCTTGAGGGCAGGCATTGTGTAGCACAGACGCGTAGCGGTGAAACAGCGCTGCACACAGAAGTGCCTTGCGGAGCCAGCGCTGTGCCAAATAGTTGTTTGAGCAGAGGTTTTCTCCGTAAGCGATCATAGCTCCTCAAAGGAGCGAGGTTCAAAGCACATGCCCTACAGGCACTCGCAAGGGACGGATATTCCTCCGTTGAGGAGTCAGTGTAACCTTGGGGGATTCCCCTGTTGTAGCACAAATGCGTGCGGCTGGCGTCGGGTTAAGCAGGTTATTGATAATAATATTACTTTATTAGACATCTCCAAAAACGAATTTCAAACTCTTGTGCTGTCTAGATTAATGTTTAATTTCAAACAGAGGTCTATTGTATTGATATCATCGCAGAGATCGCAAGTGCTCTGATTCATCTTGGAAACGGATGAATCTTTGGCAAAATGCGTAACCTTTCCTGGATAGTGCTGGTTCAGTAAATAATTGATTACTAGAATTAATCACTGATTTAGTCAGTGAAACCTTTTTTTGTATACGAGTTTGTAAATCTGCTATCAACGTATTCCCGCTGCGTTGGGCTTCCCAAGAACCAGAGTCCCAAAGTTTTATACTCCACTGTCCTTGCATATAATCTTCTTTGTCAGAGATTGTGCCAAGGTAGGTAATTGGATCTGGTGAAGTCGTGAAGTAGCGCTTAATAAAATTGATACGACGTCCAACTACCTCACCCGTAAGCTGGGCTTCCCCTAAATCGCTGTCATCCAGCATCCTACCAGTTAATGTATGACCACTTTGAATCAAAGTCACTTCAAAACGGGTAGGAATTCCTTGTTGCCAGTAAGTTCCAAGCCAAGTACTACTTACATCAGCCATCAGATTTTTTCGCCACTTATTTTTGTTATGCTGAAACTACATATCATAAATATTTATTAGTCAAAGCTTCCGCATATTTCTACTGATGGGGTCAAAACCTCGAGAAAAGCGGGTACTGTCGTCGTAGCAAGCCCCAGTCAAATTTGCTCCGTAGAGTTTAGCAAAATTTAGCTTAGCTCCCCTTAAATTCGCTTCATGCAAGTTGGCACCGCTTAGGTTTGCTCGCGTCAAGTTGGCTTCGGCTAAGTTAGCTCCTCCAAGGTTAGCCCCCCAGAGTTTAGCTTTAGCAAGATTTGCTCCGCTTAAATCTGCCGCAAATAAATTAACCCCAGCTAGCAAGGCTCCTATTAACTTGGCTTTACCAAGGTTCGCTGCTGGAAAATCTCTCTCTCCTGCAATATAACGCCGCTTCAGTTCATTTGCATCCATGCTTAGTTTACCTTGCTCAGCAAACTAGAAGCTATTTGCTCCCATTCTTGATCTAATCCTACTTTTAACTCTGGCTGACCGCTACGTTTGTACCAGTAACGAGCATTACTTAAATCACCCTCTTTGCGATGTAGGTAAGCGTGAACCCAAGCGCTATCAGCATCACTAGCATCTTGTACTATTTCGTGTGCAGTATTCCAGTCACATTCTTTATCATACCAAAGAGCTTGCAATGCTCTTGGCAATGACTCAGGACATTTTGGACTTTTTTCTATCAATTGCTTGAATTCTAATAAAGTCATCATCTTCACTTAGAAAATATTAAGGCTCTATTTCTAGGATACAAATGGGTTCTGATTTGCGGGAAATAAATCCTTATAGTCGTGACAGTAAATTTATGGTCAAAATTCCTTTAGGATGATCAGCAACTGCGGATGCATACACAAACACAGATAAAGAATCTGTGTTTGTGTGTGGTTTTGTGTTCAAAAAATCGACTTAGCTAGCAAACTCTAGTTCAGACAAAGCTTTTGTTGTAGACATTCTCCAGAGGAGAGAGGAATAAGACAAGTCGTCTTGGCATGAGTGAGCAATAATACTTAGCTTTTTCCTCACAACTTTTTAGACTTGAGTCACATCTTCTTGATTTAATTGCTGCTCAACATTACTGATAGCAGCGTTGAGACCGGCAAGTCTAGTGTCTAAATCATCTCGCATTGTTTTGAGGAATCTTAGCTTACGCTCTAAGCGAGTTCTTCTAGACACGGGTTCGCTACCGTAACAGTTGTTATCCCAAAAAGGAAAAGGAAATGGAAACATAGTTTGCTTTTTTAGAAATGACATTACTTAAATTGTGGCTAAATCCTAGGCGAGATCATGGATAAGAAAGTGGGTGGATAACCGTCCTATTTTGTAGTGTTGAGTGTTGAGATGTAAAAGTTTGGTACAAGATAACAGAAATAACTAAAAAGTTAAGAACGGGTTAAATACCTGATTCTGTAAGTATTTTTCTTTTTTGACTGGAGCTTTGGAGTAGGCAGAGGGAAGGCTGCTAACGAGGTCTTACACGTAAAAAAATGGGCGGGGGTCTAACACGAAAAATTTGGGCAACACGCCACATGCTACAAGTCGGCCGCCGCCGCCCAACGCAGTGGCTCCTTTGTTTGATTGATCGGTGGGGTAAGACGAGTACTCGTAGTAATAAGGTTGCCCCGACTTTGGGGGACAATGCGTCGGCAGGCGTGTTCTCGCCGACGCAAAGTCAGCGGCACGTTTCGGGTAAGAAGCTTCTTACCCGAAAGCTGCCGCCCCTAGAAATTGAGCCAGCCCGCCCATTTTTTAGGGGACAAATGCGTGACTCCTGACGAATGATTCTTGCAAATAAGGTGTTTTGTATAGCTTTGAGTAGAGTTGGGTGAGTTATGTCGTTGCATATAATTAACAGCTTGTCTACTGAGTTTATGGAATTATTGCTGTTACTAAAAGTACCATCAACTTCCCGTTGCAGTACTTGTTCATATCCCCTTACTAAGCAGAGCTATTTTATTTCATTCTTTAGATAGAAGCTTTACTAACTGAAGCATTATAAAAAGTAATTGTACCAAGTATGATAAACAGCTTGTTGTTCTGTAGTGGCAAGCAAAAACTACCAAGTTTAGAAGTGAAAGCCAGCCTCCAGTGATAGCTTGTCGTACTATACTTTTCAAACATTTTGACTTTTCATTGGCAAAATTTAGTCAGCATTCCAGACTCAAACTCCGAGAGGAAGCAGAAAAGATAAAAAAAGTTAATTTTTTTTATTGAAATGTGATAATTTGAAAATATAGGTCAAATGCAGTGATCATTCGATAGCTATTAACCCTACGGAGCATTAGGATTTTTCTGCAAAAAGTGGAATTTTAACCTAATGCTAGCAACTTTGGCTCAAAAGTGAGCTAATCAAATTCAAAATCATTACCGAAGTATGCTTAAAACCTTTTTATACGGGAGGGGAATTTTTGTATTTATTAACTTATTCGCCTCCTGTTACCTTGTTGTTTGGGCTGTTTGCTCATAGGCAAGAGTCTTGTTTTTGAGCGTACTGACGTATCTACTGTATTGGAAATACTTCCCTAATTTTAGGGGAGGAATACTCTCAACATTAGGTCAAAAAAAATGAGCACTGTTCAAGCAAAGTTTGAAGTCACTGAAACCGCTTTTCATGTAGAGGCTTACGAAAAGATTGAGTACAGCCTAATCTATGTTGATGAGGTTTTTGCAATCAAGAATCCACAACTGGCAGAAGTCTATAAAAATTTTGGACGCTGTTTAGTTGTTGTAGATGCCAATGTGAACAAAATTTACGGCAGTCAAATCCAGCAGTATTTCAAGTATTACGACATTGACCTGACGGTTTTTCCGATCACTATCAGTGAGCCAAACAAGACGATTGAGTCTTTCGAGAAGATTATCGATGCTGTGGCTGAATTTAAGCTGGTTCGCAAGGAACCAGTGCTAGTAGTTGGTGGTGGACTCATTACAGATGTTGCAGGTTTTGCCTGTTCTGCTTACCAGCGCAGTAGCAACTACATTCGTATTCCTACCACTCTGATTGGTTTAATTGATGCGAGTGTTGCTATCAAAGTAGCAGTGAACCACAAGAAGCTAAAAAATCGCCTTGGTGCTTATCATGCTTCGCAAAAAGTTTTCCTCGATTTCTCGTTTTTGGGTACTTTGCCAACAGCGCAAGTCCGTAATGGAATGGCAGAACTCGTGAAAATTGCAGTGGTTAACAATAAAGAGGTTTTTGATTTGTTGGATAAGTATGGGCAAGAACTGCTTTCCACACACTTTGGCAACATTAACGCAACACCAGAAATCAAAGAAGTGGCGCGTCGGGTCACTTATGAGTCTATAAAAAGCATGTTGGAGTTGGAAGTTCCCAACCTACACGAGTTAGACCTAGACCGCGTTATTGCCTTTGGTCATACTTGGAGTCCAACTCTAGAACTTGCACCCCGCGTGCCTATTTTCCACGGTCATGCAGTTAACATCGACATGGCTTTTTCTGTCACGCTTGCAGCACGACGAGGCTATATTACGAAAGAAGAACGCGATCGCATTCTCAGTCTCATGAGCCGTCTCGGTCTTGCTCTGGATCATCCTCTCTTAGACGAAGAACTTGCATGGCGTGCTACCCAATCCATTACCTGCACACGAGGCGGTCTGCTACGAGCTGCTATGCCCAGACCAATTGGCAATTGCTTCTTTATGAATGATTTAACTCGTGAGGAACTAGCTGCAGCATTATCAGAACATAAACATCTGTGCGCAACCTATCCTCGTGGTGGGGATGGCGTAGAACTCTACCCAGATGCTTACAACCCAGAACTTGTCGGGAGTGAAGCTTAATGTCTCAAGTTGTCGAAAAGCCAAGTGCAAGACCTGTTACACCATTGGGGATTTTAGCTCAGCAGCTAGAAACCATTTTGCAGACATTCAATCATCAAACAGCTGATGAGCTATTTGCTAATCTCAACCAAGCATGGCTTTTGGCAGCAGGTTTAGACCCTTACTTAGAAGAATGTACTACCCGTGAATCACCAGCCTTAGCAGCGCTAGCTCAAAAAACTGCTCAGGAAGCTTGGAATCAAAGGTTCCATGAGAAAGCTACCGTGCGAGAGTTAGAGCAGGAAATGCTTTCTGGACATGTGGAAGGACAAACTCTCAAGATGTTTATCCATATGATCAAAGCTAAGAAAGTGCTGGAAGTTGGTATGTTCACTGGCTATTCTGCACTTGCAATGGCGGAAGCTTTACCGTCTGATGGAGAACTCGTCGCCTGTGAAATTGATCCTTACACCGCAGAGTTTGCGCAAGCTGCTTTCCGGGAATCTCCCCACGGTGCAAAAATTCGTGTGGAAGTGGGTGCAGCACTGAAAACTTTGCAGAAACTGGCAGATGCGAGGGAGTCATTTGATTTTGTGTTCATAGACGCGGATAAACGGGAGTATGTCAAGTACTTCCAAATCCTACTGGAGAAAGATTTGCTCGTTCCTGGAGGGTTTATTTGTGTAGACAATACTCTACTTCAAGGACAAGTTTATCTTCCTGAAGCAAATCGCACTCCTAACGGCGAGGCTATTGCTGAGTTTAATCACGTTGTCGCCGCCGATTCACGTGTAGAACAAGTATTGTTGCCACTGCGAGATGGCTTAACCATTATCCGACGATTACCATAGTTGTCATACATTGAGTCTGCACGTTTATTTGTGCTAAGAGAACTCAGAATTCAGAATGATTGAAAACAGCACTCACACACTTCCTCTTTTTTAAATTCATAACTCTCTAAGTTCTGAGTTCTTCAATCACTCATGTCTGTCAACCCCTTCTCTTTTGCAGATGCGTAGCTTCTGCTTACTAGGCATTTTGCGCTTATGGGGAAATTTAAAATTCATGCATTATTGCTTGAACTTTGTAAGCGCAAAACTCACGCTAAAGGGATAAACTTTGCATATCTGTTCGTATCTCCTCTGCTGGAGATCACGCTAACGCTTTCCTACGGCGTTCTTTAGGTGCGACGAGCACCAGAAGCATAATATTACAAAATAGTTTGGTGACAGTTGGATTCCTAGTTCCGCAATTCAAAAAATTGCGAATTATGAATGACTAATCATCATCGCACAATCTCTTCCCTTATCATCTACTAAAGAAGTAACATCACTAATTTCTTTGATGACACAAGTCAAAGCCCTATTTCAGAATCTTGCGACCTTGGCAATACTCTTGTTAGTGTTGCCTATTAATGCTGCTATAGTTTTAGTATCTCTGTTTTGGAATCGCTTAAGCCGTCTTGTTCGTCCTCAGACAGCTGTCGCCGCAAACCGCAAAAATATCTTGATTAGCGGTGCCAAAATGACGAAGGCGCTGCAGCTTGCTCGTTCTTTTCACGCTGCGGGACACAGAGTTGTCCTAATAGAAACCCACAAATACTGGTTATCGGGACATCGGTTTTCTGGTGCGGTTTCTCGCTTTTATACAACTCCCACCCCACAGTATGACCCCGAAGCTTATATCCAAGCTTTACTAGACATTGTTAAGAAAGAAAACATTGATGTCTATGTTCCTGTCACGAGTCCAATTGCGAGTTACTATGACTCTTTAGCAAAACCTGCACTCTCACCCTACTGTGAAGTTTTTCACTTCGACGCTGATGTCACCCAAATGCTAGATGATAAATTTGCTTTGAGTGAAAAAGCAAGAGCGTTTGGCTTATCGGTTCCCAAATCCTTTAAAATTACAAACCCTGAACAAGTTCTAAATTTTGATTTTTCTGGGGAAACTCGCAAATATATTCTCAAAAGCATTCCTTACGACTCAGTACGGCGCTTAGATTTAACTAAGTTACCTTGCGATACTCCAGAGGAAACAGCAGCATTTGTCAGAAGTTTGCCAATCAGCCCGGAAAAACCCTGGATTATGCAAGAGTTTATTCCTGGCAAGGAATTTTGCACTCACAGCACAGTCAAGAATGGAGAGTTACGACTGCACTGCTGTGCAGAATCTTCAGCTTTTCAGGTTAATTACGAAAATGTAGAAAACCCGAAAATTCAGGAATGGGTGAGACATTTTGTCAAGGAACTGGGAATCACCGGACAAGTTTCCTTCGATTTTATCCAAGCTGAAGATCAGACAGTTTACGCCATTGAATGTAACCCCCGAACGCATTCGGCAATTACAATGTTTTACAACCATCCACAAGTGGCAGATGCTTATTTGAGTGAAGAATCTTTCACTGAACCTCTTGTACCACTGCCAAACAGCAAGCCGACATACTGGACATATCACGAAGTCTGGCGGTTAACTGGTATTCGTTCCTTTGCTCAACTGCAAACTTGGATACGCAACTTTCTACGAGGTACTGATGCTATTTATAAGCCGGATGATCCATTGCCGTTTCTGATGCTACACCACTGGCAAATTCCCTTGCTTTTGCTCAATAATCTGCGCCAACTCAAAGGTTGGACAAAGATTGATTTTAATATTGGTAAACTTGTGGAATTAGGTGGCGATTGAGCTAGGGATAAATTTTGATGTAACCGCTATTAATTGTCTTGTTTTCTGAGAACTCAACAAATGTGCCAGTAGCAATAACTTCGGAATGTTATTTTGCTATTTTTAGCACGTCTGCTATCAAGCTTGGAATCAGGTCTTCTAATTAATTTTAATTTAGTTTCAACAAATATGTCCGAAAAAATACTTGAAACTCAAGCTTCATCCTTATTTTCAACTACAGCCACAACGCCAATATTGCGAGTATTGCACCTCGTCGGCTCCCGTGTCTCTGACTTCTACTACAACCTATCAATGATATATGGAAAGGAAGTAGTGCAACCAGTTGGTGTCAGCAGCTACTATGCAGTCATACATCCTGACGGTCTTTGGCAGTTAGGTACGTCCTTGGATGCCTTGTCAGAGAATATGTCACTCCAGGACATGATTTCTGGGCTACCTGAGATTGATGTAGTAGTACCCCATTTGTTTTGTTTTCCTGGGATGACCAGTTTCCGGGCGTTATTCGAGGATATTCTTGGTCTCCCCCTGGTAGGGTCGCCATCCCACTGTACAGCGCTGGCTACCAACAAAGCTCAGACACGCAGCGTTGTGGCTGTATCTGGTGTTCGCGTTGCCAAGGCACAACTACTACGCAAGGGAGATACCTTAACGATGCAGCCTCCATTCATAGTGAAACCGAACTCGGAAGATAATTCTTTGGGCTTGACGTTGGTTTGGAATGAAACTCAGATAGAGTCAGCATTGCACGTTGGCTTTGAACTTGACGAAACCTTGTTAGTTGAGGATTATATCCCTGGGCGGGAAGTGCGTGTGGGTGTAATCGAGCGTGGGGGTCAGTTGTGGGTGCCGCCGATGATAGAGTATTTAGTCACGGAGGAACACCCTATTAGAACTGTACATGATAAGTTAGATCTGCAATCTGACGGAACGCCTGGAAAGCAACCGGAAAAACCAGCAGCAAAGCCGATGTGTCCAGCTAATGTGACACCAGAGCTATTCGAGAAACTCGCGGATGCTGCTAAGAAGGCTCATATTGCTTTGGGTTGTCGCGATTACTCTTTGTATGACTTCCGGATACACAAAGCAACCAACGAGCCGTATCTGCTGGAGGCGGGATTGTTTTGGTCTTTCGCCAAGATTGGTATGATTTCGCGGATGCTTCTGGCTGGTGGGGAACGTTTGGAGGATGTGACATTGGAGTTGTGGCGTGGGGCGGCAGCCCGGACTCGTGTGGCTTGTGGTTCGCTCTTTAAGTACACTAAAGCAGAACAACTCTTATAGACAAGTTCAAAATCACTCTCCAGCGGGTGTGCTCATAAGTAGTTGGTTGAGACTGACGCCCAGACACGCAGACACGGAGACGCGGGGAAAAAGAAAAGTTTACCCACCTTAACTCACCAACTGTGTTTGACCGCACCCCAATCTGCTTAACCCGAACTCAGGTTTTCTTAATTTGGGACGCGTAGTTGGATACTCGTTAGCGAAAGTAGCTACTTTGTTGCATCTCGTAATCAGATAGAACTCATTCGTCACAAGTTAAAATAATATTGCTTTTATCAATTATAAATTCTGCTGAAAATTGAATAAAAATAAGGTGTAAAATTCGATTTTATGTTGGGTTTCACTCTGGTTCAACCTAACCTAAAATATGACATTAACAATGAGTGTTGATTAAGAAATCAATCAAAAGTAGTATATAAATCGATGATTAGATTAGGTATATAAACTTAATACTTTTATAAGCAGGTGATAAATAGTACGGATGCTATATTAAAGGCAAAGCTATGTGCTGAAGTTTTGAGGCAAAGGCAATGACTACAACACTCTCTGCGCCTGATTCTATCGAGTCCTTGCTAGGCAAAGAAGCAGAAGACTTGCTCACCTACAAGGCAAAAGTTTCTAAAGATTTGCTACATCTACCAGGACCAGACTTTGTAGATCGAGTTTGGTTAAACAGCGATCGCAATCCCCAAGTCTTGCGTAATCTCCAAACACTCTATTCTACAGGACGGCTGGCAAATACTGGCTATCTCTCTATTCTCCCTGTAGACCAAGGGATTGAACACTCAGCAGGTGCATCATTTGCACCCAATCCCATTTACTTTGATCCCGAAAATATTGTTAAGCTGGCAATAGAAGCAGGCTGCAACGCTGTTGCTACGACATTGGGAGTTTTAGGCTCAGTTTCACGCAAGTACGCCCACAAAATTCCCTTCATAGTCAAACTCAACCACAACGAACTGCTGACTTTCCCCAATCAATTTGACCAAGTTTTGTTTGCTTCAGTTGAACAAGCTTGGAATTTGGGAGCAGTTGCTGTGGGTGCGACAATTTATTTTGGTTCAGAAAACTCCACCAGGCAAATTCAAGAAATTAGCCAAGCTTTCAAACGCGCTCATGATTTGGGGATGGTGACGATTCTCTGGTGTTATCTACGGAACAACGCTTTCAAGGAAGACAAAGACTATCACCTTGCTGCTGACCTCACAGGACAAGCGAATCATCTCGGTGTGACAATTGAGGCTGACATTATTAAACAAAAGTTGCCTGAAAATAACAACGGTTACGGAGCAGTAGCCAAGGCGACTGGTAAGAGTTACGGTAAAACCAATGAGCGGGTTTACACAGATTTGACAACTGACCACCCAATCGATTTAACTCGTTACCAGGTACTCAATTGCTATTGTGGACGCGCAGGACTGATTAACTCTGGTGGGGCGTCTGGAAAAAATGACTTTGCTGAAGCTGTTCGGACTGCGGTAATCAATAAACGCGCTGGAGGAACAGGATTAATTTCTGGGCGCAAAACATTCCAACGTCCGTTTGAAGAAGGAGTGAAATTGTTTCACACGATTCAGGATGTTTACTTGTCTGATGCAGTGGCGATCGCCTAAACAACTCCAGCTTATTTTCAACTGAGGGTGACGCACAAGAGTTAACTGAACCTATTAGACATCTCCAAAAACTAATTTCAAACCCTTGTGCTGTCTAGGTTAAGATTTGATTTCTGGAGAGGTCAATTGACCTCGCTTTTAACTTGTAACGAATGCTCAGTAGACTGAAAGCTTTTGTGAGTTAACGAAAGTTTTCGGTCTACTGAAATTCTATAAGGTGTTCCTCGCGGCGTTGCATCCAGTAAAAATAATCCAACATCAAGATGCCTGAAATTGAAGTCGCTTAAATAGCCATAAAATAGCCTATCCATACTTGGCTATGTGAAAAGAAACTATGTGATTCATAAGTTTCCAGTTTATCTTACGTTTTTTTGGTTGACCTACTTAAATCTTCTGTTCTATCTAGTTGTACGATAAATTCTTGTGCAACTGGTTGCTGTGCTGTAAATTTTTTTTTGCTGCGCGCGATCGCTTTATGATTTGGTTTAGATGCTTTCGCTTTTTGTGGGCGACATTCGAGGCAATATAACGGTTGTGATGGGTAACAGGTGCGCTCTACCACCTGATTGCAATTTTTGCAGACAAATCGGTAAACTCGTTGCTTGATAACGCGAGTGTGAGCTTTCACAAAAACTTCCTTGCTTTCCACCTGTCTTAATTCCCTGCTGAAAACGTGAATGGTATGGCTGATTTCTCTAAAATTCTAAGTTTACTAGAACAAGAGCGCGAGCGCTACGTATCAGAAGCAGCTCAGTTAGAGCGCCGGCTATCGTTAATCCACAATCAGATTACCACTTTAGAATCTCTGATATCAGGTTATACGCTCGAAGAACAGATGTATTCTCCCCAAAGACATTTTCCATTTCCTAATAGTACTGCCGTACTTGAGGATGCTCCTGTGTCTGTGGACGAGGAAGAATTAGACTCCACAGACTACGATGTGGATGATTCAGAGGATTCGGAAGATGAAAATCCTGAGTCTGTATTATTGAGTGAAGAACAATCATATCCGTCTGATGAAGAAACAGCAGAAGCTGTGGAACCTGATATTTCTGATATTCCCAAGTTAAGCATTCAAAGAAGACCAGGAAGCATACCAATGAATCGGGAGTTTCAAGAATATTCCATACAGAATGCTATCCTGATTCTCATGCGCCGCCGACCGGATTTACATTTTCATCTTGATGCGATCGTTCGCGACCTCTACGGTGATAAATTAACACTCTCACAGTTAAAGACAGTGAGAGCCAATATAGGAAAAATCCTTAATACAGGAGTGCAATCAGGTCTATGGCATCAGGTATTGTACGCAAAAAATGTGTATACTTTGCATTACGAGAAAGGAGTGACGAGTAAACAACTAAAAAGTTAGTCACTGAAGTTTAGTGGCTCATGAACTTTTAGTACAGCACCACGGTTAACAATTCAAAATTTAAAATGGACCGGAGGCGGAGCGGCTCCGGCTCCGCTGCGTCCCGCTGCGCTAACAAAATTAAAGACAGTTACATAAGGGGATTTAAACCTCGACGACTGAAACTGAGAAGCCAGTGCGCCCAGGAGGTTTTCCCGACTTGGAACGCGCAGCGTCTGTTGAAAACAGAGGCATCTGGCGTGCTTCGTATAAACGCTCGTGGTCTCAAACTCTTCAATTTACGATGAAAATATTTATCATAAACAAATCTGTAAAATCACAAGTACCGTTTGTATCTAAAATTATCACAAATTATCAAACTTAGAAGAAAATCATGGCAACACTGAAACTGATTGAGTTATTCTGCATAGATCCTGAAGATAGAGACACGAAGGACGAGGCTTATATCCGAATCATCACTACTGATCAATCACCTCGAATTCCCACTAGAGGTTCTTTCTCTATTTCCAAAAATCAATCGGTAAATCTTAGAAGCAATACCGTCAACTTTACAGGAAAAGCAGAAATTAGGCTTTTTGACCAAGATTCTGTAGATGCGGATGACTTTTTAGGCGCAAATACTGTAGATTCATCCAAGCTAGGAGCAGGAAAACTCAAGTTTATCAAGAACAGTGTCAACTACGAATTAACCTACGAGGTTGTTCGTTGACGTACTCCCCAACAGATGTAGCAGTGCATCACTCAATTGGAGTAACGTGAACTACCTACACGCTCCCTGACGGTACAGTGTAGGTAGTTCACATGTGGGGCTTCTGACCGATTAAGCTAAATTTAGGTTTGAGATGCTAGGAGTGGAAATACGGAAATGACAATTACAGTTCCAACAACCACTACACTGAAAGAGTTTTTGGAACTTCCATACGTTGATGAGTCACCAGCTTGGGAGTTTATTAATGGAGAAGCGGTTCAGAAACCGATCGCAGGAGGTAAACACAGCCTGTTGCAGAAACGTTTAGTTGCAGTGATTGATGCAGCAGGAAGTCACTACGAAAGCTTTCCAGAATTGCGCTGTACCTTCGGTAATCGTTCAGTAGTTCCTGATGTCGTGGTTGTCGCTAGTAATCAACTACCGGTGGATGATAGCGGTGATATCATTAGCACTGGTATTGAATTTCCTCCAGCTTGGGTTATTGAAATCCTTTCCCCTGCTCAAAGTCAAACCAAGGTAACAGGCAATATCCTGCACTGTCTAAGAAATGGTACTCAGCTAGGATGGTTGATAGATCCGAGCGAACGTTCTATCTTAGTTTATCATCGCGATCTGCAAATCCGGCAAGCGAAGCTATCGCTTGCCGGATTTGTTGACTGGAGCAGATGTTTTACCAGTGTTAGAAGGTATAAGCCTGACACTCTCTGTTGATGAAGTCTTTAGTTGGTTGAAGCGCAGATAAAGTTTTCAGGCGATAAGCCTTTGGCTTGACGCTACGCGTATCGCATACTTAGAAAAAATAGAACTAATTTTTCAATACAACTGGTAGGTTATGCTTTTAATGATTTCAGTTGCGCTTCGCTTCACTCAATCTAACCTACTAGCTTGTGATTTTAGTCACATGTATAATTTTCGGAAACTGGTATTTGTCTTCTGTAGTATAGATTTATTAATCCATATGAGAGAGTTTTTACATGAGCGACGAAAATCGTAATACATACAACATATATCTAGGTTCAGGCGGAAATTTTAACCAATCTATACAGGGAAATTATACACAAGTACATGGTAATTATATAAACTTGAGTCAGGACTTATCGCAAGCTGCTACTCAGATACAAGAGTTATTAACTCAACTACAATATCAGGGATATAGTTCAACAGATGCTCGACAAAAAGTAGCGAATGATTGGGCAAATGAAGCTAAACATGATCCTAAAGCTAAAGGTAAACTGATTCAGTTTGGACAGTATATGCGAGACGCTGCTGCAAATGGTGTAATAGGGGAAGCTGCGGTAGAAGTGATTAAATTGGCTTTGAGATTATCAGGTATTCCTGTGCCGTAAAGCACTTCTCAGAAGTTGAACTATGAAGATTCAAATCAAGCAAATATTAAGACAGTTCTGTCTTCTGAATTATCGACTTTCATTCGCAGAAAAGATAATATGCTCCTTTTTGGTTCTATTTTTAGCTCAAGCGATCTTATTGACTATTGATAAAGGTTTGAAATTTGCAGCAAATTATATCAGAGAAAACTATCAAACTATTTTTTTATATGTTATTGGTGGATTACTATTTGGATTAGGTTTTTCTTTATTCATTTTTCAAATTAGACGTACAAAACAAAATTCGGACAGCAGCTTAACCGATGATGATGATGATAATATTAATGATAATACCACAGCCAATAATCTTACTATTTACACAGAAGGTGGGAATTATAACGAATCTATTGATGGTGACTATATTGAAATACAAGGAAATTATATTAACATAAATCAGGATTTTTCAGATGTAGCTACAGAGATTCGTGAATTAATAGCTCAACTCAAAACTCAGGGATACAGTGAAGAGCATGCTGAGACAATAGTTGCAAGTGAACTAGCAGAACAAGCTCGTAGAAAGTCTAAAGTTAGAAAGAAACTTTTTAAGTGGAGAAAAGATTTTAGGGGTGCTACAGCAAAAGTTAATCATGGAAATAATGAAACTGAGGCGGCGAGAGAAGTCGTTAAAGGTGCTGTTACTTATCGTTATACTTCGTCTAGAAGTTCTATTTCAGTGATGAAGAGAACTTATTATAAATTAGATAAATTACTCCGGATAAAGAAATGGAAAGAAGCAGATCAGGAAACAGCTAAAATTATATATGAGCTATCTAGTCAAGAGTTGCAAAAGTATTCACAAGACTACGAAATAGCTCTTGTACAATATTATTTAAGTGCAAAAAGTGTGGAAAATATTTGCTTAAGTTATGAACATATTGCAGCGCTTCCTAACAAAGACCTGAACACTATAAATAACCTCTGGCTAAAATACAGCAACGGGAGATTTGGTTTTAGCGTTCAAAAGCGCATTTGGGAAAGCCTAAAACCTAACTCTGACTATGATCTTTTTGGAATTGAAGATGAAATTAAAGAAAAATTTAGTGATATAGTTGGCTGGCGCAAGAAAGGATATTGGCTATATTATTCGGACATGAACTATTCTTTAACAGCGCCGAACGGACATTTTCCCATAAAAGTAATGTTAAACTCCAGTCTGGTAGAGCGATGCAGTATTAATAACTCTATTTTTAGTGTTTTTGTTGGGCGTGAATATAATAAATCATAGCTTATTCAAGTGTATAGGCTAGGTTAGGCAAAGCCGTAACCCACCTATGATCACTTGAACGCTGAATCTTTGTTATAAAGTTGAGTCATTTTCACTTTGATATTTTTAAAGTTATACAAAAAAGCTTATTGATTTCCGATTTCGGTTCCCTCTCCTTTATAAGGAGAGGGTTAGGGCGTGTTTTCAAACTATAACCACAAAATAATGGAGGCGAGCGTAATCATAG
>NZ_QMEA01000320.1 GCF_012912105.1 Brasilonema sp. UFV-L1
CAGGTACGGTGTGGGCTTCCGTCGTCATTGACAGATGCCCCTTTCCCTTTCGGGTAGGTGGTCTTACTCCGCCTCGGCACGGCAATAACGGGGTTCCCTCCGCCATTCTGTAATATCCGAATCCCTTCATTTCTGATGTTCAGTGCTGCATTACCATCACGGTCATGACGAGTTTCACATTTAGAACAATCCCATTCACGGATATCAAGTGTTAACTCATCAAGAACATGACCGCAACACGAACACGTTTTTGAACTGGGGAAGAATCTTCCTATTTCCACAAGTGAGCAGCGCCTTGCGGGGGTTCCCCCCGTTGTGGCGACTGCGAACCCGGAGGGCTGTCCCTCTTTCTGTTTCAGCTTGTAATCAAGGAAGTTAACAAACATCCCCCAACCTACATCGGATATCGACTTTGATAACTTCCGGTTCCGTACCAATCCCTTCACATTGAGATTTTCTACAATGATGACTTGGCTTTCGTCTACCAGTTTTCTGCTCAATTTGTGCAAAAAGTCCTGGCGGGAATTTGATACTCGCTCATGAACCTTGGCTATAAATTTTCTGTACTTGTTTGTTGAATTACTACCTTTAACTTTACGGGCAAACCTCTTCTGCTTTTTAGCTAGATTCCTTTCATGACGTTTGAGGTGTTTCGGGTTTGGATGCTTGGTAACTTCATTACCATCATGAACAATAGCAAAGTCTTTTAATCCAAGGTCAATACCCAATATCTTGTCGCCAGACAGTTGACTACCATTGTCTTCCACTTCACATAGCACAGATGCAAAGTACTTATCTGTAGGAGTCTTGCTTATAGTAACTGTCTTAACTTTCCCCTCAATTGGTCTATGAAAGACAGCTTTTACAACACCAATCTTAGGGATTTCCAAACAATCATCCACTACTTTAACGTTCTGAGGATACTGAATTGATTGCTTGTGATGTTTTGACTTAAATCTAGGAAACTTAGCACGTCCCTCAAAGAAATTGGTGTAAGCCTTGTTCAAGTTGATTGCTACACACTGCAAAACAGCAGAGTAACAATCCTCTTTTAACCAAGGATGCTCTACTTTTAATTGTGGCAAGTAAGCTTTGTAAATACTTAGTTTTAATGACTTCCCAGTTTCTTCATAGTGTTGAATGCAAGCATTTAAGGCATAATTCCAATACCACCTTGCACAACCAAACGACTTGGCTAGAACTACTTGTTGTTCGGTTGTTGGGTATAGTCTGACCTTAACAGCTTTCAACACTTAAAACCACCTCCTTGTTATCTGTTAGTAGAGCAAATGTGGGTAATAAGTGGGTACAAAAATGAAAACAGAGTGGTTTAAAATGCGGATGAGTGAACGTAGATTAAATAAGTTACGATTATATGCAGCAATCAAAGATACAACAATGACTCACGTTATTGAAGACTTCATTGATTCGTTAAAAATCCCGGAGACAGACAATTCCTCATCGACCAACATTGCTAAGTGAACTGGGTTCACCGTTGCTCGTTGGTCAATTCGTCATTGTCCCGCCATTCATCCCACACGCTCCCTGAGTACAGGTACAGT
>NZ_QMEA01000321.1 GCF_012912105.1 Brasilonema sp. UFV-L1
GGTATGGTGGGGGCTTCCAACTTCACGGAGGAATGCCTCATCACAGGCTTACGCCCACGATTTGGTCTTACTTCCTCTCCATTGGCGTTAGCCTCCCCCGTCCCAGAGGAGGACAGCATTCTGATACCTTCTGCTCTAATATTCATTGCAGCATTACCATCTCTGTCATGTTGAGCACCACAACTTGGGCAAGTCCAAGCCCTTATCTCTAGTGGCAACTCTTTGATTTGGTAATGACAATTAGAACAAAGTTTGGAACTAGGAAACCATCGGTTTATCTCAACTAACCTTCCACCATTTCGTTCTAATTTGTAAGACAAGAAATTGACAAAGGTTCCCCATCCCGTATCAGATATTGCTTTTGCTAGTTTATGGTTACGAACCATGCCCTTGACATTTAGGTTTTCGACGACTACGACTTGATTATGATCAACTATCTTTCTAGATAACTTGTGTAAGTAGTCTTGGCGGACATTACTAACTTGTTCGTATACCCTAGCTACAATCAAAGTTGCCTTTCTACGACGATTACTACCTTTTACTTTTCGTGCAGCTATACGTTGTTTCTTGGCTAATTTCTTTTCATATTTGGCTAAGTGTTTTGGGTTTGAATATTTGGAAATCTTTTCACCATCATAGGTAATCGCAAAATCCTTAATCCCTAAATCAACACCAATAACCTTATCATTAGCGTTTGATGTCGGATAATCACCTTCATATTCCATCAACACAGAAGCGTAGTACTTACCAGAGGGGCATTTACTGACAGTCACAGTCTTGATAGTCCCATCAAGTAAACGATGTATTTTAGCTTTTACAGCACCCAACGTTCCAGGAAATTTCAAACAATTATTGACTTGTTTTACTTTTTGTGGATACTGGATTGACTGACGATGGTGTCTTGACTTGAACTTAGGATATTGCGCTCTACCATCAAAAAAGTTTTTGTACGCACGGCTAAGGTTGAGACTTACAGATTGCAATACTTGCGAGTAACATTCTCCTAGCCATTCTGTCTCTTCGTCTTTTTTGAGTGCTGGCAATAAAGAATTTAGACCAGACTGAGATAAGCCTTTTCCAGTTGCTTTATAGGTTTCAATACATTTGTTCAAACCATAATTCCACCACCACCGCGCACACCCAAAATGCTGTGCAAGTATTTGAACTTGTTGGTCTGTGGGATACAACCTAATTTTTACAGCTTGTCGTCTCACGGGGTCTTACACGTAAGAAATTGAGCCAGCCTTACTACTACGAGTACCCGTCTGCACCGAAAGATCAACCAAACAAAGGAGCCACTGCGTTGGACGGGTCCCCCGGCTTGAAGCATGTGGCGTGCTGGCTCAATTTCTAGGGGACAATGCGTCACCTAAACTTCTCCAAATATCGACCTGTTACTATTATATACACATTTCAGTAACAGCATTCCGGAAAAGTTGGCAACTCCTCATGCATCTTTAAGCGCGTTTTCCATAGGAAAACATCGGTCAAAGATACAATCGTCGTTGCCCGCCTTATATCCCCGCGCTAAACGGAGTACCGTTATAG
>NZ_QMEA01000322.1 GCF_012912105.1 Brasilonema sp. UFV-L1
CTATAACTGTACTCAGTTTAGCGTCGGGATATAAGACGGGCGGTGACGATTACATCTTTGAGTGATTCTTTCCTACGGAAAGACAAAGAAAAGATGTATGAGGAATCGCCAAATATTTTCCGGATTTTGTTTACTGCGATGTGTAGATAGTAGTAAGATAGAAAAACCAAGGAGGTGATATTGAGTGTTACACAAAGCCATACAGGTTCGTTTATACCCAACAACTGAACAACAGATACTGTTAGCTCAGACGTTTGGGTCTGCTCGTTGGTGGTGGAACTATGCGCTAAATAAGAGCATTGAAGTTTACAAACAAACAGGCAAGGGACTTGGGCAAGTAGCACTCAACGCACTATTGCCTAAGCTCAAAAAAGAAAAAGATACTGAATGGTTGGCTAATTGTTATAGTCAGGTTTTACAAGCTACAACACTGAATCTAACCACTGCATACAAGAACTTTTTTGAGAAACGTGCTGGCTTTCCTAAATTCAAATCTAAGCATGGAAAACAGTCTGTTCAATATCCTCAAAACGTCAAAGTTGTAGATGGCAATGTAAAACTTCCAGGTAACATCGGGATAGTTAGAGCCAAGATCCATAGACCGATTGAGGGGAAAATCAAGACCGTAACTATTAGCAAAACTGCATCAGGTAAATATTTTGCATCTATCCTTACTGAACTAGAAGGAGATAATCCTACTACGACAGAAGGAAAGATTTATGGGATTGACTTAGGATTGAAACACTTTGCTGTTGTGACCGACGGTGAAAAGGTTTCTAAATATGACAACCCTAAACACATTGCCAAACATGAGAAGAATCTCAAGCGTAAGCAACAAAAGCTAGCGCGTAAACAAAAAGGAAGTCATTCAAGACACAAGCATAGAAAAGTTGTTGCTAAGGTATACGAACGAGTTAGTAATTCACGGCAAGATTTTCTACATAAACTTAGTTATAAGTTGGTCAGCGATAGTCAAGCTGTCATAGTAGAAAATCTTCATGTCAAAGGCATGGTTCGTAATCATAACCTGGCAAAAGCAATTTCTGATGTTGGCTGGGGAATGTTCACTAATTTTCTAGCCTATAAGCTAGAACGCAAAGGTGCAAAGTTAGTTGAGATCGATAGATGGTTTCCCAGTTCTAAGCTCTGCTCTAATTGCTTCTATCAAGTCAATGAAATGCCACTAGATGTTAGGGACTGGATTTGCCCGAACTGTGGTACTCATCACGACCGTGATGGAAATGCTGCTATCAACATTAGAGCAGAAGGAATCAGAATGCTAAAGGTGAGCCAGTGCGGACGCCACATGCCTGTTGTCGGGAAACCCTCCCGCAGCAGTGGCTCGTCTTGGGGTCTCCCCAAGTAGAGCAACTGGCGAACCCGTAAGGGCGGATGGTTCAGCCGTCTCTGCTGTAGGAGGGGAAGTAAGACCAAAGATGGGGCGAAAGTCTCATCTGAGGCATTCCCCCGTGATTACAGAAGCCCACGCTGTACCC
>NZ_QMEA01000323.1 GCF_012912105.1 Brasilonema sp. UFV-L1
GACATAGCTAGCCATTGCTACTCAGTTTTGGGTAGTTATTTGATTTTTGTTCGGTTTTATTACGGTTAACACACCTTAAATCTGGGTAACTCTTGGGTAAGATAGACCCATGAAGTAAAAAGAGTTATGCCTAAACGTGATAAATGGTTTAAAGCTTTGCTTAGTCAAGAAGAATTAGATAAGCTTCAAGCCTACGCAGACAAACAAGGTTGGAACATGTCGCAAGCCTTTAGAGAATGGATTAAGGAGCTACCGTGCTACTCGGATTCAAAACTGAATTGAAACTAACTAATCAGCAACGCACAGCATTTGCAAAGCATTGTGGTGTAGCACGTCACGCTTGGAATTGGGGACTCGGATTGACCAAACAAATACTCGACCACAATAAAGCCAATCCCGATTCTAAAATCAAATTTCCTAGTGCCATTGACCTGCATAAATGGTTGGTAGCACTGGTGAAAAGTGAGCATGAATGGTATTACGAAGTTAGCAAGTCCACTCCACAACAAGCGCTAATGGCGCTACGTGAATCATGGAAACGTTATTTTAACAAAACGGCTGGTGTTCCCAAGTTCAAAAAGAAAGGTCAACGCGACTCTTTCACACTTGAAGGTACAGTCAAAATACTTGGGAATAACAAAATTCAAGTACCTGTGATAGGCGTTCTTAAAACTTATGAGCGACTGCCCTTCGGGTTCGCAGTCCCCTCTGTCGGGAAACCCTCCTGCAGGGCTGTCTCACCACAAGTTAAGCCAAAATCAGTGACAATTTCTCGCCAAGCTGACCGATGGTTTATCAGTTTCCGGCTTGAGACTGAAGCCCAAGAGTCCCTCTATACAAACGTTATAGGAGTTGCTCTAGGTGTCAAGGTGCTGGTGACTCTCTCAACTGGCGAGGTGGTAGAAGGAGCAAAGTCCTACAAGAAATACGAATCCAAATTATCTAGAATGCAATGGTTGAACCGTCATAAAATCATTGGTTCAGCTAATTGGAAGAAAGCACAAATCAAGATTGCTAGTCTTCATAGAAAAATAGCCAATATCCGCAAGGACACATTGCACAAACTCACGACAATGCTCACCAACAACCACGGTGTGGTAGTCATAGAGGATTTGAATGTATCTGGAATGTTGGCGAATCAACGCTTGTCTAAATCCATCGCTGATATGGGATTTTATGAGTTTCGTCGCCAGTTGACCTACAAATGCGAGTTGTATGGTTCCAAGCTAGTAGTAGTAGACCGATGGTTCCCAAGCTCCAAGACTTGCTCAAATTGCGGAACCAAAAAAGAAACACTTACCTTGAAAGAGCGAATGTTTGAGTGTGGTCACTGCGGATTCAGCTTGGATAGAGACTTAAACGCAGCAATCAATTTGTCCAAAATCGCCAGTTAGGTGAGGTTAGCCTGTGGACTGGTTGATGCCGACATCTCCAGGATGATGCAGGAAGTAAACGAAGCTCAGAGTAGATATTTCCAGTAATGGG
>NZ_QMEA01000324.1 GCF_012912105.1 Brasilonema sp. UFV-L1
CTCCCCATAACTCGACTTTTCTATACAAAGATAACTCGTACTAGTTGAATGACTTTGGGTTTCGTTTACTTCTTGCTTCATCCTGGTGAAGTCGGCTTCAACCAGTCCACAAGCTCGTACGGTCTAACTGACCGCGTTTTTCAAATTGATTGCAGCGTTCAAATCACGGTCAATTGTAAATCCGCAGTGACCACAATCAAACACTCGCTCTTTTAAGATGAGTGTTTCCTTTTTGGTTCCACAGTTAGAACAAGTTTTAGAACTGGGGAGCCATCTGTCAACTACGACAAGTTTTGAGCCATACAACTCACACTTGTAGGTCAACTGACGACGGAACTCGAAAAAGCTCATGTCAGCAATAGCTTTAGCCAGTTTATGATTCGCCATCATTCCTGACACATTGAGGTCTTCTATCACTATTGTGCCGTGGTTCTTGGCTAGTAGTGTGGTGAGTTTGTGCAATGTGTCTTTGCGAATGTTGGCAATCTTTCTGTGCAGTCTAGCTATTTGCAATTGTGCTTTCTTCCAGTTGTTTGAACCAATGATTTTATGACGATTCAACCACTGCATTCTGGACAACCTTGCTTCGTACTTTTTATAGGACTTGGCTCCGCTTATGACTTTACCAGTACTGAGAGTAGCCAAGTTTTTGACACCAAGGTCAACGCCTACCACGTCTGTATTACTTAAATTGTGGGTTTCAACATCAAACCTGAAACTGATAAACCATCTATCAGCTTGGCGGCTGATTGTAGCAGATTTCGTTAATACTTGAGGCAATCGTTCATAGGTCTTAAGGACACCAATTACAGGTACTTGAATCTTGTTACTATCTAAAATTTTGACTGTACCTTCTAACGTAAAAGAGTCACGTTTACCTTTTTTCCGGAAGTTGGGAACACCAGCAGTTTTGTTAAAGCAACGTTTCCAAGCTTCTCTCAAAGCCATCAATGCTTGCTGTGGTGTGGATTTAGAACATTCATAATACCATTCATTTTCAGATTTAACTAATGCTACCAACCATTTATGCAGGTCAATGGCAGTAGGAAACTTAATCTTAGAATCCGGATTAGCTTTGTTGTGATCTAATATTTGTCTGGTCAAAGCCAGTCCCCAGTTCCAAGCGTGACGCGCTACGCCACAATGCTTCATTAACGCTGTGCGCTGGTAATTATTTAGTTTTAATTCAGTCTTGAAACCTAATAGCATTTACTTTTTATATTGTAATATATATAGGTTAACCAATATAAAACTTCTTGTCAATGCCATTTCAAAAAGGACATAAATTAGGAGCAAAAAAAAAGCTAGAACGCTTGCTTGATAAAGATGCAATCGCTTTCAAAGGTTATCTCGGTCAGAAAGAAAAACTTAAAGCCGTCCCTGATTGGCAAGAACGGCTAAGAGAATTTGTTGACCAACTCATCTCAGATCTACCCAAAAATGACTAGTAATGGGCAGCTTTGTC
>NZ_QMEA01000325.1 GCF_012912105.1 Brasilonema sp. UFV-L1
TTCACCTGTTTCCGCAAGGAGGCTCACACCGTAATCTATTGATTCGGTGTTGAGAGGAATTGCGGGTTAAAAACGAAACATCCCCCGACCTATGTTGACCGTCGGTTAACGCGGGAGAGGGGATAGTTGAGTTTTTAACAATCTCTGGGAACGCAACACGAAAAATTGTAGTCTACAATATTATTATCATATGTGAGTAGGTCGAACTCATGGAACAAGTACTTACGCTAGTTTGTAAACTTAACCCTACCCCAATACAGTCTGAAAAACTGGAAGTAGTTCTTCATGCTTTTGCTGCGGCTTGCAACTACACCAATGAAGTTATCAAGCCGCAAATAACCAGTAAAACAACTATTCAAAACGTTGTTTATGAGGATTTGCGTTCAAAGTTTGGGTTAGCCGCAAACTTAGCTGTGAGAGCTTGCGCCAGAGTAGGTGCTAATCGACTAGCAGCCAAACGCCAAGGGAAACCTGTTAAAGCGTTTAAACCGACCAGTGCTGACTATGATGCCAGGATTTTTGCATTCAGAGAGAAAGACTGGACAGTAAGCCTGACCACATTGTCTGGTCGGGAACACATCAAAATTGATGCTGGCAACTATCAACGCGGCAAGCTAAAAGGACGTAAACCAACAAGCGCTCAATTGTGTAAGCACCGCGATGGTCAGTATTACATCCACATCCAGCTTAAAGATGAAGTCCCAGATCCACAGCCGACGAAAAAAGTAATCGGTGTTGATTTTGGACGCCGTGATATTGCCGCAACCAGCAACGGTGATTCATGGAGTGGCAAACAGTTAACTAAGACGAGGGATAGATACAGTAAGGCAAGAGCGTCTCTTCAGAAAAAAGCTTCCACACGCACAAGGTCTAGTCGGCGTAGATGTCGGCAAGTCTTGGCACGGCTATCGGGGCGGGAGAGACGATTTCAAGCGTGGGTAAACCACAACATTAGCAAAACAATCATCCAGCAAGCCAAAAGTGAAAAAGCACTTGTAGCTATCGAGGATTTGACTGGTATTCGTGAGCGAACTAATCAGAAACCACGCAACAAGACAGAACGCCGTAGAAGTAACTCGTGGGCGTTCTACCAGTTGCGGATGTTTTTGGAATACAAAGGACTCAGAGACGGTGTTGAGGTAATAGCCGTCTCCCCTGCCTACACGAGCCAGACCTGTAATCAATGCTTGCACATTGGATTGCGCTCTGAAAAAAAGTTCAAATGCGGTAATTGCAGGTTGTCCTGTGATGCTGATTTGAACGGAGCAAAAGTGATTGCGTTATTGGGGCAGTCTGTAAACCTGCCTGGAGGCTCGAATGGTTTGTATTGTAATCTCAGTACAGACTCTTCAGGGCTACTGAAAGCCCACACTGTA
>NZ_QMEA01000326.1 GCF_012912105.1 Brasilonema sp. UFV-L1
CCTTTGGAGCGCGATTTAAAGTCGTAGGAACGAACATATCCGCCATCCATTCCCAGTACCAACGGTAAATCAGGTCGGGGCAATTCCTCCCAATCTCTTGGACACCCTTCGATGTATCCTCCTTTTTCCTCTCCCAATTCGTCTTCTAAGCGTTGACCAATTGTGTGTAAGTTATTCCGTACCGATGTAGTGTTTATTTCTCCTTCTATTGGTAGTATTTCCTGTAATAGTTTCACAGATAGTCCGTAAGACATCAAAGACCCAAACTTGGACTCGAGATACAATAGTTCTCTTGAAGTGCGTTCTGGTAGTAAGTTGGCTACTGGGTTAAAGCTACGGGTTGGTTGTTCCTGGCACGGGCAGTGAAATAGTCGATGGCATTGGAGATGTAACTTACCAAACAACGTGCGGTATACGATTGTGCGCTTGTCTTTATGCAACAGTTTTTTGCTACAGTGTAAACATAATTCCTGCTGTTGAGAGTATTCTGCTACCTGTTGCTCGGCTAGAGTGCGTTGGAGACTTTGTAGTAATGTTTTAGCTTCTGCTAGTTTTAGTCCCAAGTTTTCTGGCTGTAAAGCACCACGCTCAATTTGCATAATTTCTTGGACAACTTGGGAATCTCCATTGTCTGACTCCACAACTATTTGGATTTTGACTTTCACACTATTTCCTGTTCAAATAACATCTCTTTATCCCCAGCCGCGTATTGCTGTAACCGTTGGTTGATTTTTGGGCGGTCAAAATGGTCAACCATTAACCATTGGCGTAGTTCGTACATCTCTTCAATATTGCCAGGGATATCACCTTCGTCGATAATTTCACTGCACCGAGAAGCTATATATCTTACCGAGTATTCCTGCTTTTGTGCCATGAACTCCCACGAGCCACCACAGTCTTCTGGAGGACAAGCACGTTTACCATCAATACATACTGGATAAAAGCAATTTGATTTGAGAGTGAGAATTGCTTCGACCCGAATTTGATGCTGCCAGTTATCACCGAAGTCATATTCGTATAAAAAACGCTCTCGCATTCGCCAGCCAAAATCTGATAATTTGACTTCTTTTGGGTTGTCAGAAAACCACATTCCCCCAATTTGTGCAATACCGTACTGCTTTCCGTGGATTATGAAACGATGTAAATGGGAATCTGTCCATCCCATTGCTATTTGGATAACGTAGTGCAAATCGGCGATTGTACTGTCGCTGCGGATTTTGACCCTACGCCAAATCATTGGACTAATGCCCAGGATAAAAATATGAAGCTGGTAGATGACAAGTTGCTCAGAATTGGACATTGGGTCATTTTACCGCATTACCAGTC
>NZ_QMEA01000327.1 GCF_012912105.1 Brasilonema sp. UFV-L1
CGGGGATTCCAAGAATCACTTCTTGGGCTTTCTGTTTCCACGAGTTGACTTGCTTGAAGGAGTTTCCTCACCCAAGTATTGGTCAGTCTCATCCACAGACGTTAACGTTCCCGTGTGCCCCACGGTACGGAGTCCTTTCTCAAGTATGTTTCGTGCAGCATTCCAATCTCTATCTTGGGTATGCCCACAATGATGACAAGTATGCGTCCTGGTACTAAGAGATTTCTTGACGACCTTCCCACAATTAGAACAATTCTGGGATGTATAGTGGGGTGGAACGGCAACTGTCGCCACACCAAACACTTTCCCAAAGTACTCGACCCATTCCCGGAATTGAGTCCACGCTGCATCAGATATCGATTTGGCGAGGTGTCTATTTCTCACCATGTTTCGCACCTTCAAGTCCTCATACGCCACGAGGTCGTTAGACATCACTACGCACCTTGCCGTCTTTACGGCAAAGTCTTTACGCTGGCGACTTACCTTGAGGTGTTTACGAGCAAGTTTGTTTCTAAACTTCGCTCTATTTTTAGAACCCTTCTTAGTCTTGGACATACGACGTTGAAGTCGCTTCAAAGACCTTTCACTTTTACGGAGATGACGCGGGTTTGCAACAGTCTGCCCGTCAGAATCGGTGTAGAAGTGGTTCAGCCCAACATCAATCCCGATGTTATGGGCGGTTGGTTCCCGCTTCTCCAGGCGTTCCTGGTCAATACAAAATTGCACGTAGTATCCGTCTGCACGGCGAACAACTCGGACACGTTTAAACTGTTTCAATTGATAGAAGTACAAATCGCGGGTTCCCCACATCTTAAAGGTTCCTGCTTCAAACCCGTCAGAAAAGGTGATACACCGTCTATCAGAAGAAAGTTTCCAGCCACTGGTTTTGTACTCAACACTGCCATGTGTCTGTTCTTTCTTAAAACGTGGATATCCTTTCTTACCTGGTACTTTCTTCTTGCAGTTGTCGTAGAACCGAGATATCGCAGCCCAAGCTCGTTCAGCACTAGCCTGACGAGCCATAGAGTTAAGATTCTTGGCAAACTCGAACTCAGACGCAAGCACTGCACAGTATGCACTCAAGTCGTACTTGTCAATGTCCTTGTTGTCCATCCAGTATCTCAGGCAACTGTTGCGAACAAATCTGGCACTACGGATAGCTTCATCCAGCTTTCCATACTGCTCCTTTGTTCCTTCCAACTTTGCCTCGAATACCAGCATTTTTACGCTCAACTCTATAGCGTAATTATAACACGATTTCAGAAAGCCGTCCTAGAAGGAC
>NZ_QMEA01000328.1 GCF_012912105.1 Brasilonema sp. UFV-L1
TCGCGCTACGCGCTTATTCCCGCAAAAAGCCAGGGGATTCTTGGTTCGTTGACTCGCCGTTAGACGACAGGCTTGCACCAATCGCCCAAGAGGGCAAATCTCCCCAAGCGTAAGTTCCCGTGTGCCCCACGGTACTGAGTCCTAATTTCAAAATGTTGATGGCTGCATTCACGTCTCTATCTTCCACAAATCCACAATGTAGACAGACATGGGTTCTAGTGGATAGAGATTTCTTCACCTTCTCGCCACAGTTAGAGCAATTTTGGCTTGTGTTATGGGGAGGTACAGCTACCGTTACCTTTCCATATTTATGTCCAAGATACTCTAACCAAGAGCGGAATGTAGACCAGCCAGCATCACTAATTGATTTAGCCAGATGTCGGTTTTTTACCAGCCCTTTCACATTCAAGTCTTCATAGGCTACCAAGTCGTTAGATTGGATGACGGAGTATGCTAATCTCTTGCAATACTCTTTTCGTTGCCTACTTACTCTTAAATGTTTCCGAGCATACCTATTTCTGGCTTTGTGGTAGTTGGTTGATTGAGGTTTTTTGGCTTTCTTTCTTGCTTTGTCATACTTCTTGGATTTCTTGCGGTTAGCACGGTTTAACTGCTTTTCAGACTTGCGGTAAAACTGAGGCGATGGTTCTACATTGCCAATGTTATCAGCAATGAAGTACTTTAATCCCAAGTCAACGCCTACTACTTGACCAGTTGGCTGAGTTTCAACTTTTAAGTCAATATCAATTGCAAATTGAGCGTAATATCCGTCAGCACGACGCACTAACCGAACACGTTTAATCTGCTTGATATCGCAGTAATTTAAGTCATAGGTTCCCTTTAATTTCAGAGTTCCTATTTCTTTTTTGTCTGAAAAAGTTATGGCTTTGCGGGTAGCAGAAAGTTTCCAGCCGCTTGTCTTGTACTCAACAGAACGACAGTGTTTTTTAAACTTTGGAAAACCTTTTTTCCCCTTGGTTTTCTTTTTGCAGTTATCGTAAAACCGAGCTATTGCGCTCCAAGCACGTTCCGCAGCAGATTGTCTAGCCATAGAATTGAGTTCATCAGCAAAAGAAAACTCAGCAGCTAATACAGCACAATGTTTGTTTAAGTCGTATCTGTTCAAACTAGTCCCTTTATTATCCATCCAGAAACGAAGACATTTGTTTTGAATGAACTGACTAGTACGGATAGCGTCATCTATTGCCCTGTACTGCTTGTCTTTTCCCTTGACTTTGAACTCGTAAATTATCATCGGCTCGACCCTCCGGGGTCTAACACGTAAGA
>NZ_QMEA01000329.1 GCF_012912105.1 Brasilonema sp. UFV-L1
TACAGTAACAGCAGTTTGTAAACCAGTTTTTTAGATGTAGGGGATTGACTAAATCAAGCGCAGTTCTAATTAAAACATCAACCCTAAATGCATTGGTTGGAGAAAATTGTCGTAAAAAAGCTTTTAATTGCGACCACCAATGTTCGATTGGATTAAAGTCAGGAGAATAGGGAGACTGGTAGATCACACTCGCGCCAACAGATTCAATTAAAGGCTCGATTTCTTGGACTTTATGTGCTGGAAGGTTATCCATAACAACTACAGCACCTTCCCATAATTGAGGAAGCAGACACTTCTCAACAAAGACTTTAAATGCGTTTCCATCCATTGAACCATTCAGAGTCATAACAGCCAAAACTTGTTTCAAGCTAATTGCCCCAATTACTGTCACCTTGGCTCCTCGGTAAAATGGTTTAAAATCATATACCCTACTTCCATGAGGGCTTCTGGCATGAGTTCGTGTCAAACCCAATAAAACACCCATTTCATCGATGAAAACTAAGTTTTCTGGGTCTACTTGCTTAACTTGCTGCCAGTACTCACTTCTCAACTTTTGGATTCTTTGTGTTTTCCCTTGGCTGCTGCGTAGCGTCTTTTTTTTAATGTTAGTTTTTCTTTTTGTAATGTACGGCACATCGTACTCGTACTGACCCAATGATTATAAGTTGTACTCCAATATTCACAGTATTCTAGTAATGTCGCGTCTGGATATTGTTCAACCATTGCAGCTAATTGAGCGGAATATCCATCCAACTCTCCCTTCATTGCTCCGCCTTGTTGTCTCGGTTCTACGTGACCTTGAATTTTCTTCATGGAGAGAAGTTTTTGTACAAAGCTTTTAGCGACACCAAATCTATCAGCCACCTTTCTAATTGAGGTGTCTGTCTGTTCGTAAGCCTTTATTATTTTTTCTCGCAAGTCAATTGAGTAAGCTTTCATTTTAAGAGTTGATGCACTTCTATGACTG
>NZ_QMEA01000035.1 GCF_012912105.1 Brasilonema sp. UFV-L1
TAATTCAATCAAGTCCCCTTGTCAATAGGGTTTGAGACGCGCTAACCCTGAAATTCAGCAACGCCTTTTTCATTAGTACTTATTTTCGCACTAACCTGACAAAGTAATCCAACATTCGTAAGGGAATAGGAGTTTCAGATTTTGCTGTTGTCTGAAATTCCAGATGTAAAATACGATTCTCTGTTTGTAAAAATGTTATAGAATCTGCTCGAATTGGTTCGATACTCAATTCAGTTTTTAATAATTTAACTTTTTGTGGTTCATCAGGTAGCAACCAATGTGCAAAATCAATTGGATATTTTTCTGCTAATATTTTACAAATGTTATCAAAAGCCACTAATTATACCTAAAATGAAATTAGTAGAATTATATAATAGGTTTGATACTCCATGACCAGTGTTTGATACTCAGCGATGAGTTAATTAGGGTAGTGACTCAGCATTTGATGCTGTATCGAGTTCCTAAGGATTTGGAAGTGTTGATGCAGATTTTAGTTGGGATTTTGATGGAGTCTAAGAATTAGTTATTAGTCAATCTTGTTTAACTACCACCTTGATTGAGAGACTGCTGTTGTGCTACCAGCTGCAACTCTTCTACACTCAACTTTAACTCACGATAATGTTTAATGTTTAATATTTACTATGTCTAAGCTTTCTTATAAAATTGCAGGATTACTCAATCCTGCCAGGATAACTTAACCCTAATGCTTGCCAAGTTTGATAATTGACACCTCCAGTGGCAGCGAGTCCATAGTTTTGCTGAAATCGAGCCACAGCTTCCTGAGTTGTTGGACCATAATAGCCATTTGGATTAAGGTTATAGAATCCTAAATATCGTAACCGCTGCTGTAATTTTCTGACTGCTACACCACTGTCACCCAGATTCAAACAGATATCACCCATAACTGAACAATTTGGCAAAGGTGTGATCGTGGGCTGTGGTGTTGGCAGAAAATAGGAGGGTATAAAAGCTGGAACAGTGGCAATAAGTACTCCAATTAGTAGTCGGAAGTTTATGTAAGATAGGACAGTAGTAGTATTGATAACGAAAGTCTTTTTTGACCCTGCATCTTTTTTAGAATATTGAACCGCTTCTAAAATTTCTTCAGGAATAGGCAAACTGATTTCAGCAATTTGTATCTGGTTGTCTTCGTCAAGCACTTCGCTAAGTTCAGCTTTTGCAACCTCCAAATTACCACGAGCATAGTTTCCCATTCCACGAGCGTAAATTAGTAGCGGCTCGAATTGTGCCAATGGTTCTGCAAATGTTTCTGTCAATGAAGCCATTCGCACTAGTTCTGCTGTATCCTTCTCATGCAATTTCGAGAATACTAACCCCACCTCAAAAGCTGCTTCATTGGGTTGAGTGTATGCTAAAGCTATCCACCGCTGAACTTGAGCAAAATCCCTAATGTCAGAGTCGTCGCTGTGAAGTTGCTTTTGTACATAATCGAGCAGGAAGTCAGAAAGTTCAATAATCCGCTGTTCACCGAATTTTTCATCTTCCTGCAATCGACTCAGCAGCAGATTTCGCACTGTTAAATCCATCTCATAAAGTTCATGTCCCACTTCATTGCATAAACTAGAAAGCAGCAAATCCGCTACAGCTATCCAAGGAATGCCTAACACTTCACCGTGAATATCCCGCTGGAAGTTCGCCCATAGACGATATAACAAATCTGGTGTGAGTGACAAAGGAAAAGCAGCATGAGACGCCAAATACAGATGCGCTTCTCCAAAGCGTTTTTCAAAAGACTCAATCCGTCGTTTAGCAACTTCAGGTTTTATCTTGCTCATGTTTTCCGCCCCTCAAAGTGAGTCATATTAAGTTCGCTTAATTGCTTATGAATCCCGAAGAACCCCACCCCGGTTTTGTCTTGCGCCAAAACCGCCCCTCCCCTTNCCGCACGTCCCCTCCCCTTACCAAGGGGAGGGGAAGTGCGGTTTTGTCTTGCGCCAAAACCGCCCCTCCCCTTACCAAGGGGAGGGGAAGTGAAGCGTAGCTTTACGGGGGGTGGGGTTCTTCGCAAAGCGGAAATCATAACTAATTAACCGAACCTAATATCGGGCGTCCGCACAACACAGCGATCGCATCCTGCAAACCTGGACGGCTAACTTCAAACATTGGTACCACACGTGCAATTCTGCCAGCTGTTGTTTGATTCCAACGCTTTTTCGGCATTGGGTTAAGCCAAGCGATGTAACGTACCTGTTGTTTCAACTTGTCAAGAAATTCTTGTGTGAGTTTGTAACGCTCTTCGCTATTGCCACCACGAGCTGCGCCAGCATCACTTAAGATTAACACAGCCGTCCGCTCAGAACAAACATTGGTAACAACATGACTAACCAACTCTGCTTGGAGATGATTCGGGTCATGGTAGAGATATTCAATCGGGCAATTGTGAAAGTAGTAAATGCCAGCTTTACCTAAACGACCTCCACGCAAAGCCGTTTCTGCTAGCCGACGTGATAAAGTGTGAAAAGGTACCATTGAGCCATCTTGATCAATCAGTAACAGCAAATCCGCTTGATTTACCCGACGTGGAACTAACACAGGTGCAAGCAGTATACCTTGGCGTCCAATCTGGTTAACCGTTGCTTCCATATCTAACTCAGTTGGTTGTCCTTCGCGTACTGGACGCCGCAAGTAGCGCCAAATTTGTTTCATTTGCCGCTCGGTTACAGGAAAATACTCGGTGGTTAGTATGAAGCGACTTTCAAGAATTTCCTCATTTTTACTAGTGGATTGCAGCACTGCTTGAGCGACTTGTACCTCATCTTTAATAGTCTGTGTCAATTTTGAAGGTAGAACAGAATAAGCCGTAGTTGAAATTGATTTAGGAAGGGAGGTACTTTGATTAATACGCTGTTTCGCAATCGACTTAGCTACAGACAGAACAATTGGATACCCAGCGCCCAAGCCCATAACTAATAGCAAAGTCCATAAAATCCAATCTGGTAGGTTTCTGTTTATATTTGGCGTTTGTGTCGGGGTTGGCTCTGCTGTTGCAGCAAGAGGTGCTGTCGAGTTCAAGTTTTTTGTTTGGGTTAGCTGTTTAAAAATGAGTCCAACACTCAAGACTATTCCAACGCCTAAAATTCCCAAACTCACATAGCGAGTCATCCAAGAAATCTTACGCTGATGAGCTAAAGGTTTTAATGTTGGCAAAACAGCCTCACTGCTCATCACTTGCTCAAACTGATACTCAAATAACCGCTTTTCCTCAGCAGATTTAACCCACAAAGTCTGACACAGCCGTTTCAAAGCCCCTTTGTCACTCATCCCAAAACCAGCTTGCATCGATCGCAAAACCAACTGATACTCATCAATCCCAAGTGGTAAGCCAGCTTCCCGTAGACGAGTGAAAAGTTCTTGAAGTGGTAATTCATACCGAGTTGCGTTCATAGGTATCACCTCACCCCTGCCCCTCTCCTTACCAAGGAGAGGGGTGCCCGGAGGGCGGGGTGAGGTTTTTGAAGGCAACTTAGTATCATTCACGTCCACGGCTTTCCCTCAAATGACGAATATGATCATCCCAACTTTTCAGTAACACCCCAGCAAATGGAAGCTTACCATCCAATTTTGCCAGAACCTCATCTTGAGGAAAGCGACGCAGCACCTTAAACCAGTCAATCAATTCACTCGTACTCACTTTCTTCCCACCTTCCCCTTTATCTTTGCGCATTTCCTCCCGCAGCATTAAGAAGCGAACGACAGCTTTATTTACCAATGCTTTTGGTGAATCAGGAAAGTGGTTATTCACAATTTCTACCAATCTTTCGGGGCTTGGAAATTCCACGTAGTGAAACAAACAGCGTCGCAAGAAAGCATCTGGTAAATCTTTCTCATCGTTGCTTGTGATAAAGACAATGGGCGGTGCTTTTGCTTGGACTTCTTGTCCTGTTTCTTCTACAATAAACCGTTGCTCATCGAGTTCTAATAACAAGTCGTTGGGAAAATCAATGTCAGCTTTATCGATTTCGTCAATCAATACCACCGTCCGCTGTTCATTTTGAAAAGCGCGTCCTAATGGTCCCCATTTCACATAAGTAGCTGGATCGCTAATCCGTGGGATATCCTCATCTTTGATGATACGACCTGTGGCTGCTAGTTGAGCATCTCGTAAGCGAGTGACTGCATCATAACTATAAAGACCATCTTTGGCGCGAGTGGTAGATTTGATGTACCAAGCTTCTAACGGTAAACCAAGTTCATAAGCAACAGCACGCGCTAATCTTGTCTTCCCGCATCCCGGTTCCCCTTTGAGCAAAAGTGGTCGTTCGAGGTAAATTGTTAGGTTAACAGCTTCTATTAATTCCTCGTTTGGCAAATAAGGATACAACAAATGTCCACTTGCATCTCGTTCTCCCAACTGCGGCTGCACCTTGCCAGTGTATTCAAGTGGTTTTTGAGTTATATTTTTAACCATCTTTCCCTTTCTTCATACCAGTTACAGCCGCACAAATCACAAATTTCTGAAAATGCTAATTCTGGAACCCCGTTATCACTATTTTCCAAAATTTCTTTTACTAAATCTTCCATTTGATAGATGACTTCAACAAGAGGTAATGTGTGGAACTCAGTCTCAACCATTTCCATCCAGTCAGTGAGAGTGCGATCGCAAAACGGATTAATAGTTGGCAGTTTAATCGGAACTCTCGGCTCCCAAGTTGGCTCTACTTGTTCCACAAACATGGTGTCCTGACAACCTACACAACCTTCATAATCCACCAAAAACATCAATAATTGAAATTTCGTTTGAGAGACAACCTCTCGTGCTTGAGTTGCTAACGGTAACCAAAAATCGCGCAGTAGTTCTTGCAAGTACCCTTCTGGCATACAATCTACATAATGAAAGACAAGGATGACATTTTGTGTCTTCCACCATTGAAAAACTCGTTCAGTAATTTCTGTACGTGAGTGTTGTCTTCCCAAGCCAACGCAACCAGCAAGTTCGCGCCATAAAGCAGAAATATCTCTTCTGCGTCCGATACGGTCAAGTTCTATTCGCACCATCTTACCCATTGTACCGAAGCGAATATGCTGTGTGACTAATCGATTCAGTAACCAACGTTGTCCATAATCTAGCAATCCGTGAATGAGAAAAGCCCCTATTGACTGTGCTTTCAGAAATTTCAGGAATGAGCGCACTTGCTCCCGGTAACCTAATTTCAACAATGCACGGTATAATTCTTCACTACAAGCGACTGACTCTAGATTGTCAATCTGCTGTGCGATTTTACGGTGTTCTTCTTCTTCCAGCTCAATCTGCTTATCCAACTTGAACCGGACTAAAGTGTCTGTCTCAATCACTCTCGCTTTCCGCAAGCAGAGAATTTTCTCGTCTAGCAGATCGTACAGTTTTTGTAGTTCTTCACGTTGATTCATGTATAAATTGAACAGAGAGCATAACTCAATTGCTTTTTTTGGGCGCTTGCAGTGGCTACTCAACTTAGATTTTGCACTTCGCCTGGATACGCTTTGAACTTCAGTTCAAGGTTGACATCTTGCACTAATATCAACAATGAGGCTCCGCCTCGATATCTCGTTCCCAGGCTGCAGCCTGGGAACGAGGATTGGGAGGCTGAGCCTCCCGATTATTGAGAATGGAGCAAGTTATCAGTTTTAATGGACTGGAACTTTGAGCCAAGAAATTTCTTTCTTGGCAGACGAAAATTATGATGCAAAATTTGAGTCAACTTCTTTTGACTACAACACTAAAAGATGCTGCTACAGATGATGCTTGAAAATTCTTGAAATAGAGGATAGAAAATGCTGTCAGTTTTCACAAATTTACTTTTTAATATAGAGTATAGAATATAACTTTGATGAAGAGTTTAGCATTCTTAAAAGCAAAGCACCTCACCAATCGCACCACACTCAGAAGTGATAGCTACCATCAATATATATATGGGAAGCATATGTCATGACTCAGAGAGCGCCACGTCCCCCTATCCTCAAACCCAATGAAACGTACACTTTCCGCAGTTACTTTCTGATGAAGTTTGCGCCAGCGGATATTCTGCAGGAGTTAGGAGTAAGTTTGATTCGGGAGACAATCAATTTACCAATGGTTTCCTCTAGTCAATTTACCAGACTTCCAGACTTGCGCCAGCGGTTAGAAGAAGGAATAGCTCGTGTTAGCTTAACCAGTGAGGCGGCGCGACGTGAAGTCCTGATTGCACCTATTGTTCTGGAAGTAGCGCACATCACAGAGGCTAGAGTAAATATTGAGTATCCAATTGAGGTGGATCAGTTTCTCAGAGGAGAGTTGGACTACTATATACAATCAAAACACAATGTGCTGGTTGTGGAAGCAAAGCAGGCAGATTTAACACGGGGATTTACTCAATTAGCAGCTGAGTTGATTGCTCTCGATAGTTGGGTGGAGTCGGAAGATTCGATTCTTTATGGTGCTGTGACAACAGGGGATATTTGGCAGTTTGGGAGTTTTCATCGTTCTTCACGGGTAGTGACTCAGCATTTAATGCTGTATCGAGTTCCTACAGATTTGGAAGTGTTGATGCAGATTTTAGTAGGGATTTTGATGGAGGGTTAGGGGGGCGATGCGGAAGTAGAGGTAGGGTGGGCATTGCCCTTTTAAAAGTATATTTTATAAAAGTAATCTCATAGGGCAATGCCCACCAAAATTCTTAATATTACCCAATATGTCCCAATATCGTCGCTCCTATGTGCCAGGTGGAACTTTTTTCCTAACTCTGGTGACTTACTACCGCACACCTCTATTTTCGGACCCGGAAAACATCTCTCGCTTGCGTGCGGCTGTCGCCAAGACACGGACAGAAAAACCCTTTGAAATTACTGCAGCAGTCATCTTACCCAACCATATTCATTTCCTTTGGACGTTACCATCTGATGATTGTGATTACTCGCAACGAGTCTCCCGGTTAAAAGTGCTGTTTACAAGATTGCTACGGGGTAAAAAATCATTACCTCAAAATGTTTCAACTTCCCGTCGCAAACATCGAGAAAGTAATGTCTGGCAACGTCGGTTTTGGGAACACACTATTCGTGATGAAGCAGACCTGGCAAGGCATTTGGATTATATCCACTATAATCCGGTTAAGCATGGGTTAGTATCCTGTCCGCACATGTGGGAGTATTCCAGTTTTCACAGATGGGTAAAAACAGGCGCATATCAGGCTGATTGGGCTTGTAGCTGCTGTGGTCAGAAGCCCCAAGTTCCAGATTTTGCTGAAATCGTCTTTGGTGAATGAGGGTAGGTGGGCATTGCTGTTCATCTTTTAGAAAAAATTGCAGGATTTTGGTAAGCAATGCCCACCCTACGGGCGATCGCTCTTTTAAAACTTGCTCAAACAAAGGCTGTCTATTCTAACTCGAAGCACTTGTATAAAATCGTAACGCAAACTGCCAAAATCTGGTAGAAACAAAAAACAGCACCAACGCCAACACTCCCGCGCCGACTATCCAACTCACTTGAGTTCGACCTAGCATCGCTTCTGCTGGTACAGTCGTTAAAAAAGCAACTGGTACAACAAAAGTGAAGAAAAAGCGATATGCTGTAGGATACGCAACCATCGGATATCTTCCAGCTTCCAACAAACCTCGCAGCACTTCGGTAACGTTGAATACTTTGACAAACCAAATGCTAGTGGCTCCTAGCATAAACCACAAACTGTAAAGAATCACCAACCCAAAACACAGGGGAATAACGCTAATGAGGTAATCGTCTATTCCTAAACCAAGTTTTGCACCTGCGTAGCCAATGATGATGCTGCCAAAAACGATATCTGGAAATCCCCAAGGTGATATGCTACGGGTAGAAAGCCAAAACTGGCTACGGATGGGTTTGAGTAGCACAAAGTCTAATGTCCCTTCTTGTACATGACGGACAATGCTATTCAAATTTGGAGCAAGGAAAGTTGCAGAAAAACCTTGCAGCAGTGTAAAAATTCCTAAGACAATCAAAGCTGCTTCCCATGTCCACCCAGTAAAGGTGTAGCCGTTACCATAAAACAAGAATAGTCCAAACAGACTGCCTGCAAGATTACCCAAACTGCTCAAGGTTGCTAAGAGGAAGTTGATACGATACTCCAACTCAGCTTCTATGGCAGCGCTCCAAAATAATGTTAGTACTTTTAGGTATCTGTTTTTCAAGCTCAAGAACTATAAGGGCAAAATATATTGCACTTATTATCTCATCTGCATCAAACTTTTTGCTCACGCTTACCTATTCTCCACAAGAAAGCAACCAGTAGTACTGCAACAAACAAAACTCCTGCTGCGACTCGAAAAGTTCCCTGAACTGCAAATACCAGTGCTTCAGGAGGCGCAGATGTGACATCAGCAGCGGAGGAATTGGAAAGAGTTAACACTGCAAACAAAGCACCCATGACTGATAATCCTGTGGTTTGTCCTAAAGTCCGGGACAAAGACAGTAACCCAGAAGCAATACCGAGACGTTCTGGCGGAACCTCGCCCAAAATAGCGCTATTATTAGGTGACTGAAACATTCCCAACCCAATACCAAAGGGTGCAACCCGCACAATATAACCTAGTTCTGTCAACTGAGCACTGAAGGTACTGATTGCAAGACACCCAAGCGTCATCAGCAGTAAACCAATCAAGCTGATAATACGCGTTCCAAATCTATCTGATAGATTTCCAGAAAAGGGGGCGACGATACCACCCAATACAGGCGATACCGCCAGTAATAACCCGACTTGTTGGGTGGAATAGTGGAGAACTAACTCAAGGAAGAAAGGAGCAATAAAAATCACTCCTGCAATGACGATAAACACGAGCAATGCTGACAACAAGCTGAGGCTAAAACTCAGATTGCGAAACAACTGTAAGTCCAACATTGGCTGTTTTATCCGGGTTTCAAGCCACAAAAAACCGATTAAACCAATGAACGTCACAAAAAGCAGTGCTAATGTCGTGCGACTACCAAAGCCATAATTTTGTCCATGAGTCATACCTAGAGCGAAGCAAATTAAAATCACAGTCATAATCAGTGCTCCTAACCAATCAAACTTTTGTTTGCTGGGGTTTCTCTTACTCTCAGGAACACTACGGACTACGACAAAGCTGGCGAATATTCCTATTGGGACGTTGACTAAAAAGATACTGCGCCAGTCAGAGAATGCTATCAGCAATCCCCCGACTGTAGGACCAAGGGCAATACCTAAAGAGACAACTGCACCAATAATACCCAACGCCCGCCCACGCTCTGAAGTTGGAAAAACCTCGGTAATAATTGCTGCTCCCAACGCTGAAATCATTACGGCTCCCAGTCCTTGCAAGGCGCGAAACCCAATCAGCCAATAGTCTCCTGGTGCAAGTCCACATAGGAGCGAGCTAAAGGTAAACAGTATTAATCCTCCGAGATACAGCTGTTTCTTTCCAAACATATCGCCCAAACGAGCCGCGCCCAATACCAAGGCAGTGATCACAAGTAGGTAGCTCAACACTACCCACTGTATCGTGACAAAGCTCGTATGGAATACTTGCACCAGCGTGGGAAGAGCAATGTTGACAATACTGGTGTCAATAGTAAACATAAGTACACCGAGTCCTACGCCTAACATTGCCCACCACTTTCCAGATGCGGGCTTGGGTAGATGCAATTGGTTTGAGTTGCGATTCATGTTTTAATTGTTTGTATCTAAATCAGCTTAAGGTAGTTCTGCTAGAACCGAAGTTGCACGCATCTGCATAGCTACAGTCAGAAAATTTCATGGTTTTTCTTTTTCTGGCTGTCTAACTACTAGCTTTCTAATATTTTGTTGTCAATATATCTATGTACTTACAATCCGCTGGTATGATCGTGTAAGCCTCATGTAATCAGTGTTGCGATCTACGCAAAGCGTAGCAGCGAAGCGATCGCCTTGATTAACTCCTGAGGTTTGATCGGTTTTGCGATGTGCCGCTGAAATCCAGCTTGCAATGCTTGTTGTTGGTTGAAGTCTCCAGCGTAGGCAGTCAGGGCGATCGCCTTCACCTGGCCACCTTGCTCAGGTGGTAACGCTCGCACCTGGCGAATGAGCATATACCCATCCATTTGGGGCATTCCAATGTCGCTCAGTAACACATCGGGTTGTGATCGCGTCAACGCTGCAAACGCTTCCCCTGCGGTTGTGACTGCTGTGACTCTCGCGCCAGCTTGTTCCAATAGAAAAGCAACAAAGTCGCGGGTATCGGTATCATCATCGACCACTAAAATTTGGATACCATTCAAATCAAGGGATGGTTCCGACAATTGAGAATCTTGATTTACACTTGGCTGAGTAGGCATAAGTGGAATCTTAACCGTGAATGTGGCTCCCATTCCTTCGCCCTGGCTGTTCGCCTCAACGGTACCACCGTGCAGCTCGACTAAGTGACGCACGATCGCCAGTCCCAGCCCCAGTCCGCCAAACTTACGAGTGGTAGTGCTATCCGCTTGGCGGAAGTAGTCAAACACGTGAGGAAGGAAGTTGGGAGAAATGCCTTTCCCGGTGTCGCTAACGGTGATTTGAGCTTGATGGTCAACCTGTTCCAATCGTATCTCAACCTGTCCACCTGCTGGTGTAAATTTAACAGCATTGGAGAGCAAGTTCCACACCACCTGCTGCAAGCGGGTTGAGTCGCCCGAAACCTTTCCCACTTCAGGATCAAGCATGACTTCTATCCGAATGGACTTAGCTTCTGCTGCGAGTCGCACGGTTTCGATCGCCGCTTTAATCGTTGATGCGAGATTAATCGGGTTAACTGTGAGACTAAGCTTACCTCGTAGAATCCGGGAAACATCGAGCAAATCTTCAATGAGTTCAGCTTGCAGCTTGGCATTGCGCTCAATGGTTGCCAGGGCTTGCTTTGTCCTTACCTCGTCTAGTTTACCGTTGAGCAAGAGTTTTGACCAACCGAGAATCGGGTTGAGGGGCGATCGCAACTCGTGGGACAGCACTGCCAAAAACTCGTCTTTGACTCGGTTAGCGGCGTGGGCTTCTTCCCGTGACGCTTCTGCTGCCGACCGTGCTTGCTGTTCGGCTTCGTATAACCGGGCATTTTCAATGGCGACCGAAGCCATTTGCGCTAACTGCACCAGGATGGCTTCGTCAGCTTCAGTAAACTCACCCTCATATTTGTCTGAAAGCTGAATCAACCCAATGTTTTTTCCGTCTCGTTCCATGAGGGGGGCGGCGAGCCAGCCTCGCATGGGAGGATGGTTTTGTGCTTCTTTGCCAAAACCTCGCCAACGGGGATGTGCCTCTAGTTCGGCTTGCGTCATCCGCATCGGGCGATTCAGATGACACACACAGGCATAGATTCCAGATCCATCTGGCTTTTCATGGTAATCCCGCCACTGAGCATATTTATCAGACAGATAAACAGTGGTAATTGCTTGTGTCCAGTTGTGGTTAATAGTTATGATAGTAACAGACTGGTGAGCACCTATGATTGATGCTGCCTGGTCGGTAATCACTTGCAGCACTTGTTCAACAGAAAGGGCAGAATTGATTGCCAGTGCTGCTGTGGTCAATCCCTGCAATTGTTTGACGTAGTAGCGTTCACGGGTCAGCAGGTGTTCGCGTTCGAGTTCGGCTTGTTTGCGATCGCTTATGTCAATGACGGAGCCGACATATCCTTTGTACTGACCATCTCCCCCAAACCAAGGAGTAGCGGCATCGATCACCCAAATATACTCATCGTCTTTACGACGCAAGCGGTATTCTAAGCGAAATGCTTCGTGGCGTTCGTTAGCAGCTAGAAAAGTATTTCTGGCATATTCCTGATTGTCTGGATGAACCGCATTCAACCACCTCAATCCCAATCCTGTTTCTGGGGTTTGACCTGTAAAGTCGTACCAGCTTTGGCTGAGGTAAGTACAGTAGCCTGTGGAATCTGTTACCCATACCATAAAGGGGGCATGATCTGCCATGTTGCGGAACTGTTCCTCACTGTCTCGCAGTGCCATTTCTGCCTGCTTGCGTTCGCTGACATCGATTGTGCTGCCAATCTGACGGATGGGCTTGCCATTGGCATCTCGTTGCACCACGATTGCTTGATCGAGCACATGGACATAATGACCGTTTTTGTGGCGCAGTCGGTATTCCAGGCTAAAGCGATCGCTGGTTGCCCAAGCGCTTGCTATTTCATCCCGGATTCGCTGCTTGTCTTCTGGATGGTACAGATCAAACCACCAGTCAGCACTGAGATCTGCTTCATCAAGGGAATAGCCCAGAATACGACTTAAGCCCTCGGTTCGTTCCACTGTATTTTGCTCAATATTCCATTCATAAACCAGACAGTTGACAGCGTTTGCAGCCAACTCAAACCGTTCTATCGCGACAGACAGAGCCTTTTCGGTTTGTTTGAGATCGCTAATATCAAGGGCTACACCGGCCATACGGATAGGAGTGCCCTGGAGGTTTCGGGAAACCTTGCCAATGGAACGCACCCATCGCACCGTTCCATTTAACTCCAGCGTTCGCATTTCAACATCGTAGTCTTGTTGCTGGGCGATCGCTTGCGACACCGCCTGGTCGATTTGTTGTCGGTCTTCGGGATGGACTGCGTTGAGAAATACAGTATAGCTCAGCTCGGTCTCTGGTGACAGTCCAAATATTGCCTTACAGCGATCTGACCAGATCAAGCTACCGCTGATTAAGTCGTAGTCCCAGGTGCCCAAATCTGCTCCCTGGATAGCAATATTTAACCTTTCCTCACTGTCTCGCAATGCCTCTTGGGCCTGTTTGCGCTCACTCATGTCACAGACCAGGGCGACAAACCCTTCCACCTGACCCTGAGCATCAAAACGAGGAATGTAGGTTGCACTGATATAATAGTTGCCAGCGTTTTTGTAAGGTACCTGGCTTTCATAGGTGACTTGCTCTCCTGCCAGAACTTGCTCAACGTAAGGTCGAATGGCTTCATAGGCTGGTTCACCTAACACCTCCCACAGGGTTTTGCCATAAATCGCTGCCGCTGGATGACCAAACCATTCTTCATAGGCACGGTTGTTGAATCGGTAGCGTTGGTCTGAGTCTACGAAGGAGATTAAGGCGGGAACGGCATTGGTGACTAAGCGCAGTTCGGTTTCCCGCTGCCGCAGCGCTTCTTCTGCCTGCTTGCGATCGGTGATGTCAAAGAGGACACCAATCGAGCGAATTGCCTCACCCTTCGGGTTATAAATAAAGCTTCCCAGGGCTGCCAGCCAGGCGATCTGCTGATTATCTACCCGAACCACCCGGTATTCTGACCGATAAAGCCTGCGCTCTTGACGAGACTGCTGCCATTCCTGGATAACCCGTTCCATATCATCCGGATGAATCCGACTGCTCCACATGGCTTCGGTGGCTTCGCCTGTCGGTGCAGGTTCATAGCCCAGCATGGTAAAATGCAGTTCTGACCAAGTCGCTTTGCCAGTGATCAGATCCACATCCCAGGTTGCCATCTGTGCTCCTTCCATCGCCAGTCGCAGTCGTTGTTCACTCTCACGTAATGCGATCTCGGCCTGCTTGCGATCAGTAATGTCGAATGTAACGCCCATGCTGGAGATTGGCTTTCCGTCAGCGTCATAGGTAGCATTTCCCCTAGCAGCAATCCAACGCACTGTACCATCAGGCCAAACTACCCGATACTCGATTTCATGACGCCCCAGTTGCCCGCCCTCTAGCAGGGGTTGCATTTCGTGTATTCGCTGACGATCTTCTGGATGTAGAGTGTCTAAAAATACCTGATAGGACATTTCGGTATCGATTGGCAGACCAAACAACGCTTTACATTGATCGGTCCAGGTCAATGTGTCAGTTTGAACATCCCAATGCCATAGCCCTAAATTTGCTCCTTCCGAAGCCAATCGAAGCTGTTCTTCGCTCTGCCAAAGTGCTTGCTCTACCTGTTTGCGTTTGGTAATATCTTGACAGATCCCCAAAATCCGCTGCGGTGCTCCATCCGCTGTTCTACTGAAGACGACTTCACGACCATAAAACCATCGCCATTCGCCATTGGCATGCTGCATCCGGTACTCTATTTCAAAAATCTCACTATCCTGAGCAGACTGGAACTGGGCGATGTGGGCGGGCACACGCGCGAAATCCTCCGGGTGGATCAGGGTGGGCAGGAGGTTCGCCCCCATCGCTTGCACCTGTTCTGCGGTGTAACCGAGCAGCTTAGTGACTTGTTGGTTGACGTAACGATTGCGCTGCGAAATCAAGTCGTAGACGTACAAAATTCCGGGGATGGTTTCAGCGATTTGTTGAACAAAATGCTGGCTTTCTTGTAGTTGCACTTCGGCTTGTTTGCGTTCAGTGATATCAGTCACTAAAACCGTCAGACCTGTGGGCGAGGGATAAACCTTGTTCTCATACCAGCGATTCCAGGTAGAATAAAAATACTCAAACTGCACGGGCGTTTGCTTGCTCAGCGCCTGCTGGAATTGAATGTGAACGTCGGTGTCAACTGTATCCGGAAACAACTCCCAATTGTTACGACCGAGTAGCTCTTCTGGCTGCATCCCAAGCATTTGGCAAAGGCGATCGTTAACGTAGGTAAAGCGCCAGTCGCGATCGAGGACAAAAAACGCATCATTGATGCTAGAAAGTAACGTTTCCAGGCGTTCTTTCGCAGCCTGTGCTTCACTTTGTGCTGCTTCGCTGACAGCCCGCAACGTCTGCTCTCGACCTATGGCAATCCGGCGTGACTCATTCAACCCACTGATCAACATTGCCGCCATCACAAACACACTCAAGCGGAGTATGCTTCCCGGTTCAACAATGTTCAGGGAATAGTATGGCACAATAAAGCAATAGTTAATTACCAGCGTAGACAAAACAGTCGCTACCAAGCCCGGACCCAAGCCGCCATACCAGGCACTCACCATGACCGCCATAAAGAACAGTGAAGTCGGTGTTAGTGTGATCAACGGTCCAAGGGGCAAACTGATTCCCAGTGCCAGGGCAACACAGAGCAACGCTACGCCGTAGGAAAACAGTCGGTTACTCCTAGTGATTTTTTTCCCAACGCTCAACGATATCCTCCTATCGGTCATTTTCCTGTTCCCCTAGATAGATATTCGCTCAGCCCGAGCGGCATTTGCAACCAATCGTGGGTGCAGCAAAGCAGATTCACAGAGGATGCATGAGTACCGCCATCGCAAGATGGCTTCGCGGATAAAAAAATTTTCAGAGATCTTGATTTTAGAGTTCATCGAATGGGTTACAGTTACAGATCCCGAATCAAGATGCTAACCATCGGTTGATCCAGAGCTAGCGTTTTTCCACACGTAGCCAATCCAAGGAAGCCGACATAGGGTAAAATGCTGTATGCTACCTCCCTGATGATCTTCTGCCATTCAATAGAGCAGAGAATCTACCTGTAGAGCGAACTTTCAGCCCTAAATTAAAGGTAACGAGCTAAAGACAGTAAATCGAAAAGTTTTTTTCCAAAGGAGCGATCATAATTATCCTATTGTAACACAATATACAAATCATGACTCATCTTAGTAATTCGCCAAAACCATCAGTAAGTCTTCAGAAACTACACAAAAGCTGATAGCGTCAAACAAAGAAGAATCTTTTTGTGGATGTGACAGCTTGAAAACCCGCTCTAACTATTGGCAGCTTCTACCGTATATTCGACCCCAGTGGCAAACTATCGTTAAGGGGTTCATTGGCATTTTAGGATATGTCCTGGCAACTTTGTCACTTCTAAGATATGTGCGTCAATTTGCAACTGTCTTTGGTGGAGGCGATTTGAAGGCGATCGCCCTACAACTTGGTATCATCGCAGCAGTCTTTCTCGCACGAGGCTTCTTTCAATCCGTCCAAGATATCTACATGGCAAAAGCAGCACTGCGGGTTGCTTTTCATCTCCGTAAACACGTTTACTCACACTTGCAAAAGCTCAATCTCAGCTATTTTGAAACTGCAAAAGCTGGTGATTTATCTTACCGTCTCACTGAAGATATCGACCGTGTTGGGGAAGTTGTACACAAAGTCTTTCACGACTTCATCCCCTGCGTTCTACAGCTAGTCGCAATTCCTATTTATATGATTTTTCTGAATTGGCAACTGACACTCGCTACAGTCATTGTTGCACCGCTGATGGGTATTTTAATTGGTTGGTTTGGTGAACGGTTACGCCAGTTCTCTTTGAAAAGTCAAAATCGCATCTCAGATTTATCAGCAATACTCACAGAAGTTGTTAGTGGTATCCGCATAGTACAAGCCTTTGCTGCAGAAAACTACGAAACTGCCAGATTTAGCCGGGAAGCCGAACGCACTTTAAAAGCGAAATACTCAGTCGAACGACTCAAGGCAATTCAAATTCCCATTGTGGGATTCTTAGAAGCTGTGAGTGCTTTAACACTATTGTTCGTTGGCGCTTGGCAAATTGCGAATCGTAACTTAACGGTACCAGAGTTTTTCAGCTACCTGACCGCAGCAGCGTTGTTAATTGACCCGATTGGTCACGTGACAAACAACTACAATGAGTTTAAACAAGGTGAAGCGTCTGTTGATCGAGTTTTTGAATTATTGGCAATTGCGCCAACTGTGGTAGAAAAACCAGATGCTCGTTCGCTTCCTCCTGTGACTGGTAAGGTGGAATATAGTCGTGTGTCTTTTGCTTACAAACCAGGTGAACCTGTTTTAAAAGATATCAGTTTGTTAGCACAACCAGGAGAGGCGATCGCCCTTGTCGGTGCTTCAGGCGCAGGAAAAACCACTTTTGTCAATCTTCTTCCCCGCTTTTATGACGCAAGTGCTGGTGAAATCTTCATTGATGGTATTGATATTCGCGATGTCACACTTCACAGCTTGCGGCGACAAATTGGAATTGTTCCCCAAGAAACCATCATGTTTTCTGGGACAATTGCCCAAAATATTGCTTTCGGACAAGAGTCTTTTGATATGGAAGCAGTCAAGAAAGCTGCGAAAATTGCCAATGCTCACCAGTTTATCACTCAACTAAGCGATGGTTATGACACGTGGGTGGGAGAAAGAGGGGTAAATTTATCTGGTGGACAACGACAAAGAATTGCTATTGCGCGTGCTGTTTTGTTAAACCCTAGAATTCTCATCCTAGATGAAGCGACATCTGCATTGGATTCAGAGTCGGAAGCTTTGGTACAACAAGCACTCGAAAGACTTATGGAGGGGCGAACTGTGTTTATTATTGCTCATCGTTTGAGTACAGTCAGACGGTGCGATCGCATTTTAGTTTTAGAACGTGGACAAATTGTCGAATCGGGAACTCATGAAGAATTGTTAACGCTTGGGCGTCGCTATGCTAGATTCTACGCGCAGCAGTTTAGTTGAAGTCACTCGCTTTGCGAGAATTCAAAATTCAAAATGGACTGCGTCCCGCTGCGCTAACAAAATTCAAAAAAAAGATTCTTTAATTTTGTTAGCGCAGCGGGGCGTAGCCCTCCTTTGATAGGGCAGCGTGCCGCAGGCATACTTGAAATTTTGAATTGTTTCGGTCATGAATTGACGGGATTGCAAATTGCAAATTTTGAAGAACACAAATTACATTCCATTGTGCTTATTCTGTTCTTGAATTTTTCTAAATTGCGTCCATTGTTCTCGAAATTTAATTAAACTTGCTTTTAGTGCTACTAAACGACAACCAAGCTCGTTATACTGAGCGTGAAGCTGTTTTGAATGAGTTCTAAGTTTCTTGGATTTAGCAATAATTTCATGATCAACAGTTGTTGCCAAATCATTTCTTCTCATACTTAACTCTTCTATTTCTTTCAATTCCTCCAGCTTGACAGGAACGCTGTAGATAGCACCCAGTAGTTCTGCTAAAGACTCAGTTAGGGATTTTTCATCCTTCAAAATTATAGACGCTTGTTCCTTAGCCTCAGAAAGTGTTAGACGTGGCAAACACTCCTTAGAGAATATGGTATGTAACTGATGGGTTGTCGCCGTCAATTCTTGCTCTATCTCTTGCAGTTCCTGTTTGTTATGATGCAGATATTGGTTTTGATTTTCCATCAACTGATGCAAAAACTCTTCTATATTGTTGTGACTCGTGTGAACTTGGGAAACCTGTTTATCCGACTCAGTTAAGTACGTATTAACAACAGTCACTTCATCGTTGTCTATTCGCCTAGCCAAATTGAGTAAAGTATCAGCTAAGATTATCGGTACTCTAATCACACTGGTTCTACCAAGTTTCCATGAGGGGGCTGGACCTCGCTTACCACGTCGAGAACTATCTGACATCGGTTTATCAGTATAAATATTTTAATTATTGCAAACTTCTATAGGACAAATATATAATTTCAGCAAAACTTGTAACAAGTTTCAAAAACCTGTAACAAGTTAAGTGTAAGCTAAGAATTGTTAAAATATTTCTCGCTTTTAAGCGATGCTGGTCTAACTATCGCGCTATTGAGAAAGTAACCTTCTATGGAAGAAAATTCGGGACTTCAACGCCAATTAAAAGCGGATAAACACAGGGCTGACACTCTACCAAAGCATTTTGTATTAAGGGAGTTTGTCAACCTGTTTCAAGATGCAGGGATTCAGGCGATGTTGCTTGAGTCCGAGATGCAAGTCATGGAAGAAGGTGCCGGAAGGTGGGTTAGTGCGATTGTCTGCTACGAGGATCTAGGAGAACGCTTAAGAGACGAAATCCAAGCTTTTTCTGAGCAATGGGCAGTTTTTCGAGATGCGACAGGGGTGACTGATGTGGAAATATTTACCAACCCTTTTACCGACCCGAAAAAGTGTCTTATCCGTATAGATTTGAGGCTTTTAGATGGATGGAATAATAGTCCCATAAAATATGGACTCCGACCAATCTTAATTTGGTGAGTTAACAATCTATGAACAATATTTCTGGAGTATAAATGTACATCACTAAACTGAGAAAGTTCTAATTTTATGGTAAGTTTTAAGCATCGTCGAATCTTGGTTGTGGATGATGTAGAAGACAATTTATTTTTGCTTCAAACTTTTTTAGAAACTGAAGGATATGACGTTGATACTGCTTGTGATGGTGATTTAGCCTTAGGTTATATTAGAGCTTCACCACCAGATTTACTGCTGCTGGATGTCATGATGCCAGGAATGAACGGCATAGAATTGATGCAATGTATTCGCCACAATGACAAATTATCGAGTCTTCCCATTTTGTTCATCACGGCTTGTGATGACGAGAGGATTGTGGATCTTGATGGAGTAGATGGATTAAAAATAGCAATAACTGATTTTATTCGTAAGCCTATTAACTTTGACTTATTATTAGCAAAAATCAGCAAAATTTTCAGCGAAAACCAAGTACACCATGGTCCAAATCAAGTATAAAGTGAAAATTGTAGCTTGGGTTAAGCGGAGAATATCAACATCAATGAACAATGAACAGTACACAGTGAAGGAGTCAGGAGGAGCCAGTGCGGTGGACGGGTCCCCCGGCATAAAGCACCTGGCGTTCAGGAGTCAGGAGGAGCCAGTGCGGTGGACGGGTCCCCCGGCATAAAGCACCTGGCGTTCAGGAGTCGTGACGTCAGTCGTCAGGAGTCGCAATTCTTTATTTCTTCCTTCTGAATACTGAATTCTGTATTCTGAATTCTTCTTCAAACTGATAACTGGTAACTGATAACTGATAACTGATAATTCATAATTGACAATTGATTGGTCAAGGTGTATCACAAGGAAAATCCTGACAGTCTTTTATCGAATTTCCATGACGACTTGGCAGTAGAGATTTGGAAGCATTGGATTGTGAAGTGTCTAGGGATGTTTCTGTCCAAGGTGTCGTGGGAATGTCCAGCTCTTGTTTTAAATATGGAGTATTGAGTGAGTCATCTTGGGGCAAACTTTGTGACTTGTGTGAACCAGCTAAGTTTTGCAGCGCCTCTAAAGCCTGGGATGCGGATTGATAACGTTGTTGGAAGTCTTCTCGCACCATTTTACTAAGAAAGCTTGATAAAGAGTGGCTGACGTATGCCTTGTCAACCCATTTCAACTCTCCTAGGGCATCTCTTTCTATCTCGTGGGGAGCCATACCAGTCAAGGCTTTGATGCCAATCATGCCGACTGCATAGATGTCACTACTATATAGTGGACGTCCGTAGCACTGTTCACTTGGTGCATAACCCCGAGTCCCAATTCCAATGGTGAAGGCAGTTTGCTCTGAATTTTCAAGGATTTGTGTTGTGACTTCTTTAACAGCACCAAAGTCAATGAGAACCAGTTTACCGTCTGACTCTCGTCGCATAATATTACTAGGTTTAATGTCCCGGTGAATGACGTTATTGTTATGAACAAATGTCAATGTTTCCAATAAATCTCGTAAAATTTCAATGACTGCTGTTTCTTGAAGCTTTTGACCTGATGACATTTCCTGACTCAGAGGATGACCAATGATATATTCTTGAATTAAGTAAAATTCTTCTTCTTCTTCAAAATAAGCTAAAAGTTGTGGTATTTGTTTGTGAGTTCCGAGTTTTTGCAGCGTTTGAGCTTCTGAGTTAAATAAACGTCTGGCGACTGCTAACTGATCTGGTTTACTATTAGCTGGTTTGAGCTGCTTGACAACACACAAAGGGTTATCCGGAAGTTTCATATCTTCGGCAATGTAAGTTTCGCTAAATCCACCCGAACCAAGAACTTTGACGATTTTGTAGCGTCCATCCAGAATTTTTCCTGATATTGCCATCTCCCTTTTTTGTATTAAGTCTTTTAAATCATCTTGCTGGCTGAGAATCTCTTGAACAACACGATCAGAAGAATATTTTTGAAAAATATCGAGTAATTGGCTTCTTCTAATGATTTCTCTTGCTATTTCAATTCCTAAGTAACACAATCCAATCATGGCGATCAGAACCACTGGTACAGCAGTCGGCAAGATGAGTAAATTGTAGACAAAGGTGAGATAGCTGATACCTCCCCAAGTTATGGCAAAGACGATGCTGACAAAAAATCTTGTTAGACCTCTTTTTCTTGAGGCAATAATAACGCCACATCCACCCACTAAGCAAAACACAAACACACTGCGCCGCAATGGACTCACAATTGCTTGCGTGATTGCTTTATCTTGCATTAAAGTTGCGATCGCGTTGGCGTGAACCTCTACTCCTGACATTCGCTCTGGATACAACCAACTGTTAATAGCCGGGACAGAATGATAGTCGTCTCCTTGGGTAAACTTGGCTGTTGCTCCAATCAGCACAATTTTGTCTTTAAAATACTTGCCCTGCTGTAAATAAGTGTTCCAGTTTTCCGGGTCGAGTACGTAAAAAAACGGTATTTGCTTAAATGTCCCTGCTGGGCCATAAAAATATATACGAGCACCTCCTTGAGGCAGTTCCCCTAGAGCATCGTCCTTGGGTGGAGGATAATCCACTTGGGCTGCTCTTAAAGCTGCTTCATCAAAAGAGGGCATCTTCACTGTCAAAGTGTCTTCTTGATTGATAACCTTGGAAAATTCACTCGCCAGTTTATGAATTCTACCATCTACCTCTAAAGGAAAGTTAACAGAACCAATTGCTACAGAACCAGTGCGAAACATCTGCTGGGGCTGTGTCAATTGCATAAAAGTTCCTTGGTGTGTCTCTGAATATTCGTACACTGCAGCCAGAGTCACTTGGCTTCCATAGCGTTGCAATGATTGTTGCAACTTTTTATCATCTTCAATTCCATAACTACTTGGTCTATCAAAAATAACATCCACAGCGACAGAACGTGCTCCTGCCTGGATCAATTTTTCAATCACCTGGGCATATGCTGCACGTTTAAAGGGGAAAGCTTGTAGTGGTTCAAAGAAGCTGTACTTTTGTGGATCTGTTTTGTAGTACTGCTGGCCAACTGATATGGACTGTTCATCTATTGCTAAAATCACGATATCTTTTGGAGGAGTTTCTGGTCCTCGTAGTAGATAAAATGTACTTTGAGCTTGGCTTTCCATGAATTTAGCCAAGTGCATATTAGAACTTGCCAATATTGCTGCACTCACTGCTGAAACTGCAGCAAGTAGATGACCTAAACGAGCCAATAGCTTTGACCGACGTGCCGATCCCGTTATAGTTGCTTTTGTAGAATTTTTTAACGGTCGATTGGCAGCAGAGACGTTTTTTTTGGTTAATGTAGTAAGTTCTTCTGCCATTTTAAAATTCCCTAAACAGACTTTCGTTATAGCGCATTCGTGTAGAATTTCTTGATGCACTTTTAAAGTGCAACACACTTTAAATTAAACTGAAATCAAAATCTTAAGTAGATAGAAAAAAAACAGAGCTACGTTAAGAAATGTAAAAACATTTGAAACTCTGACTAATGACGACCTTGATGAGTTGACTTTATTTGTACGGTCCTACTTGTATATTTGTAAACTATTCTGTGTTGCTCTCCAAATTTTTGTTAAATAAGCAGCTACTTTGTGTGGTCATTGTTGTGGTAGGTCTTCTGAAGACGGCTCCTCTTAAGTGAGAGTTCATAGTAGCCAAGAATGACTTCTTGTTGACTGTAAACTAAATGAAAAATTTGCTACAGATAAAAAAATATCAATATCATTTAGAAAGCGTCTTGTCATAGAATTTCTTTGTGTGACTTAACTTATCATAGTTATTTTTTGACAGATAAACAGGTTGTATCTAGTAAATTCTACCACTACTAATGTGCTTTTAGTGTACCTAAGTGATATGCTGCTTGAAAAAAGACTGACTTCTGCCAAAGCAGGGTTGAGTGGAGTCAATACAGTTCGGATAACACTTGATCCCCTGCTTTTTTAAGGGAGGCAAAAAGTGGTATAGATTTTTTTACGACTTTATGACCGTAAGTTAAGGGACTGACTCATTGTTTTCCCTTAAGCATAACTGCCAAAGCTCTTGCTGCTTTGAGGGTAACTTTGGCGAAACCGTCTCCCCAAATTTTCGATTTGAGGCACACTGAGGTACTGTTGCTCTTTTTAACATCTTTGAGAGCAACTCCATATTAAACTCTTCCATACCTCTTTAGAAGTAAACTGAACTGATATGGACTTAAAAATGGTGTTATTTGACCTGTTTGATTGGTAAATTGTGATCACAGGGATAATAGACTAGCTAAGGCACTTGTCTTGAAATAAAATCCCAACCGTCAAATCTAGCTCCTTCGTCACGGGGTCATGTACGTAAAAAATCTGGCAGCCCCCTTAGAAGGGGTACTCGTCTTTACGGGTGTACTCTCGGGAAAAAGGTCAAGCCTTATTACTACGAATATCTGTCTGCCCTCACGAATCAACCCTCACATTGGCTTGACCTTTTTCTTGTCCCAAGTGCGACGGAACACTAATCAACAAAACATTCAGCGTTAGTGCAGCGCCCCTTTTGAGGCTAGCCTGCCGTTAGGCTAGTCGGCTGCTTCATTTTCTAGGGGACAAGTGCGTGGACAATGCCTCACCAAAGCGAAGCACATAAAACACGGCAGGGATTTTATTTTTACGGTCCCTGAACAAAGAAGTTAACACTAGTAAACACGAGGAGAGCTACTCATATGCTTGAGTGGATATTCGGCAGATAACACAGGTGAGATAAAAGCTATATATGACAATATATAATTTATAAGATACTAGCAAAATTAATATTTTATAATTGCTGCTATCATCTATTGTTAAATCTAAATTCTTTATATATTATTAGGTGTAACTTACTTATGGGTTCTACGATGAATCGTCTGTCTATTTTTGTAGACGGAAACAATATGTTCTATGCTCAACAAAAAAATGGCTGGTTTTTTGATCCACGAAGAGTTTTAGAATATTTCAGACACGAACAATCAGATACAACATTGATCAATGCTTTTTGGTACACTGGCTTAAAAGACCTGCAGGACCAGAGAGGATTTCGAGATGCTTTAATTAGTTTAGGTTATACGGTAAGGACGAAAATTTTAAAAGAATATTATGATGATTCGTCCGGTCGTTACTCACAAAAAGCTAATTTAGATATAGAAATTGTTGTAGATATGTTTAATACAGTCGATCAGTACGACCGAGTTGTTTTATTTAGCGGAGATGGAGATTTTGAAAGAGCAATAGAACTGTTACGGGGAAAAAATACTCATATAACAGTAGTATCAACAGAAGGAATGATAGCCAGGGAACTACGTAATGCTACTGATAGGTATATAGATTTAAATGATATTCGAGATCAAATAGAGAAAGTAGATTCTCAAATGCCTTAACAAATATTTACAAAAGGAATCGCAAAAAACTCAGGTAGAAGGTATTTTTAGTCACAAGTCAAAACTCAACAACCAAGCCGCAAATGAACACGACACAACAGAGAATCATCATCTTTGACACAACACTTCGAGACGGTGAGCAATGTCCGGGAGCAACACTGAATATAGATGAAAAACTGACTATTGCGAAGCAACTGGCGCGTCTGGGTGTGGATATAATTGAAGCAGGCTTTGCCTTTGCCAGTCCTGGAGATTTTGAGGCTGTGACTAAGATTGCCCAACTTGTGGGGACAGAAGATGGTCCTGTTATTTGTAGTTTGGCAAGAGCGCGACAAGAAGATATTCAAGCTGCAGCCCAAGCAATCAAGCCAGCTGCAAAAGGGAGAATTCATACTTTTATTGCAACAAGCGATATTCACCTCAAGTACAAACTGAAAAAGACAAAATCAGAAGTCTTGGCAATTGCTGAAGAAATGGTGGGTTATGCCAAAAGTTTTACGAATGATGTAGAATTTTCTCCAGAAGATGCAGGACGCTCTGAGCCAGAATTTCTTTATCAAGTTTTAGAGCGAGCGATCGCAGCCGGAGCAACCACAGTTAATATTCCTGATACTGTAGGCTATACCACACCTGGTGAATTTGGGGCGCTCATTAAAGGGATTAAAGAAAACGTTCCGAACATTGATAAAGCGATTATTTCTGTTCATGGACATAACGATTTAGGCTTGGCAGTCGCTAACTTCTTAGAAGCTGTGAAAAATGGTGCAAGACAGTTAGAATGTACTATCAACGGTATTGGTGAACGTGCAGGAAATGCAGCATTAGAAGAATTAGTGATGGCTTTGCATGTCCGACGGCAATATTTCAACCCCTTTTTAGGACGTGCAATTGATTCAGAAGAACCTTTAACACAAATTGACACAAGACAAATTTACAAAACATCTCGTCTTGTTTCTAACTTAACAGGAATGCTTGTTCAACCAAATAAAGCAATTGTGGGTGCGAACGCATTTGCTCATGAGTCTGGAATTCATCAAGATGGTGTGCTAAAAAATAAGCTCACCTATGAAATTATGGATGCCCAACTCGTTGGATTGACAGAAAATCAAATTGTCTTGGGCAAACATTCAGGAAGAAATGCTTTTCGTACTCGTTTGAGAGAATTGGGATATGAACTAACAGAAACTGAATTAAATAAAGCGTTCGTTAAGTTCAAAGAAGTCGCGGATAAAAAGAAAGAAATTTCTGATTGGGACTTAGAAGCAATTGTTATTGATGAAATCCAACAAGCCCCCGATTTATTCCGTGTAGAATTAGTGCAAGTTTCCTGCGGTAGCAATGCTCGTCCCACTGCAACGGTTACACTCCGGACTCCAGAAGGCGAAGAATTAATCGATGCAGCTATTGGTACAGGACCAGTGGATGCAGTTTACAAAGCCATCAACCGTGTTGTCAACGTACCCAATCAGTTAATTGAGTTTTCTGTACAGTCAGTGACAGCAGGTATTGATGCCATTGGTGAAGTGACTATCCGTCTCAAGCATGAAGGTAGAGTGTTTTCTGGTCATGCAGCAAACACAGATATCATCGTAGCATCCGCTCAAGCCTACGTAAATGCACTGAATAGGCTGTATGCATCTTTGCAAAATAAACAACAGCAACAGCAAGTTGCTGTAAATAAGTAAATAATTAGTTATTAGTAATTCGTAATTACTATTTGAATCAGTAATTACGAATGACTATGACTAATGTAGAGACCGTACAGTACAGTCTCTACAGTTGTGTATTGCTATAACTATCAATTATGAATTAGCTTTGGCGGTCTCAAAATCAGTATTTGCTGCGATTTGCTCCCAAACATCTAACTCAGCAGTTAAAGACTTAATTTTCTTGCGAAACTTATTATAAGCGTACTTTCCAAGCACCAAGCGTAGTGGTGGATTTTTAGAATTCACAACTTGGATCAGGGCTTGTGCAGCTTTGTCTGGATCACCAGGCTGGCTTCCCTCTATCTTGTCAAGAAACTGGAGAAACTTGCCTACGGTTTTTTGGTAGTCATCTATACTTGTTTCGGCTCGGTCAAGGGAACGCCCGATAAAATCAGTACGGAAAGGACCAGGCTCAACAATTGTTACTTTTATACCAAGAGGCGCGACTTCACCATATACTGCTTCCGAAACTCCTTCTAAAGCGAATTTCGCACCACCGTAGATAGAAAAGCCGAGTTCATTAGAAAAACCCGCAATTGCAGACATATTGAGAATATGTCCTGATTTTTGCTGTCGCATGATTGGTAGGACAGCCCGTATCGTATTAATTGCACCAAAAAGGTTAGTCTCAAAGTTACGCCGGATTTGCTCATCACTGACTTCCTCAAGGGCACCAATCAAACCGTAGCCAGCATTGTTGACAAGAACATCAATGCGTCCAAAAGCTTCCAGGGTGTCATCCACGGCTGCTTTAACTTCCAATTGGTTAGTAACGTCCAAGCGAACGGCTTTAGCACTTTCCGGGTATTTGTTGATAAGTTCATTCAATTGTTCTGGCTTTCGGGCTGTGGCGACAAGGGAATCACCATGCGCAAGTACAGCTTCTGCTAGAGAACGTCCGAACCCAGTTGAACTACCTGTAATCAACCAAACTTTTTTGTTGTTATTAGACATTGTAAATCTATTTCTCTGTGTTCTTTGTATTTGTGATGATTTATTTAACGAGGTTCATCCTGAACAAAAGAGAAAGGTTGAGGTTCTCTTAAACGCTTTTCGATTTGTTCGCGTCGATATTTAGCAAGTTCTTGGTAAATTTTCTTCCGAGCTAAATTTACGCTACCAATCGGTTCGTGTTCAGGTAAAGTATGCCAAGGATTGAAAGATAGACCTTCATCCAATCGCTTTCGCTCTTCAAAATCAAACTTTTGGCTAGGAATCCTGATAGTAGCCACTTTGATAAAAGGTGAATCTTCTTCTCTCCACTCCTGCATTGGATCTTCAATTGAAGTTTTTTCTTCATCTACATAAAGCTGAACGAGAAAATCAAAAATGGCTTCTTTACCTTCATCAGTCAGAGATTTGACCACTGCTTCACGTAGATAATTATCAGAGTCGGGTACTGAGTCGGGAACCGCTTCTATTTGTTGAGGTTTGACAGAGAGTTTGATAGCTTGGGAGCCTAATTTGTAAGGTGTTGTACTCCAATATTGGATAAAAAGCGGATTACTGATTTTTTTACTGGTCATTTTCTGGAGTATTGCAAAAGAAGGCTGCATGGCTTGTGCTAATTCTGGGTCAGCTTGTCCACTTGCTACTTTGGCAAGGTCAACATAACCTTTAACATCTCGTAGGAAAAAGACTGGATGATTGATGAGAATAAAATCCTGGGTTTTCTCTTCATCCTCAAGAACTTTTTCGCCCTCAACGTTCAGCAATTTTATTGCCAAGCCGCGAACATCAGGTTCTTTATCTGGTTTGAATTGACCCCGTTTTTCTGCTTCTCCACCATTGGAAAAACGAACCCAGATGGGATAGGTTTGAGGTGCAGAAAATACACCAACTTTTAGTGCATCAGGAATGTTATTCTCAACTATAAATTCTCCCCAAACTAAACCGTGACTTTTCGGGTGTACCTGGCGTAAATCTGGTCCCTTTTCTTGCTGAGTTTTTAGATTAGCTGCTAAGACTTCATCAGTAATTGTCTCTTGCTCAGAAGCAGATAATTTTGAAATGGTCATAGTTTTATCCTCTTTTACTTAATAAAAAAGGTGGGCACTACCCACCTACATAAAAAATTACCAAGGAATTGGTTTGCGCGAATTAAAGAAACCACCTGTTGGACCATCTTCTGGAAGCGTAGCAAGCCATACAGGAGTGTCAGCACCTTCCTCTATTGTTCCTGGTGCATCTGCACTACCCATGTCTGTCTGCACCCAACCGGGGCAAGCAGAATTTACCTTGATTGGTGTATCAGCCAATTCTTTAGAAAACTGAACTGTGATTTCATTGAGTGCTGCTTTAGTTGCTTGATAAGCTAGCCCTTTAAACCCAAAATAGTGTGAGTTCGGGTCAAGGGTGTCAGTCAGGGAACCAAGAGTACTCGACATATTCACAACGCGACCAGCATTGCTTTTGCGAATCAAAGGTAGCGTTGCTTGTAGAACTGCAAAAGCACCGAAGAAATTTGTCTCAAATGTCTGTTTTAAAACATTGATATCAAGGTCGCTCGGATTCACACCCGAATCAAGTATAATGCCTGCATTGTTGACTAAAATGTCGAGTTTACCAAAATTTTCCTCAATCTTTTTGGCAGCAGTGGCGATAGAAGAGATATCTGTTACATCAAGTTTGATGGATTGCACATCAAGCCCTTCAGCTTGTAATTTCTCTGCAGCTTCAGCACCTTTAGATTCATCACGGGCACCTATTAGGACAGTAATTTCTTGTTTTGCAAGTTGGCGGCTGATTTCAAAACCAAGTCCTTTGTTTGCACCGGTCACTAGAGCAATTTTTTTGTTATTTCCTGACATAGTTTTCTCCTCATTTTCTGTTCAGATATTGAACTTATGCAGCCTCAAACAAATCTCGATTATTTCTCACAAATTCACGAAACATTATTGGTTTTTCTCCGATAATTTGCGGGATATTGTCATAAACATCGGCAAAGTCAGGAAGTTGTCCCGCTTGAAACAGTTCCATCTGACGAACAATGCACTCAAAATAAGCAGGTTCCATTGCTTGAGTGAGGGGTAGCTTTCGCAAATCCGAGGCGGGTAGTGGTTCGTAGGTGATGAGTTTGCCGAGTTCTTCTGAAAGAATTTGTGCAGCTTCCGTCATAGTCAGCGCTTCCACACTCAAGAAATATCGCCCTCCCGCGTGCTTTTGCGGGTTACGTAGCGCGGCTGCAGCAACACGAGCAAGGTCATAACAATCCACCAATCCTACACGTTCATGACCAAAGAACATACGAAGTTTACCATCTTGCACTGCACCAAAAAAGTTTTGCATGAATGCGTTGGGATGCAAGTGAGTCCAAGCGATACCACTTGCTTCGATGTACGTTTCTATCAGTTGATGCCAGATATAATGGCGAATGAGTTTCGTTTGTGGACGATTTGGTTGGTGGAAGGTGCCAACGTGAACGATATATTCAACGCCCGCGTTTTTAGCAGCATCAGTCAGGTTTTTGCCCTGGCTAAGCATATCCACGGTGTAACCAGTAATCATAAACAGGCGCTGTACACCTTGCAGTGCGCTTTCATAAGTTGAGAGGTCATCAAGATCAAGATGTACAGTCGAAATACCACGTTTTGTGAAAGTTTCAGCTTGTTCAGGTTTGCGAATTGCAACCCGAATCTCAAGGTTGTCTGGACCGTTATCTTTTTCCAACAAGTTAACTAAGTGAGAACCTGTTCTGCCAGTAGCACCGAGAATCAAGGCAACAGGTTGAGATTGACTCATGGAATGTTTTCCTCAGTTCTTTTGTGTTGTAGGTGGGACGACAGTACCCACCTCAGCATTTATCCTCCTATTGCACCTACCTCAGCTCCCTCAAATGCAGTATTAACAGCAACTTCTTTCCATGCATATAATTCGGCTTTCACTGACTCAAGCTTGGCATCAATCGCGCTAACCGCATCTGCCCCAAGTGTCAATCTCAATGGTGGGTTATCGCTTTCAACAGCTTGAATCATCGCCAGAGCAGCTTTTTTCGGGTCGCCTGGTTGCTTGCCATCATTATCCTGTAGCCACTGGCGGAAACTACTAATGACTGGTTCATAGTCTGCAATTTGAGTGTCAGATAGGACAAGAGAACGACCGTTAAAATCTGTACGAAATGCTCCTGGCTCAACAATTGTAACTTTGATGCCAAGGTGTGCAACTTCCTGAGCTAATGCCTCGGAAATTCCTTCGAGTGCAAATTTAGTACTACAATAAATTCCTGCTCCAGGAAAGGACACAAAGCCACCTACTGAGGAGAAATTGAGGATGTGTCCACTGCGTTGCTGTCGCAGATGAGGTAATACTGCCCGTGTGACATCCAGTGCGCCGAAAACGTTAGTTTCAAATTGGCGGCGAACGACTTCATCACTCAGTTCTTCAATTGCGCCCATCGTTCCGTATCCGGCATTGTTGACTAAAACATCAATGCGTCCAAAGGTGGCGATCGCCTGCTTCACCGCCTCCCTCACCTCCTCAGGTTTCGTCACATCCAACCGCACCGCTAAGGCACGATTTGGAAACTTGGCTGTTAAATCTTCTACCTGCTCCGGTTTACGTGCGGTGAGTACCACTGTCTCACCCTTGTCCAGTACTGCTTCTGCTAACGTCCGACCAAAACCAGTTGAGCTACCAGTAATAAACCATACCCGATGAGAAGAACTTGCCATAAAAATTCTCTATTTTTAAAAGCGTAAGTATTCTACGGAATCTCAGCAACTGTAATCTTGCACATTCTTGCGAAATCTATTCCATTCTTGTTCACATTTGAGTTTCTTTGGTGTTCAAAATTTGAGCTATTCTACAAATGCTCTCTTCAAGCTGTTGCTCTGTTAGTTCACCGTAACCAAAGATAAACTCACCTTGAGAATGCGGTCTGAGATCATGAGGTGCAGCAGACATCATGCAGATACCATGCAAAGCAGCACGCCTTATAATCTCTTCATCGCTAAAAGGGGTGTGTAGTCGCACCATGACATGGATTCCGGCTTTTTCGCCTAAAATCGTTGCTTTTTCCCCAAAATGAACATTTAATGCCTTCACAAGGGCTTGACGACGCCGATCGTAAAGCGATCGCATTTTTCTAATATGACGTTCTAAATGCCCTTGGTTGAGAAAGTCTGTAAGAACTTGTTGTTCTAGTATTGGTAAGTGGCGTAGACGCGAAGCGGCTTGTCGTCAGACATCGCTCAACCATTTACCACGAGCAAAAACAGAAACCAAACTTTTTGGCAGAACCAAATAACCAATCCGCAGCGAAGGAAACAGCACTTTGGAAAACGTACCAATATAAAGTACAGAATCACTGCGATCCAATCCTTGCAAAGCTGGAATAGGTCTGTCACCATAGCGATATTCACTATCATAGTCGTCTTCGATGATGAAAGCTCCTGTTTGTCGTGCCCAAGTGAGTAATTCTAACCGTCGAGGTAGAGAAAGTATTGCACCTGTGGGGAACTGGTGAGAAGGTGTCACATAAACAAGCCGGATTTGTTCATTGGAATAGTGAGCTAAGTCTTTCACAACTAAACCAGACTCATCCACAGCAATAGGTAAGAGTTTAGCACCCTGAGTCTGAAAGATAAGCCGTGCGCTTAAGTAACCTGGGTCTTCTAAACCGATAACATTATTAGGTTCAATGAACAAGCGCACAATTAAATCAAGTGCTTGCTGCATACCATTGACAATTAGCACTTGGTCTGCTTCACATTTAACAGCGCGGGAACGAGAGAGATATCGAGAAATAGCTTCCCGCAAAGGTTTGTATCCTAGAATATCCCTTGAGTAATCAAGCCATTGCAAATCAGAGCAACAGTAATGAGAAAGTAGCTTACGCCACAGGTTGAGAGGAAACTCGTCTAACGCTGGTCGTCCGTAGCGGAAGTTAATTGGCATTTCCGGTTCAGCAATTCTAGGGACATCTTCTGTCTTAATTAAAGAATCACCATACTGAGACAACTTGATTGGTGGACGAGCTATTTTCCCAGTTGATGGAATAGGTGTTGAACGTAGTAAATCATCAGGAAGTTGAGTGCAAACAAAAGTACCAGAACCGACAACAGTTTCTATGTAGCCCTCACTCAAAAGTTGATCATAAGTTTGAGTCACAGTCGTGCGAGAAATCCCTAAAGATTTGGCAAGCTGACGTGTGGAAGGAATGCGTCTTCCTGGCGATAATCTTCCGCCAAGAATGCAGTAGCGGAGTTCTTCGTAAAGCTGTTGATGAAGTGGTGAAGGCGAATTGCTATCCAGCGTTATCGCAAAATCCATACTTGCTGAGCTTTCAAAGTGGACTTATATCAAATCATAAAAGTGGCTCTTGTAGAAGACCACTTTGAAGAATTACGCTAATGTTGTTGAAATTCAAAGTCCCCAAAAATGCTGATAGAACAACAAATCACTATCAGAGAAGCTACTTCACAAGAAGACTCACTGATTGCAAAGCACTTTTGCCATATGTGGCAAGATATGGGTGTTCCTGATAATGCTATCAATCCTAACTGGCTTGAGATAACTCTCCAGTATATAGAACAGGCGCGTCGGGATTTGTTTTACAAAGCCTTTGTGGCAGAAGTTGATGGTGCAGTTGTTGGTTGTGCAAGTTGTCAACTCTACGCAGGTTTATACCCTAATGTTCTCATGCCACATTACCGTAAATATGGATATATTTGGGGCGTTTACGTTGAGCCAGCTTATCGTAGACAAGGAATTGCCAAGCAACTCACTAGCATGACGGTTAACCATTTGAAAGCAGTGGGTTGTACACAAATACGTCTCAATGCCTCTCCATTAGGTAAACCAGTCTATGAAAGTCTTGGTTTTTTCAGTGGTAATGGCATGCAGTTGGATTTGTGAAGATGAAAATTGCTATTAGAGAAGCGACTCAACAGGAAGACTCACTTATTGCAAAGCACTTTTATCATATGTCGAAAGATATTGGTGTTCCTGATGATGCTATTAACTCTGATTGGGTTGATATTATCCTTCAGTTTATAGAGCAGGCTCGTCAGAATTTATTTTACAAAGCATTTGTGGCAGAGGTTGATGGTGCAATTGTTGGTTCTGCAAGTTGTCAACTCTATACAGTCAAAGGTCTTTACCCAAATATTCTCAAGAAACAATTTCGCAAAACTGGTTACATTTGGGGCGTTTATGTCGAACCATCTTACCGCAGGCAAGGCATTGCCAAGCAATTAATTAGCACGACGGTTAACTATTTGAAAGAAATTGGTTGTACGCGAGTACGTCTTGACGCCTCTGCAATGGGTAAACCAGTTTATGAAAGTCTTGGTTTTTTCAGTGGTAATGCTATGCAATTGGACTTAATTGATACTGCTTTTATACCGTAAATTAGCGTTTTAAAAAACCGCAGAGGCGAGGACACTTGTGTGCGGGGGTTCTCCAACGCCAGACGTCTCTGTCGGGAAACCAACGCCAGATACCTACGGAGGGAGAACGCCAGGTGCTACAACGGGGGGAACCCCCGCAACGCACTGGCTCCCCTCATCAAGTACTGGCTCCTCCTGCAGCGCTGGCTCCCGTTGAGCAATGTGTCCGTTGCAGAGTACGCAGAGGAGGAAACAGAGAGTAGATGTAATTAAAAGCACCGAAGGTAGTAATACTTCTTTGTAGCAAGAATCGAGGCGCACAGGCAAGATGTCCATCCCATAAAAGAATCGCAATTGGAGTACAAAACTATGAGTACCTTAAATAATCAAATCAACCAGGAACAGTTCACTCCCACACAACGCACCTCAATTAAGCGAGTTTCTCAGCGCGGTCATTATGAGCGTCAGCTTATCTATGAGATTTTAGATGAAGGGTTGATTTGTCATGTGGGATTTGTTGTAGACAACCAACCGTTCGTGATTCCAACTGCTTACGGTCGTGTGGAAGACAAACTCTATATTCACGGTTCTCCTGCAAGCCGAATGTTACGTTCTCTGCTTACTGGTATCGAAGTTTGTGTAACAGTCACTTTACTAGATGGTTTAGTACTGGCGCGGTCAGCGTTTCACCACTCTATGAACTACCGTTCTGTTGTGATATTTGGTACAGCTAGCTTCGTGCAAGACGCTGACGAAAAGCTAGAAGCACTGCGAGCTTTTACTGAGCATATTGTACCAGAACGATGGGCTGAGGTACGTCCACCCAATCGTCAGGAATTACAGGGAACTTTAGTACTTTCCCTTCCGATTACAGAAGCATCTGCTAAAGTGCGGACAGGTCCACCACTAGATGATGAGGAAGATTATAGCTTGCCAGTGTGGGCGGGTGTTTTGCCTTTGCAAGTGATTGCTGGTGATGCGATCTGCGCTTCGCAGCAGCGCTTCGCTATCGCCGATCCACGCCTGCATACAGGAATTACTCAACCACATTATATACAAAATTATACACGTCTTCCTGTGGAGTCTGAGTAGCAGTCAATACTGTAGGCGAAAATAAGGCTTGTTTTGCTTATACCAAGTTGCATTCATACAGGTAATCTTCTTTTTTCTTCCTTAGCGCTCTTAGCGCCAAGGGCGCACGCTACGAAGAGCGCGTCTATGTCCTATGCCTGCGGCACGCTAAGAGCGAACGGACACGCTGCGCTAACGTGGTTCGTTTATGAAATTATCTCTTTGAACGCAACGCGCGTATTAATTTGTCACCAGTCGTTCATGTCCAATCGGACAACAGACATCTGGGTATCGATAATCTGGCGTCTTATCAAGCGAGAGAATAACAGGCGTTCTGGATAAACCAGCGCTTACGATGATCAGATTTCTTCTGTGAAGAATTTCCCTAATTATTTTATGTTTTCGCCAAAGTCAGATGCTGCTTCCTCAACTCCGGCATTCAGTGCTTGGTACGCTGTTTCGTAACAGCCGAACAGGCATGAGTCAAAGTCGGCGATGGGGAATAGGTTGCGCTCTAATACATTATGGATGGCGATACGCTTTTAGCGTCTGCGCTTTGCGCAATCGCATAAGAATATTTCCCTGCGGGAAGCCCTCAAAATCAGTCTTTCAGACAGTACTAGACAACAAAAAGTCCTGAACCGCCTCGACAATAGCTGTTGGATATTCCTCATGCATTCCCAATGAACCAGGAAGAACGACTTTTTGTACTTTGCTTAAAGCTGTCAAAGCATCCATTTCTGCACGGGATTTGGAAGGACTGGACTCTCCAATCACGACTTTCAATGGTACAGATAAACCTTGAACAAGTGCTAGAAAATCAGCTTGGTTATCTACAGCATCAAGGGTACCAGTGACAAACGCAGCGGGAGCATATCTTGCCCCACTTTGTTGAGTATTGCGCCATTTATACTCGATGAAGTCGGGGGTGAGTATAGCCGCATCAGCATAGACATGGCGACGATACATAAGCTTGAGAAAAGAAGGTAAAGTATTTAGTTTGTAAAGAATTTGACCAATAAAAGGCGATCGCACTAACTCTCGAAACATGCCTCTGATTTGCGGATTTACCCCCATGACACGCAGAGGACCACGCCAGGTAGGAGCTACCAAGACTATACGTGAAAATACTGTTGGAAGTTGATTCGCCAGTTGTAGAACGTAAGCTGCACTATGACCAGCCGCAACCACTGCTACTGGTGTTTTTAATACAGATGTGACAAAATCTTTCAGAAATTGCTGATACAAAGCTGGACCGTAGTTTACTGGTAAGCGTGAAGATTGCCCAAAACCAGGCCAATCGACTGCTACAACTTGAAAATGAGGAGAAAGCAACTTACCTATTTCACCCATTTCTGAACGCATGGAAACGGTACTAAAAGCTGGAAGTAGCAAAAGTTGTGGACCTTTTCCAAGAGTTTCATAGACAATACGTAATTGCTGGTTTTCGTACTTCCAGAAATATTCTTGAATCACTCCACCAATCTCACTCTTGGAAGATGCAGATAATAAGTTGGTTGACATAGTAATATATTTTCTTATTAGATTTGGCTATTTCAGTTCTCTTATTAGTCAACAGTCTAGAGTCCATAGTCTGAAAATTCATCGTTTTTTCCTCTCGACTATCGACTACTGACTATTAACTAAGCGCGATTTGCGGACGAGTGAAATGCAAAACTTCAGTCTCAAAGCCTAGTATGGTAACACTTTTTTACTTTTGTTCGCGTCGCCTTATGCCTGGAGGAAAGATTCTGACAGATGATTCTGCTATTTTATGTTAGTCATTAGCAATTAACTGAAATTCCAAAGCTTTCTTTTGCATTGTTTTAAAAATATTGTAAAACCCATTAGCTCGCGAAGGTGTGAGGCTGACATTTAAACCAGTCTCTTGAATAAAATCTGGGGTCAATTGCACTATTTCACTGGGGGTTAGTCCATTTAACCCTTCGACTAAAAGCCCTACTAATCCTTTAGTTAATTGAGAATCTGAGTCACCTTGGAAGATGACTTTACCGTCTTCCAAAGTTGCTGTGATATAAACTTGAGAAACACAGCCAGAAACTTTGTTTTCTGGTAATTTGTCAGCTTCTGGAAACTCCTTGAGTCGCTGACCGTACCAGATCAGCTGTTCGTAACGTCTCTTTGGGTCAGAAGACCGTTGAAAGCGTTGAACGATTTTAGCTAAATTTGGTGGCAAGGAATCAATGGTAGAGGTCATAACAGAGGTAGGAACTATGAATCCACATCATCTTGAGTGTACCTCTTTGCGCAGAAGTCTTGCATTTGAAGATATAGCAATCCGGAATCATTAGTCAGAAAATACTGAGTTTTAGAAACCCGGTATCTTCCAGATACCAGGTTTCTTTATCTGACGAATCATTTAGTAGGATTGCTATAGATGGTAGTGCTTAACCATTACTAACCAACAATCAGTATTACCAAGTTGGATCGCCAAACAAGTTAATAGTCAATTCCTGACATCCTGGTGGTACTGCTGTAATGCAAGCGCGGATGGTGTTTCCATCCTCAACTTCCACACTGCAAGCGTGACACGACCCCATAAGACAACCGGTGGGAATAAACACCCCAGCTCGATCTGCCACGTCCAGCAGTGGTTCTCCCACTTTGGCATCAACTGTAACATCATCTGGTAAGAAGCGGACGTGAACAGTCATGAAAACGACCTCAAGACAAAAAGGATGTTAAGTCTAAATGATGTTCAACTTCAGTGGCAACAGAGTCTAAAATATGCTCTCTTTGTTCGCGGTAATTGGCAACGCCTGTAGGTAAAGATTTTAAACCCCGCTGTTGACGTAGGCGATTTAACCAAGCGCGTCTCCAAGGACCGTTGTCGAAAATACCGTGGAGATAACTACCCCAAACTGATAAGCAACGATCCACTAAACCTAAATTAGCATCATCAAACAGAGTATGGTAGTTTTCGGTCTCTGTTGGAGGAATTTCTATACGCGATCGCCCTTGGTGGATTTCAAATCCGATGACGGGTAAGCCTGTTTGTGGATAATGTGAGGTCACTTGGCGCTGACGAGCGATTTTCTGTCCTGTGATCACGGTTTTTATGGGTAACAACCCTAGTCCTTGATATCTACCAGCTTGTCCTTCAATCCCCTCTGGATCGGCTATCATCTGACCTAATATTTGATAGCCACCACAAATCCCCAATACTGTACCACCTGCTGCTGCGTAGTGTTGAATTGCTTCTGCCATACCGCTTTTTTGCAGCATTATCAAATCAGGAATTGTCGTTTTTGTACCAGGAATAATCAGTGCGTCAGGATGTCCCAATTCTTGCTTAGGGCTTATGTATTTTACCGAAATTGTCGGTTCTGATTCTAGTGGGTCAAAGTCGGTAAAGTTGGAAATTCTGGGTAAACGGATGACACTGATGTTGAGTTCAGTTTGTAATTTTTGTGTTCCACGTTCCAAAAGGTCAAGGGAATCTTCTGCAGGGAATATCTGTTCCAAGTAAGGGATAACACCAATAACTGGAATACCAGTGCGTTCTTCCAACCATCTTATTCCTGATTCTAAGAGCGATCGCTGTCCACGGAATTTGTTAATCACTATACCGCGAATCAAAGCACGTTCATCTGGCTCCAGTAACTCCAGAGTTCCTATGACATGGGCAAAAGCACCACCTCTGTCAATATCAACAACCAATAGAGTTGATGCATTTAAGTATTTTGCCACCCGCATGTTAGTTAAATCTCGGTGCTTAATGTTAATCTCAGCAGGACTACCAGCACCTTCGCAAACCAGCATATCAAATTCTGTACTCAAATGCTGTAGAGATTCTTCAATCGCCCGCCACCCTAGTTCAAAATATTGTTCATAGTACTCTGCTGCGCCGACTTTACCCACAGGTTTTCCCTTGATAATGACTTGAGAGGTCATATCTCCTTGTGGTTTGAGTAAAATCGGGTTCATTTCTACCCAAGGAACAACTCCCGCAGCCCAAGCTTGTACTGCTTGGGCGTAGCCAATTTCTCCACCATTAGCAGTCACATAAGCATTTAAAGCCATATTTTGACCTTTGAAGGGAGCCACTCGCCAGCCACGTCGCGACAAGATACGACAAATAGCTGCGGTTAATAGTGATTTCCCTGCGTGGGATGTTGTTCCCACTATCATAATTGCTTTCATAAGGCTTTCATAATCAAATATTTGTTTTTCCAGCTTGGGTCTGTTCATTCAAATGGCGAAATGAGTCATGAGTTTTCGGACCATGAACTCCTGACTAGGACTAAAAAATCAAGATTTCACCCATTAAATCACATCACTATGATTAGGACTTCATAAACTGAGTTGAAACTTTCGTATTGATTGTTCCGATACTTTTTTGCTAACAAATACTAACAAATACAAAAGTTAAGATTCTCTCTTAACCAAGGCGTATCAACCAATGCACGGAGAAATATTCCCCGCGCACCATTTAAATCTCTGTCCATCTTCAACAAGGTGGATGGAGATTTAATTGTTTCAGACCCGCCTAAATTCTTGATTACTTCACCTGTCCAACTCACTGTTTTGGACGTATATGCTTCCGATACATCAAGCACTATCTTGTTATTCTCAAACGCTTTATGTTTAATGAATAACTTGAACTGATAATGACTTAATGTCAGCATTTGGCGAACAGACTTGGAACGTATTCTTCTTTTTGCTTTCCTAGACATGTTGGATGTTTCAAAAGTAGGAAGTAGAATCACGTCAAAGCTATCAATCAAAAACTTCGCTACTTTTTTGTGCAATTCATCTACGAGGGATTTTATTTTTCCACGCAGACGAGTTGCAGCCATTTTTAATCTTTTCTTCCGGGAACATTTAGCTTTGGATATCTTGCCAATTAATTTATCCAATTTAAAGCAGAGCTTTTGGATTTTTAAATTAGCAGCTTCACCCAACCAGCCAAATGAATCCTCACTAAAGAAGGTTAAAAATGTTCTAATTCCAGGGTCTAAAGCCACGACGCGCCCTTGGTTCTCGGTTTCGCGTCGTGGACTTTCCACGGGGACGGACAAATAGTAATCGCCGTAAGCTAATACCAATCTGCAATCCCCGAAGCTCGTTGGCAAGTCCTCTTTGTAGACGACTTTACCTAAAATGGTGTGATATATCCCCGCATCTTTTACAGCAGATTTAGGGATGTAACAAGATTGAACCGGGTCTTTCCTGGAGCGAAATCTACATCTACTAATACCGCCACCATCTTTATACTTTCTCTTTGCATTCTTGACTGCGGTGCAAGCATCTTTAACCGCAATTGATTTGATTTGATAAGGTACTTCGCTACACCAATCAGGCAAAGAATGCAAAATACCGGTTTTGATTTCTTTCCAATTGGCTTTCGTGTTTGGTTGTTGCAAGTAACGAATAGTTTCGTTGTAAACAAACCTGGAAACACCAAACCATTTTTTAAGAATCGTTTTCTGTGCTGGACTCAGTTTTAGATAAATCTTCTTTGATTTTTTGACTATATTTACGGAGTCCGTGCATCCTGCATGAAAAGACGTGAAGGATGGAGAGTAAATCTTGGGTAAGTTCTGAGTTTGGGCAGTATACAGTTTTGTCGAGAACCACGATTTGTCCACCGTTTTGTTCGACCATGTATTGTATAAGTTCAAACCCAAACCTGCACAATCTGTCGCGACAGGCAACAATAAGCGTGAACTTATCTCCTCGCAAAAGCCGTTCCAGTATGGTACGCAATCCTTTGCGCTTAAAGTTGAGTCCCGACCCGATGTCTTTGATGATTTCTGCTTCTGGGTAGAGAGATTGCATGTAGACAACTTGTCGATTGAGGTCGTCTCGCTGTTTTGAGGATGAGACTCGGCAGTAACAAATAGTGGAGCCATCTCCGTGCCCAGAGCAGCGCCTTGCGGGGGTTCCCCCCGTTGTGGCGACTGCGGAGGGTTCCCCCCGTTGAGGAGAGTGGCGTGCAGATCTAATTGAGTCGCCTCGCACATACGATTCAACGTCGTAGAGTCTTTGCCCCGCCGCGTTTTTGATGCTCTTGATTTTCCCTTCATCAGCGTACTTCCTCAAAGTGTTCGGACTCAAACCCAGAAACTCGACCGCCTTTCTGAGTGGTATGTATGCCATGAACATTTACTAGCTTTTACTAATAAATGGTAGCAAATAAAGAACTAGTTAACTACCTTTTAGTTTGCCACTCTTAACTTTTCTATACCCTTGATTTTAAAAGGGTAGCCTAAACCAGCGAGTAGCAGCATTGTATAGGTTATCACTCCATGTAGGAGTCCGCCAAGATTTTTTTTGAAATTGTTCTACTATCTGACGACCAAGAGGAGTGAGGCGGAAACTGTCTGTAATTCCCTGACCATCGACTTCGCGCCGCAGAACACCCACTTGGATCAGCCACACGAGTGCATTATCTGCTGCTAACTCTGAGATATGATGTTTTGTGTAGCCATTTTTCACACCGAGGTTAGCAGTCATTTCACTTAATGCCACTCGACGAGAGCGCATTGTTTCAAACAAGCAAGGATTGAAGGGAGAACATACTATGGCTCGTTCGGCTCGTTTTATGGTGTTGCGAGGATAGGTAAAAGTTTTCTGGTTTTGGGAATCAACATTAGGCATTGTGTAAGTTTGACGACTTTATTTATCTTTAGTTCTCAATAAGTTTATTCTAATACGATGACTTGACCAATACGCTAGAAAATATCTGCCGGATCTGCAGAGCGGAGTTTATTCATAGCCAGCAACCCAGAAGTCATACACATGAAAATTGTTGATATCAAGATAATTAATATATTATTTAAGCTCATGATGATTGGTAATTTAGTAGTTTTCATAGCATCATCATATATCCCTAAAGAAATAGCAAATCCTGGTATATAACCGATAACTGCTAATATAAAAGCTTGTTGAAATACGACATATAATAAATAATTATTTTCATAGCCTATAGCTTTCAAAGTAGCATAGGCAGTCATTTGAGTAGATATATTACTATAAAGAATTTGATAGACAATAACCACACCAACAACAAAACCCATTGTGAGCATGAGGTTAAATATAAACCCAATTGGGGTTCTAGTCGCCCAATATTTTTTCTCAAAATTTACAAATTCTTGTTTGGTAAAGATGAGAACATCATTATCTAAGTTGGCTCGGATATTTTCTAAAACATTTTGCAGTTCGATACCGAGTTTGAGGGTAATTGCACCCACATCTATCATTTCTGAAGTCCGGTTGTTTAGAAATATTCTGAGGAAAGTTGAGTCACTGACCAAGCCCCTAGCCCTGAAAGGGTGGCTGCGCCAACGGGGCGGGTATAGGGGTATAGGGGTGTAGGGGTGTAGGTGAAGACAGTCGCCCCAGTCTGTTCCGTAGAGTGCCCCAAATCTCCGATTTGGGGAGAAGATTTTCTGAAGGAAACCTTCTGGGCACATACAGGCGATCGCTAATCACAATCAAATTTTTTACAAATGTCATCGAATCTCTACAGTAGATATAACTTCAAAAAAATATATAAAGTTTGATACAATAGCCACCATCAGGGAAAAAAGAATCATGTTATAAAAAACAATTTGCCCTGAAGCTAACCTTGTATAGTGGAGATACGAAAACTATGCCCTTAGCAGTTGGTAGCGATGCACCTGCATTTACCGTCAAAGACACCAACGGCAACACTGTTTCGTTGTCTGATTTCAAAGGTAAGACAGTGGTTTTGTATTTCTACCCCAAAGACGATACTCCAGGCTGTACCAAACAAGCCTGTAGCTTTCGGGATGCTAGTGACGACTACAAAAATAAAGATGTGGTAGTGCTGGGAGTCAGCGCAGATGATGAAGCCTCCCACCAAGCATTCACTCAAAAATATAATCTCAATTTTCCACTACTGGCTGATACTGATCAAACTTTAATCAAAGCATACGATGTTGATGGTGGTGGATATGCTAAGCGCGTTACTTACGTCATTGACGGTAACGGCAAAATCACTCACGTTGACTCCAGTGTTAATACATCTACCCACGCTGGCGATGTTTTAGCAGTATTGGGGTTATAACAAGTCTGTAGTGCAAACGGTTACGGTTAACCTCACAGCCTTCAGCCTGGAACTAAACAAACGAAGCCTGCTTTAGCAGGCTTCGTTTGTTTGACTCTGCGTAAGTTGATTTCAATTGCACCTATTAGGAGTGTAGAAGGTGAAGCAAGCTTTACCTTTTGCTCAACAAAACTCAACTTACAACAAGGAGTACAACTAACAATGGTCCAAAACAAAGTCTTAGAAGTGCAAGATGTCCAGCTATCCATCGCAGAAAGCTTTCCACCCAAGTTGAATATTACAGCAAAAGGAACCGTTACCACCCCAGGCTGGAAAAATGCTGAGCTGATTCCATACATTTATATTCAACCACCTGTTGATGGCATCTACGACTTCGATTTCATAGCTGAACCACCAGAAAACATTGTTGCACAAGTCATCACATCGATAGAGGCTAATTACCTCCTACAAAGTATACCAGACAACTTAAGAGGTGTCAGAATCTATGCTTCTACCAATAGCAAGGTGGCTTTGTTGGACAATAGAAGCAAGACCATTTGCGTCAAGGGAGTTCTGACTGATGAGGGAGTCGAGTGTCAAGCTTTACGAACTGCTGCGAATGAGCTTTATACCCTCGTTGGTGATCTTAAGGGATTTCAAGTGGGTGATGAAGTTTACGTGTCTGGAACGATTGCGGAAGTTTCTTTCTGTCAGCAAGGAATTACCATCGCTGTCAGTTGGATAGGTAAGAGCGCACCGAAGGTATGATGACTCTAGAGTCAAAATGTAAAAGCTCTTAAGTTAAAAAAAACGCAAAGGCGCTCTTTTCAAACTCTGCGCCTCTGCGTATTTGCACGAAATCATCTCTACAAATTAGCTTGTGAATATCTCCACAGGTAAGCGCTTGAAGGAAAGACGCTCATTCTCAATATCCACAAAGATGGTATCCCCATCATTGAATTCCCCACGCAAGATAGCTTTAGCAATTTGAGTCTCTAACTCACGTTGAATTGCTCGCTTTAGGGGACGCGCCCCAAACACAGGATCATACCCTACTTCGACCAAAAAGTCAAGAGCAGCATCGGAAAGTTTGAGAGACATCTTGCGATCGCTCAATCTTTGCCGCAATCTATCCAATTGCAATAGTACAATCTGACGCAATTGTTGTTTCTGCAAACTGTGGAAGATGATAACTTCATCAATACGATTGAGAAACTCTGGACGGAAGCTATTTCGCATCGCCTCCATCACTCGATGACGCATTTCATCATAGCGTGAGTCATCTCCTGACACATCTAAGATATATTGCGAACCGATGTTGCTGGTCATGATGATGATAGTATTCTTGAAGTCTACTGTATGACCTTGAGCATCAGTGACTCGACCATCATCAAGAATTTGCAGGAAAATGTTAAAGACATCTGGATGGGCTTTTTCGATTTCGTCGAACAAAATCACCGCGTAAGGACGACGACGAATTGCTTCAGTCAGTTGTCCGCCTTCATCGTAACCCACGTATCCCGGAGGCGCACCGATAAGTCTGGAAACGGCGTGTTTCTCCATGTACTCGGACATATCTATCCGCACCAGTGCTTCTTCGGTGTCGAACATATACGCAGCTAAAGCTTTCCCAAGTTCTGTTTTACCTACACCTGTAGGACCAAGGAAAACAAAGCTTGCTGTAGGACGATTCGGATCAGCGAGTCCAGCACGAGAACGCTGAATTGCATCTGCGACAGCTGTGACTGCTTCTTGTTGTCCAATCACGCGATGATGCAGTTCATCTTCTAAGTGCAGTAGTTTTTCTTTTTCTGATTCTACCAGCTTGCTGATCGGAATCCCTGTCCACTTAGAAATGACTTCCGCAATGTCAGCTTCAGTGACTTCCTCACGTAATAAAGATTTTCCAGTGCGTTGTGCTTGAGCAAGTTCAGTTTCCACTGCTTCCAAATCGCGATGCAAACTTGTTAACTTGCCGTATTTTAACTCAGCAGCACGGTTGAGGTCATAATCGCGTTCTGCTTGCTGAATTTCCAAGTTCACGCGGTCAATCTCTTCTTTGACAGACTGAATTTTGGTGATAATATCTTTTTCAGACTGCCATTGAACACTCAGTGCTCTTTGTTCTTCTTTAAAATCTGCAAGTTCCTTGTCTAGTCTTTCTAGACGTTCTCTGGATGCTGGATCGCTTTCTTTTTGCAGCGACAGCTTTTCCATTTCTAGTTGCAGAATCTTACGGTCAATTTCGTCGAGTTCTTCGGGTTTGGAGGTAATCTCCATTTTTAGTCTAGCTGCAGCTTCGTCTACCAAGTCAATTGCTTTGTCTGGTAAAAAGCGATCGCTAATATATCGACTAGATAATGTCGCAGCTGCAACTAAAGAACTATCAGAAATTTTCACCCCGTGATGAACTTCATACCGTTCTTTCAAACCGCGCAAAATGGAAATGGTATCTTCCACGCTGGGTTGATCGACATAAACCTGTTGGAAGCGTCTTTCCAAAGCAGCGTCTTTTTCAATATACTTACGGTACTCGTCTAAAGTTGTCGCACCAATACAGCGCAGTTCACCCCGCGCCAACATCGGCTTTAACAAGTTACCAGCATCCATTGCGCCTTGAGTCGCACCAGCACCGACAACGGTATGAATTTCATCAATAAATAAAACTATACTACCGTTCGACTCGGTAACTTCTTTTAAGACTGCTTTTAGGCGTTCTTCAAATTCACCTCGGAATTTTGCTCCCGCAATCAAAGCACCCATATCTAAAGCGATGAGTTTGCGGTCTTTGAGAGACTGGGGTACATCTCCAGCTATAATACGTTGGGCGAGTCCTTCGGCGATCGCAGTTTTACCAACGCCTGGTTCACCAATCAGCACAGGATTATTCTTGGTACGACGCGAAAGAATTTGAATAGTGCGGCGAATTTCATCATCACGTCCAATCACTGGGTCAAGTTTACCTTGACGGGCAGCTTCTGTCAGGTCGCGTCCATATTTCTCCAGTGATTGGTATTTACCTTCTGGATTTTGGTCGGTCACTTTTTGGCTCCCACGAATTTGTTTAATAATATTTTTAAGCTTACTTTCGTCTAACCCAAATTCTTGGTACAACTTTTTGCCAAAACGATCATCTTTTGCGTAACCCAGCAACAGATGTTCAATAGATATATACTCATCTTGCAACTCTTTACGATAACCGTCAGCGCGGTCTAAAAGAGTATCCAAGCTGCGTCCTAAGTAGACAGAACTGCTGCTACCAGAAACTTTGGGCTGATTTTGGATAAATTGTTCAGCGCGTTCGCGCAGTTTTTGCAGATTCACACCTGCTTTAGTAAAAGTACCATTGGCTAGTCCTTCTTGTTCCAACAGTGCTTTCATCAGGTGTTCACTTTCAATCTGCTGATGTTGATATTGTTTAGCAATATCTGGTGTGTGGGCGATCGCTTCCCAGGCTTTTTCTGTAAATTGGTTTGGATTAGTTGGTTGCATAGACTTACATAAGAGTGAATGACTCTAAGTACACGCGCATGCGCGGATAGAACAAGTGTATAGTTTGTTTCTATATCGCCATTGTAAAAAGAGGGGAGCTAGTCACTGGATCGGTCTTCACGTCTTTCTAGAGTCGTATTACCGCCAAAAACCTCATCTTCTATAGATAGATATAGACATTTCCGTGTCTCTGTGTTACACCTCAAGTCGGGAGGATAGAGGAGGGTAGAAGTGACAAACTCTTGAATTTTGTGGAGTACGTTAAAAAAGAGTTAAACATTTCTTAAATAAGAGCACTTGTTTTTCAATAAAAATACTTATAGTATTGAGTGACAAATCTCACTTTGTCAAACAATCAAAAGCTCTATCCTTTTTTCTTATTATATTTAAGATGAGCTTTTATCCTTTATATAAGTTTAAAGATAATGGCACAAACAGAAGCGATTTGGAAACCAACGGTATTCGCTCGTAAACTTACGGGTAGAATCAGATACTTTTTCTATCAACTTTCAGTTGCTCGGTTTCGTGGATTTGATTTGTATCTCAATTCTCCAGATCGCCTCGTTTTAGAAGATGTGATTATTCCTTACTTTGTCTCCCGTTCTGAATATCACAAAATACTTTTTATTGGGTGCGATTGGTACACCAAACCTTATCGAAAGTTATTTAAAAACAAGGAATACTGGACAATAGAAATTGAGGAATGGAAGAAAAGATACGGCTCGCAAAGACATATTGTTGACAGTTTCTTGAATTTGAGTCGTCACATAGAAAGTGGTTATTTCGATGTGCTCATTTATAATGGGGTTTTTGGACACGGAATCAACACCAAAGAGGATACTGAAGAGTCATTTCATCAATGCTTTAATGCTCTTCGTCAAGGAGGTATTTTAGTCTTTGGGTGGAATAATGTACCTCAGTATAGACCTATTTCTGTGACTACCGAGTGTGATAATTTAAAGAAATTTGAAGACTACTTTTTTGAACCTTTATCCACTGCTGAATACCTAGTACCCAATACAGAATACAAGCATACATTTCATTTTTATCAAAAGCCTGTGGCAAATTAAAAATCGAATCTAAACATTTTTTGGGCGATAAACTTCACCAAATGAATGGTCAGTATTGACTGAAATCACTAAATCAACAAAAGTCGGAGATTTCACTAACGGATTGATGAACAGTTCTGGGTGGAGAGAACGCCAAAAGTAGTACACAAATTGCTCCACCTCTTGTTCACTCATTCCTGATTGTTCAGCAGCAATCATTTGCCGTTCTGCCTGTTTGCGCCACTCTAAAGAAAGTCGATAATCTTTAGGATACAGCAAAATCAGGTTATCCAACAGCTCCCATAGTGGAAGGTAGTTGCCGAGTTTGCTATTCATCTCACGGGCAAACCTTTTATCCTCATCTGTAAGAATTGGCGGCGGTGCGGTATCAAACACAGTAGGATCAATTGGTCGTACACCTACAAACCAACCTTCAAACAAGACAATATCCACATTCTCCACGATTTCCGGAGTTGTTCGATCGCCAGCGCCCGAATGGAGAGATTTATCAAAGCGGGGGACTGTAACAGGAGTTTTGCACTCGCGGATCTGGCGCAGTACTTTTAAACCTAATTCTACATCGTGTGTTCCTGGAGGACCACGCCAAATTAAGCGCGGGTCTTTCTGTTTTAATGCTAATCGCTCATCATATGTTTTGTACAAGTCATCTAAAGATAGACTCAGAGTGCGATATCCCAATTGTGTGAGAGTTTGGGACAAAAGGTTACACATTGTCGTTTTGCCCGTTCCTTGTCCTCCTAGAATACCTTGTATGAGAGGACGCCCTAACTGTTGGCGATCAGATACCAGTTCTTTTGCTAAAGATAAGCACAAATTATTATTAGTCATGAATTAGAAGTCAGGAGTCAGAAATCAGAAGTCAGAAGTCACCTCACAGAGTTGGGAGAGTTAGGGGAGAAAATACTTCTTCCACGCGAAGCAATCTCAAAATTCACGCATTAAAGAATCTTTTTTTGAATTTTGAATTTTGAATTTTGAATTCCTCCGCAGGAGGTCTCCCCATCTCTCTTCACGAGCCAAGTTTGAACGCTTCTAGAAACAGACTGTAGGTCAGACCAATTTTAAGGATATTAAGAGATTCTACCCAAAGCGCTTGTCGCTCTCGTATGCTACGACCATAAAATATTCTACTACTAATATCTGTCAAGACCACTAGAAACCCAGCAATCACAATGTCCCATTCAGCAGTTTGTCCAGCTGTCGTTGCTACTGCGCTTCCCAGAAAAAAGCCGAACAAAAAACTAATGATCAGAACTGACAACCGTCGCCAAGGATTGAAAAACCATAGCCTCAAGCGCAATGCGATCGTACTCAATAAGTTGTTTAGACGTGTGTTTTGCATGAATGGAACTTCCGCAATAACTGGAGTTGTGGGAAAGTGGTGCTGCAAGAGGCATTATGAATTTTGGCATTTTCCTACCTGCTTTAAAGGTATAGTCAAGAAATCATGACATATTTATCTATGGAGGATATCTGGCATAGCGTATGCTTGCTTAAATAGTATTGTGGGTATCTTTTGGATTTTCAGCAACCATACAAAATATATACTTTTCTTCGTTGTGAGCAACAGCACTGCTGTTTTGCTCAAACAAGCTACATGATATATTTCACGCACTAGTTCCCAAACAGCCTTAGGTGGGCAACTTTCTTGAGATTGCCCCCAGTACAGCACAACAGAAATAACTATTAGAAAGAAGTTAAAATCCGGGCGGGAAAATCATTTCTTTCTCCTGAATTCTGACTCCTTGGCGGAGCGTAAGCGTGGCTTTGCTCCTGGAGCGCGGAGCGGGACGCAGCGGAGCCACCAGCCGCTCCGCCTCCGGTCCATTCTGACTCTTTGTACTGTTAGAACTAGGCTGTAACTTTGTCAACGCTACACAAAAATACTTATTAATATAATATATCACCATGAAGCCGCCAGTGTATCATTACGCTGTTCTGGTAGGTTTTCCATTAGGAGTGCTCTTTCTACCAATGGGATGCCGTCAGACGAGTGTATCCTTTGAGTCAACGGAACCAGAACCATCTTCTCTACTGCCTATTCAGACACAACAGGAACAGAGTACAGCGTCACCAGCTTCCTCAGTATCCGTAAAAAGTTCTCAAGTCGAAAGCAGCAGTAGGAAGATCAACCGTAACGTTATGACATCTCAACAAGGATCAAGTGGGAAAGCAGCGAATCCAGGAACTTTAAGGATGAGCAATCAAACCAATCAACCTGTGCGCCTTGCTCTATTGTCGCGGCGTTCTCTAAACAAAGGCTCTTCCTCTGGACAAACTAAAGATGCTGTCCCAGCACACTGGGATTTTGCTCCACAAGAAGGTAATGAGAAAGGGCTGATTCTAGCTTTGCCTAACGGTCAGTTAGAACTGCAAAAGGGAGATATTTTAGTTGCCTTTGCACAGGATGGTTCCCGTCGCTACTGGGGTCCATATGTTGTTGGAGAAACTTCTTTACCAAGTTGGAATTCCCAAAACAAAGAATGGCAACTTATTCTTAGTCCTTAGTCTTTAGTCTTTAGTCATGAGTGAGCTACTGTGGGAGACTTGTCTCCCAACTTAAGTGGACTGGCGTCAAGTAGCGAACCCAGAGCGTGTAGTCTTGATGATCTGGAACCCAAAAGCTGAGCCACAGTCATCTTGATTAATTTCGCATTTAGACTATTGTTGATTTATTTGATTCTATTAGTACTCACTAATGATTAAGGACTATATAGGCAAACGTCCATTTCTCATTGTCACTCTGTCGATTTTATGGTTAGTTTTGATTGGTGGAGTGGCGTTTTTTTGGCATTTGGGCAGTATTGGCTTGATTGATGAGACAGAGCCTCTGTTTGCTGAAGCCTCGCGCCAGATGTTTGTTACAGGTGACTGGATTACTCCGTTTTTCAACGGCGAAACTCGTTTTGATAAACCGGCTTTAATTTATTGGTGTCAGGCGATCGCCTACTGGATTTTTGGAGTCAATGAATGGGCAGTGCGTTTACCTTCGGCGCTTGCTGCTATGGGTCTAATTAGTTTGGCATTTTACACCATACAGTGGCATTTTGCAAGAGAAGATTACCTAAAGCAAAGGATTCGTCCGACTCGACGCTGGTTAACTGCTGCTTTAGGAGCCGCTATTATGGCACTGAGTCCACAAATGATTGTCTGGGGGAGAACGGGCGTTTCTGATATGTTGCTCGTGGGCTGTATGGACTCGGCTTTATTGTGCTTTTTTCTCGGCTATGCCCAACCTTCGGACTCAGATGTGAAAGCACGGTGGTATTTAGCTTTTTATATTCTGATTGCGGGTGCAATTTTAACCAAAGGACCAGTGGGAATTGTTTTACCTGCGCTGATTATCGGTCTATTTTTGCTTTATTTAGGAAATGCAAAAACAGTTTTACGCGAAATGCGTCCCCTTACAGGTTTGCTGATTACCTTGTGCTTATCGGTACCTTGGTATTTATTAGTTATTTGGCGCAATGGCGAAAATTATATTAATTCGTTTTTTGGATATCACAATCTTGAACGTTTTACAAGTGTTGTCAATCGTCACTCAGCACCTTGGTATTTTTATTTTTTAGTTGTGTTACTAGGTTTTGCACCATACTCAGTATACTTGCCTTTGGCAATGGCAAAGCTGAAATTTTGGCAGCGAAACTACTGGCGATCGCAAGAACGCTCTAGTCAACTTGGGTTATTTGCCTTTGTCTGGTTTGTTGGTGTTTTTGGCTTCTTCACGATTGCTGTCACTAAACTTCCTAGCTACGTATTGCCCTTAATGCCAGCAGCAGCTATTTTGGTAGCTTTGTTATGGGGTGACTTGCTCAAGGGAGCGAGACTAAGGAGAGTAGGGGGCAAGGGGTCCCCTCTGGGGTTGGGGGCTGTAG
>NZ_QMEA01000330.1 GCF_012912105.1 Brasilonema sp. UFV-L1
TTATCGATTAAGCAGTCTGCAATTGTTTACGTAATTCTTGCCGGGGCTGGGTCAATCTAGAGTAAGCTTTGGGGCGGCGTTTGGTGACTCGTGGTTCGCTGCGTGCAGGACGGTCGGGGACAACCTTGTGAACAATAATTTTCAGCAAACTACGATAAAGAGGAAGGCGTTTTTGAGAGTGGGCAGTTTCTAATTTAGGAATAAAATTCAGTAAATGATGTCGAGTACCTTGAAGCGATAAACGATTTGGAGGAGTATTGTAAGTAGTCCCAGCCGACCACATTAAGCTCCGAAGTAAATTGTAAGCCAGTAAATAAACATGAATTTCTTTGCGGATCATTGAAGGAGTCTTACATCGTAAAATATCCATACCCAAGGTAGTTTTTATATGTCTCAAATCTAATTCAACATCCCAACGTTTAGCATAAAGTCCAACAATTTCGAGAGTAGAATAAGTTGCTTTATCTAAAAGAGTAGTAATTAAGCTGACTTGTTGAGTGCGAAAACCAGGAATAACAATGTAGTAGTAAATTTCTCTTACAGTTATGGCAGAAGGTAGAGCATCAAATTCATCCTTACTCAATCCTTGTGGGCATCTTTTAGATTTATGCCAAGTAACAAGCTTGTCACAATCACCAACAATTTTACCTTTTCGCATAGTGCTTGTGCGAGATTGATGCTTACGGAATATAGCGTCACAACCAAGTTTGGTAATAGCAACCATATCAGCATAAGCGCAAAAAGCTCTATCACCTAAAAGTACATCATTGGGTTTAAGAAAACTGTACAGTTTTCTTGCTAATTTAATATCATGAGTGTTCAAGACATTGATGCACAAAGCAACGGCGGCTCCCGTCACTAAACTGAATATCACACCAATTTTGGCAATTGGAAACCCACATCCGGGCTTTTGACTACTGGGTTGAGGATATTCTTTTTGGTTCTCTACA
>NZ_QMEA01000331.1 GCF_012912105.1 Brasilonema sp. UFV-L1
GCTTCTGTAATAGCTTTATCCAAATCGGAGTAAGTTCTCGTCTGTTGTGAACGTAAAAATTCTTTAACTTTTGACCAAAAATTTTCAATTGGAGAAAAGTCTGGTGAGTAGGGTGATAAATAAATTAGATGGGCACCCACAGATTCAATCGCTTCTTTGATTCCTGCTACTTTATGAGAGCTAAAATTATCCATAACTACACAAGCTCCCTTCCATAAATTTGGAACTAAAACTTGATTAATATAAGTTAAGAATGCATTTTTATCATTCCCACCCTTAAAACTCATTGCAGCAACGATTCCCCGTAAGGCGATCGCCCCAATGATAGTTACATTTTTACCACGTTTATCCGGACGAGAGCCATGTGCTCTTTTTCCCTTTAACGCCCTGGCATAAAGTCTGGTCATAGCTATATTTACTCCAGACTCATCAACAAACACCAAATTATTTAGGTTAAATGTACGGATAAGTTCCCAAAACTCTTGTCTTAATTTTTTAACTCTATCCGTGTCTTGCTCCGCCGCGTGTAAGGTTTTTTTTTCGCGTCAATTGGAGTTTCTGCAATGTTCTTCCCATTGCGGCTCGGCTAATTTTTATCTGAGTTTTTAATTCCATTTGTACGCATAATTCTTCCAGAGTGCTATCGTTATTTTCTTCTACCAATTTTTGTAAAATCGGGTAATGTTCGTCTTTTATTTTGGCTGGCTTTCCGCCTTTATGTGGCAATGGTTTTATACTTCCTGTGTCTAAATAACGCCCTAATAATGTTTGTATAAAACTGAGACTTACATGGAAGCGTTTCGCAAGCTTTCGATACGAACCTTCTCTATTATGGTAAGCAGAAATAATTTTTTGACGCAGATCCTGGTCGTAAGCCTTCATAAAAATATCATTGGTACACCCTAGGTCTAATTTTATCAGAGTG
>NZ_QMEA01000332.1 GCF_012912105.1 Brasilonema sp. UFV-L1
AAAAAGTTTTAAAGTTCATTAACCGCTTGATTGGTCGCGAAACAGATGAATCACGCCTGACTGATTCATACAAATAAGTCTTGATGTGACTTATATCTGAGCAACTTTAACTTGTTGAGTCGTACTAAGTACACATCACAAATCAAACACTCATTACGAAACACAGAGAACAGAGCATGAAAAAAGTTTTAAAGTTCATTAACCGCTTGATTGGTCGCGAAACAGATGAATCACGTCTGACTGATTCGTATAAATAAGCCTTGATGTGACTTGTATCTGAGCAACTTTAACTTGTTCATCATGTAACCCAGAAAATAGAGGTGGTTACGTAATTTTTTACCTTTTTTCAACTTCCCATTTAGAACTCTCTGATTTTCAATGCTTTTGCTAACCTAGGGATAGAAGGTTGTTATCCTTCTCAATCAGTAGTTGGGTGAAAGAGGTTTAACATGGCTCATTTAAATCTGCGTCGCCCCCAAAATGTTTAGTAGTAATTTTTGTGCTGATACTTCCTGTATAGATGGTGATAATTGTCGCTGAATGGCTCCAGAAGTCTTTACAGAAGTTGATGAACAGTCAGTGGTGTATCACTAACTCATTAATGAAGCCGAAACATTCGTAGCGCTGCAAACTTGCTTAGCTTGTACCACTAATTTCATTGGTACAGGTAAAGCTGCTTAACTTAATTTTCCTAATTTCAATAGAAGATAACATCTACCACTGCGGCTACCACTCAAAAAAGTTTTACAGTGCTGCTCGCTACTTCAGAGATGATTTATAAAGTAAACCTTAAATTGTAGGGTGCGTTAAAGCAACGCGTA
>NZ_QMEA01000333.1 GCF_012912105.1 Brasilonema sp. UFV-L1
ACAGGCCAAGCTGCTAAGAAGAAGTGTAAGCTACGGCTGTTGTTGAAAGAAGCATATTGGAAAATCAGGCGACCGAAGTAACCGTGTGCTGCAACAATGTTGTAGGTTTCTTCTTCTTGACCGAACTTGTAACCGTAGTTTTGAGATTCGGTTTCGGTTGTTTCACGAACCAGAGAAGAAGTTACCAAAGAACCGTGCATTGCACTGAACAAGCTACCACCGAACACACCAGCCACACCTAACATGTGGAAGGGGTGCATGAGGATGTTGTGCTCAGCTTGGAACACTAACATGAAGTTGAATGTTCCAGAGATGCCCAAAGGCATACCGTCAGAGAAGGAACCTTGTCCTAAGGGGTAAACCAGGAAGACTGCGGTTGCTGCTGCAACAGGTGCAGAGAATGCAACACAGATCCAAGGACGCATTCCTAAGCGGTAGGAAAGTTCCCACTCACGTCCTAGGTAGCAGAAGACTCCAATCAAGAAGTGGAAGATTACCAATTGGTAAGGACCACCGTTGTACAACCACTCATCTAAGGAAGCTGCTTCCCAGATTGGGTAGAAGTGCAAACCAATTGCGTTGGAGGAAGGAACAACTGCACCAGAGATGATGTTGTTTCCATACATCAAGGAACCTGCGACAGGTTCACGGATACCATCAATGTCTACTGGAGGTGCAGCGATGAAAGCGATGATGAAGCAGGTGGTTGCTGCAAGCAGGGTTGGAATCATTAGGACGCC
>NZ_QMEA01000334.1 GCF_012912105.1 Brasilonema sp. UFV-L1
CGGTGCCGCTACATTTTTCCCGGACAAAGCACAGGACTTCCTTTATCCCTGAGTAGGTTTCAAGGTTACTCTTTGAGGCGGTCATACCGCCCCAATCAGGACAATCCTGGACAAAAACTAGTTAATTGGTGGGGCGGTATGACCAAGGAAGTCCTGTGCTTTGTCTAGGAGTCACCCCTCCCCTTCGGGAACGCGGGTCGCCTCTGCCCTTGAAACCAACGCCAGATACCTCTGTCGGGAGAACGCGCTTGTGCTACAACCAGACGGCAGGTGCTACAAGTCGGCGAAGCCGCCCAACGCACTGCCTCGGGAACCCCCCGATAGCGCAGCGTGCCCGTAGGGCATAGCTTTGATCGGAGGAAACCTCCGCTCAAACAACTCTTGGCAACGCACTGGCTCCCCTCCTGGGCGTACTGGCTCCTCCTGCGCCGTGCTGGACTCACCTCATTACAAGTAACGGGTTCTAAGCCTCCTTTGTTGAAGCGCTCTTGTTGCCCCCAATTGTCACGCATTTGTCCCCTAGAAATGGAGCCAGCCTTTGTAATGTTTATCTGTGTTGGCGTCACGAATACTCGAAGTAATAAGGCTGGCTCCATTTCTTACGTGTAAGACCTCGTCAACTGGTATACAAAAAGAATAACTTTTCATGGGGCATCAAAAGGAGGCACCGC
>NZ_QMEA01000335.1 GCF_012912105.1 Brasilonema sp. UFV-L1
TACATTCTCCATACCATAAGTTGGGGGCTTGTATCCTTTTCTTTTTCGGTCATAAATTACCTCTACATCAACTAACTGATATTGAAATCAACGAAGTTCGGCAACACACTGGTCGTGGTAGACCCCGTAAGGACACTTGTGCAAATGTTTACTACCTGGTTCGTGCCTCTATTGTGCCAAAACAAACTGCGATAGATATTGAAATCCGAAGAACTGGAAGATTTCTCTTAGCAACAAATGTTGTTGACGCGAGCCAACTAAGTGATGATCAGCTGCTGCGGGAGTATAAGGCACAACAATCAACTGAGCGTGGTTTCCGATTTCTCAAAGACCCGTTATTCTTTACGAGCAGTGTTTTCCTTAACTCGACTGAACGAGTTGCAGCGATCGCTATGGTTATGGGTTTGTGTCTGCTTGTTTATAGTTTGGGTCAAAAAGCTTTACGTCAAGCTTTGCTACGATCAAAACAGACTATTGATAATCAATTGGGCAAACCGACTGCGACTCCAACTTTACGTTGGGTGTTCCAATGTTTTATGTCGATTCACGCGGGTTTCGATCGCCCAAACAAAGCAAATTGCTAACCTTACCGAGGAGCGGTGCTGGATTCTCAAGTTTTTTGGTGCTCCTTGTCGGAAATATTATCTCCT
>NZ_QMEA01000336.1 GCF_012912105.1 Brasilonema sp. UFV-L1
CCCAGGCGGGATACTTAACGCGTTGGCTACGACACTGCCCGGGTCGATACGGGCAACGCCTAGTATCCATCGTTTACGGCTAGGACTACTGGGGTATCTAATCCCATTCGCTCCCCTAGCTTTCGTCCCTCAGTGTCAGTTACGGCCCAGCAGAGCGCTTTCGCCACCGGTGTTCTTCCTGATCTCTACGCATTTCACCGCTACACCAGGAATTCCCTCTGCCCTTACCGCACTCCAGTCTGTCAGTTTCCACTGCCTTTATTTGGTTGAGCCAAACTCTTTGACAGCAGACTTGATAAACCACCTGCGGACGCTTTACGCCCAATCATTCCGGATAACGCTTGCATCCTCCGTATTACCGCGGCTGCTGGCACGGAGTTAGCCGATGCTGATTCCTCAGGTACCTTCAGTTCTTATTCCCTGAGAAAAGAGGTTTACAACCCAAGAGCCTTCCTCCCTCACGCGGTATTGCTCCGTCAGGCTTTCGCCCATTGCGGAAAATTCCCCACTGCTGCCTCCCGTA
>NZ_QMEA01000337.1 GCF_012912105.1 Brasilonema sp. UFV-L1
GGTGTTGATGTGAGTATTAGTCAGCGGGTAGAAAAAGGACATCACCGCATCGAAAATCGTAAAGTTTATACTGTCCCAGTTTCACAACTACCACCACTTTATGAACAACACCAGTGGGTAGGACTGAGAACAGTAGTCATGGTAGTCCGTTCGATTCAGTATTGGAATAAAACTACCTATGAAGTTCAATTTTATATTACTAGTCTCGCTAGTGATGCTAACAAAATTGGTAGCGCGATTCGACAGCATTGGGGGATTGAAAACTCACTTCATTGGACGTTGGATGTCACCTTCCATGAGGATAAATCTCGGATTCGTTCTCTGCATAGCCCACAAAACTTTGCTTTACTACGTCGTATTGCCCTCAATACTTTAGACCGAGAACCAACTTTTCGTCGCAGTATTCGCCAAAAATCAAGGCGAGCTGCTATGAATGATCAATACATGGTTTCTGTGTTAGCAGCATCTTTACCAAACTATTCTCCTCTACTGTAATCCCCCTGTC